>JAKLKR010000397.1 GCA_023150565.1 Planctomycetota bacterium
GCACTTCCCCGCGCGGCCCTGCGTAGTGGTGGCGAGGTGCCTCCATGCCGCTGCCGCCCGACCAGCACGCCTTCGACGTCCACGCCGTCCTGCTCGCCCTCTGCGGCGCCATACCCCTGGCCATGGCGCGGGGCCTGCGCCGCCACATCGCCGCCCACCGCCTGCTGCCCGCGCCGGATCCCGCCGGCCTGCCGGCGGTGGCGGTGATCCTGCCCTGCCGCGGCATCGACCCCGGCCTGGACGCGGTGATCGCCTCGGTGCTCGCCCAGCGGCCTGGACCGGCCCAGGTCCTGCTCGCCACCACCGCCGACGATCCCGTGCTGCCGCTGCTGCAGGCGGTCGCGGGCCGCCACCCCGGCCTGGTGCAGGTGGTGGTCGCGCCGCGCGCCACCACCTCGGCGCAGAAGCTGGCCAACCAGATCGCCGCGGTAACCCATCTCGCCCCCGGCGTCGAGGCGGTGGTGTGCGTGGACTCGGATGGGGTGCTGCCGCCAGACTTCGCCGCCCGCCTGGTATCCCATCTCGCCAGGCCCGGGGTGGGCGCCGCCACCGGCTGGCGCTGGTATGTGCCCGGGGCCGGGAGCAGCTTCGCCACCCTGGTCCGCTCCGCCTGGAACGCCGGCGCCATGCCCTTCCTGGTCGACGGCAGCCACAACATCGCTTTCGGCGGCGGCATGGCGGTGCGGCGCGAGGTGATGGCCGCGGCCGGGGTGACGGGGATGTGGGCGCACTCCATCTCCGACGGGCTCACCCTCGCCCACGCGGTCAAGGGCATGGGCCTGCGCGTGCATTTCGATCCGCGCTGCATGGTGGTCTCGCGCGAGGACGACAGCTGGGGCTCGGTGCTCGAATGGACCAACCGCCAGGCCACCATCTCGCGCTGCTGCATGCCGGCCTTCTGGCGCTTCACCGCCATCGCCCACACCGCCTCGATCCTGGTGCTGGCGGCGGCGGTGGCGGCGGGGGCGTGGGCCGCCGGGGCGGGCGGCGCGATCGCCGCGGTGGCGCTGTATGCCGTGCTGAGCGCCGCCAATGCCGGGGCGCTGATGGCCGCGGTGGCCGCGGTGCTCGATCCCGCCGCGGCGGCGGCGCTGCGCCAGGACCGCCAGCGCTACCTGCTGGCCGCCCCGGTCGCGGCCTGGCTGTACGCGGTCAACATCGCGCGTTCGTCGCTGATCCGCTCGATCACCTGGCGTGGCATCCGCTACCACCTCGCCGGCCCGGCCCAGGTGCGCATCGAGCCGGTCCGGGCGCAGACCGCCTGACCCCTGCCGAGGATCCCCATGTCCGCCCTCCTTCCCGTCCTCTCCCTTCCCCTCGGTGATCCCGCGCCGGTGTGCGCCGCCTGCGGGCGCCGCGGCCCGGCCAGCGAGGAGGCCCTGGTGCGCTGCAACGTGCGGCGCTTCCGCGAGCGCTCCTTCCCGGTGTGGCGCTGCGGCGGCTGCTCGTCCCTGCATGTGGCGGCGGTGCCGGAGCTGGCGGAGTACTACGCCGGCTATCCGATCCGCGGCCAGCGCCTGGACTACTTCCTGCGCACCTGGTACCGCCGGGTGCTGCGCCGGCTGGTCGCCGCCGGCCTGCAGCGCCGCCACCGCATCCTCGACCATGGCTGCAACCAGGGGCTGTTCCTCGACTTCCTGCGCGAGCACGGCTACCGGAACTGCACCGGCTACGATCCCTTCGTGCCGGCCTTCGCCTCGACCCGGGCGCTCGCCGACAGCTACGACTGGGTGGTGTCGCTCGACGTCATCGAGCACGATGCCGACCCGCGCGGATTCCTGCACCGGCTTGCCGGCCTGACCCGCCCCGGCGGCCACCTCTGCATCGAGACCCCTGACGCCGCCGGCATCGACCTCAGCGACCCCGAGGAGTACCTGCACGCCCTGCACGCGCCCTACCATGTGCACATCCTCTCGCGCCAGGCCCTGCGCAGCCTGGCCGCGGACGAAGGCCTGGCGGTGGTGGCCTGGCACCGCCGCTGGTACATGGACGGCCGCCTGCCGGGCACCGCACGCGGCTTCTTCGAGCCGCTGATGCGCCATGCCGGCAACGATGTCGACGCCGGCTACGAGCGTCCCCGGCCGGGTCTGTTCGCCGCCCATCCGGGCCTGGTCGCCCGCTTCCTGGTCGGCGGCCTGCTGCCCTCGCCCAAGACCGACCACCAGATGGCCATCCTGCGGCGGATGGGCCCGTATCCATAGACCGCACCGGCCGTCCGGGTACGAACCAGGCATGCACCCGCCGACGAGATGGGCCTGCCTGCTGCTGCTGGCATGCGCGCTCCTGCGCGGGGCCGAACCGACGGTGACGCCCGCGGCGCTGGACCTGGTCGAGGACCAGGCGCCGGTGGACCTGCGGGTCTTCAACCTCGCCCCCCGCGCCGGCTCGACCTCCTCTGCGACCCTGCAGCTCCTCGCCTCGGTGGTGGATGCGACCGTGCTGGCGGCGACGGTCGCCGCCTTCGACCGGGATGCCGGCACCGCCACCATCGCCATCCGGCCGCTGGCCGACGCGAACGGCACGACCCAGGTGGTCATCACCCTGGTCGACCCCCTGGGGGTGGTGGGCAGCGCGGTGGTACCGGTGGCGGTCGGGGCGCAGAACGACATCCCCCGGTTCCAGAGCTGGTCGCCCTATTTCATGGGCCGGGTGTCGTTCTACACCCTCAACCGCAACGCCACCAGGATGACCGATCCCGACGGGGATGCGATCCGCTACACCATCATCGCCCTGCCGCAGCATGGCCGGCTGCTCGGTCCGCTCGGACCCGCCCGGCCGATGGGCCTGGGCGAGGTCTTCACCCAGACCGACATCGACGAACTGAGGATCAGCTACGAAGCGGCTGCCCCGACCCTGACCAACGACTCCCTGCGGGTGGCGATCGATGATGGCCATGCCCCGACGGCGGACGGCTGGATGCAGATGAGCATCGTGTTCACCTATCTCGGAGAGCCTTCGGTGCCGGGGATCGGGCTGGGTGCATCCCCCGCTGCGGTGTGGACGGAGGGCGCCGCGGCGCTGGCGGTGTGCCCAGGCGCGTGGGTCGACGACATGGACTCCCCCGCGATGAAGGGCGGTCGGATGGTGGCCCGCATCACCGCCGGCGCGGCGGCGGACGACCGGCTCAGCCTGGTCACCACCGGATTCGGGGCCGACGACATCACCCTCGGCGAGGGCACGGTCAGCTACGGCGGGGTGCCGATGGGCGAGGTGAGCGGCGGCGACGGCCGCCCCCTGACCGTCGCCTTCACCACCGATGCCGCATCCCCGGCGGCTGCCGGCGCCCTGCTGCGCGCGGTGCGCTTCGCCCACCCTGGGCGCACCCCGGGATCGGCCGTGCGCACGGTCGCG
>JAKLKR010000398.1 GCA_023150565.1 Planctomycetota bacterium
GTCACGGTCAACGGCAAGACCGAGTACCAGCTGCTCGGCACCGGCGAGCCCCACGGCACCCTGCGTTTCACCGGCACCTTCGACACGGTCAGCTGGCGTAGCCTGAGCAACGAGAACTGGAACGGCTTCACGGTGGGCGTCCAGGAGACCGCAGTCGCCTTCTGCACCGCCAACCCCACCGCGCCGGAATGCAGCCCGGTGAGCGCCGTGCCCGAGCCGGCCTCGATGGCCCTGATGGGGCTCGGCCTGGCCGGTCTGGCGGCGGTGCGCAGGCGCAAGGCCTGAGCGCCTCGATCGGGCCCGCGACGGGAGCTTCGGCTCCCGTTTTTGTTTAAGCCGCGGAGATTGTTCGATCGGCCTGAATAGTGTTGCGGCGCTCAGGCTATTTATCGCAGCGGCGCGAACAAGCAGAATCTCCTCATGCCCGGCGCCCGACGCGGCGCGGCCTTATCCAGAGGAGAAATCATGCAGCCCACCCTGTTCATCACCGGCACCACCTCGGGTTTTGGCGAGGCCTGCGCGCGGCGTTTTGCCGCCGCCGGCTGGAAGCTCGTCATCACCGGCCGCCGCCGCGATCGCCTGGAGGCGCTGGCGGCGGAGCTGTCGGCGACGACCCAGGTGCTGCCGCTGGCCGTGGACGTGCGCGACCGCGCCGCCATGCAGGCCGCCATCGACGGCCTGCCGGCCGACTTCGCGACCCTGCGCGGCCTCGTCAACAACGCCGGCCTGGCCCTTGGCATCAACCCCGCCCAGGGCTGCGACCTGGACCAGTGGGAGACGATGGTGGACACCAACATCAAGGGCCTGATGTACACCACCCGCATGCTGCTGCCGCGGCTGATCGCCCACGGTGCGGGGGCCAGCATCGTCAACGTGGGCTCGGTGGCGGGCAGCTGGCCCTACCCGGGTGGCAATGTGTATGGCGGCACCAAGGCTTTCGTGCGCCAGTTCTCGCTAGGCCTGCGCTGTGACCTGGCGGGCACCGGGGTGCGCGTCACCGACCTGGAACCCGGCCTGTGCGAGAGCGAGTTCACCCTGGTGCGCTTCGGCGGCGACCAGGCCCGCTACGATGCCACCTATGCAGGCGCCAAGCCGGTGCAGCCCGAGGACATCGCCGAGACGATCTTCTGGCTGATGAGCCAGCCGGCCCACCTCAACATCAACAGCCTCGAGATCATGCCGGTGAGCCAGACCTGGGCCGGCTTCGCGGTCCACCGGGAGTGAGCGCCTGGTGTAGCCTTGCGGGCTTTGGTTGACGCCGACTGCCGGCGAGGAGTCTGTCGCGATGAGTTCCACCCCCCTGGATGCCCGCGCCCTGTGGGCCGACCTGCAGGCAGTGCGCGAGCACGCGCCGCTGGTGCACAGCATCACCAACCTGGTAGTGATGAACTACAACGCCAACGCGCTGCTGGCCGTGGGCGCGTCGCCGGTGATGGCCCATGCCCACGAGGAGGTGCGCGACATGGTCGGCATCGCCCAGGCCCTGGTGCTCAACATCGGCACCCTCGAGCCGGCCTGGATCAGCGCCATGCAGGTGGCCCTGCTGGCCGCCCGGGCGCGGGGCATCCCGGTGGTGCTCGACCCGGTGGGGGCCGGCGCGACGCCCTACCGCAACGCGGCCTTGGCCGAGCTGATCCGCGCCGGAGCGCCGGGCATCCTGCGCGGCAACGCCTCCGAGATCATGAGCGTGGCCGGCCTGGCCGCGGCGACCCGGGGTGTCGACAGCGCGGCGAGCACCGCCGATGCCGCTGACGCCGCCGCGGCGTTGGCGCGGCAGCTGGGCGCCGTGGTGTGCGTGAGCGGCGCCGACGATCTGGTGGTCGACGCCGCCGGCCGTCGCGCGGTGCTTTCCAACGGCCATCCGTGGATGACCCGGGTCACCGGCGTCGGCTGCTCGGCGAGTGCCCTGGTGGGCGCCTTCGCGGCGGTGCAGCCCGACCCGTGGCGGGCCACCGTGGCGGCGATGGCGGTGCTGGGGGTGGTCGGGGAGCTGGCCGTCGAGCGCGTCCAGGGGGCGGGCGCCGGCGTCGGGCGCTTGCAGATCGAGCTGCTCGACGGGCTGCAGCTGCTTGATGAGGCCTCCTTCACCGCGCGCCTGAGGCTGGCCGTCGATGCATGAACGCCTCGTCGACACCCTTCGCCTGAACCTCGTCACCGACAGCGCCCTGTGCGGCGAGCGGGGTGTGCTGGCGGTGGTCGAGGCGGCCGTGGCTGGCGGCGTGAGCTGCGTGCAGCTGCGCGAGAAAAGCCTGCCCACCCGCGCCTTCGTCGAGCGGGCGCGGGCGCTCAAGGCCTGGCTGGCCCCCCGGGGCGTGCCGCTGATCATCAACGACCGGGTGGACGTGGCGCTCGCCTGCGCCGCTGACGGCGTGCATGTGGGACAGAACGACATGGCCCCCGAAGACGTGCGCCGCCTGATGCCCGGCGCACTGATCGGCCTGTCGGTGGAATCCCTGGCCCAGCTCGCGGCCGCCGAGGCCGCGCCGGTGGATTACTACGGCGTCAGCCCGGTGTTCTCGACCGCCACCAAGGTCGACGCCGCGCCGGCCCTTGGCCTGGCCGGACTGGCGGCGATCCGGGCGCGTACGGCCCGCCCGCTGGTGGCCATCGGGGGCATCCATGCGGGCAACGCGGCGGCGGTGATGGCGGCCGGCGCCGACGGCCTGGCGGTGGTCAGCGCCCTGTGTGCTGCGGCCGACCCTGCCGCGGTCGCGCGGGCGCTGTGCTCGCGCATGGGCTGAGAGGCCAGCGGGGCGAGGGGCAACGCCCTTCAGGGCATCCCATTACACACATCTCCCCACCCTGTACCCTATCGTCCTGAGTGACGACCACACGGAGCGTGCAGATGAGCTGGGCGAAGCAGGAGTTTGAGACGATCGAGTTGGGCGATGCGCGGCTGAATCAGCGCGCGGTGCTGCTGGCCGAGCGGCTGGGCCAGAAGCCCGGGGCGAGCATTCCCGGCGCGTGCGAGAACTGGGCCGAAACGGCCGCGGCGTATCGATTCCTGCGCAACGAACAGGTGGGCTGGGAGGAGGTGCTGAGCGCCCACGCCCGGGCCAGCCAGGCACGGATCCGCGAGCACGCGGTGGTGCTGTGCATCCAGGACACCACCGAGCTGGACTACAACGGCCAGGCGATGAGCGGGCTGGGGCCGCTCAGCTTTGAAGCCCAGCGCGGCCTGTACCTGCACCCCACCTACGTCGTCACCCCCGAGCGCGAACCGCTGGGCGTCACCAACGCCTGGACCTGGGCGCGGGAGTTCAAGCAGGGCGATGCGCCGCGCGGCG
>JAKLKR010000399.1 GCA_023150565.1 Planctomycetota bacterium
GCTGGCGGCGCGCCTGGGCGAGGAGGCGGCGCGGCGGGTGGCGGGCGAGGCGCTGGAGCTGGACGCCGCCTGCGCCGCGCTGCCGGCGCTGGCGGCCGAGCCGGACCTCGCGGTGCGCGCCCAGGCCTGGGTGCAGCTGCGCTACCACACCTACCTGGAGCGGCAGCAGGCGCGCATCGACCGCCTGCAGCGCCACCGCGACCTCGTCCTGCCCGCCGGGCTCGACCTCGGCGGCTGCAGCGCGCTCAGCCACGAATGCCGCCAGAAGCTGGCCCGGCACCGCCCGCGCACGCTCGGCGAGGCGGGCGCGATCCCGGGCGTGTCGTCCGCCGACCTGGAGACCCTGTGGGCCCTGCTGCAGCATCGCAGCAGCGATGCATCCCGCCGTTGAACAGGCACTTGCGCCCGCACCACTTGCTGGTGTAGGCTGCGGTTGAAAGGTCCAGCCATGACCAGCCCATCCTTCAGCAGCAATAAGACCGAGCAGAACGCTTGGCGCATGTTCCGCATCATGGGCGAATTCATCGAGGGCTTCCAGACCCTCAGCGAACTGCCCAAGGGGGTGACCATCTTCGGTTCGGCGCGCACCAAGCCCGCCGATCCCTACTACCTCGCGGCCGAGGACATCGCCCACCGCTGCGCCAGCCGCGGCCTGCCGGTGATCACCGGCGGCGGCCCCGGCATCATGGAGGCGGGCAACAAGGGCGCCGCCGCCGGCAAGGGCGTGAGCATCGGCCTGTGCATCCGCCTGCCCATGGAGCAGGGCGGCAACCCCTGGATCAACACCCGGGTCGACTTCCATTACTTCTTCGTGCGCAAGGTGATGTTCCTCAAGCACACCTGCGCCGCGGTGGTCATGCCGGGCGGCTTCGGCACCCTCGACGAGTTGTTCGAGACCGCCACCCTGGTGCAGACCCACAAGATCGAGCGCATGCCGATCATCCTCTACGGGCGCAGCTTCTGGCAGGGCATGCTGGAATGGATCCGCCAGCAGATGGAGTTGCAGCACCACTACATCAGCCCCGGCGACCTCGACCTGCTGACGGTGGTCGACTCGGTCGACGAGTGCATGGCGGCGCTCGACAAGCTGACCCCGGATCATTCTGCGACTTGAGCGGGCCTGCTGCTGGCGGCTTCACCTAGGTGAAGCCGCCAGTGCAGCCCCGGACCACCCAGGAGGTCCTATGCAGGGTCGCTTGGGTATTGGAACCGCCGGTCGCATGCGGACTGGTTATCCGTGCATCGCTTTCACCCCTGCATCACCGCGTTGCAACACTGGCCTCGGACACCGCCACCCCTGATGACTCCTTGCTTGAACAGGACCACGAGATCCAGAATAGGGGATTACCGGACATCCCCATGCCTACCCCAGCCGCCATGACCACCGCCACCGCCGAAGCCCAGACCCTCTTCAACGCCGTGTGGCCCGCCGTCGAGGCCGCCCTGGCCAAGCCCGGCAGCTGCCTGCCCAAGGCGATCATCTGGCTGGGCGGCGCGCCCGGCTGCGGCAAGGGCACCCAGACCGCGTTCATCAACCAGCTCAAGGGCTTCACCGCCCAGGCCCTGGTCACCAGCGATCTGCTGCAGACTCCCGAGATGAAGAAGATCAAGGACAGCGGTGCCCTGGTCAGCGACAAGGACGTGGTCGGCCTGCTGCTCACCCGCCTGACCGACCGCAGCTACGCCAACGGCCTGATCATCGATGGCTTCCCGCGCACCCTGGTGCAGGGCGAGCTGGTCAAGCTGCTGCACGCGCGCATGGCCGAGCTGCACCAGAAGAACGCCGGCGGCGCCCGCGCGGCCGACTTCCCCAAGCCCAACTTCAGCGCCATGGTGCTGGCGGTGGAGGAGACCCAGTCGGTCGAGCGCCAGCTCAAGCGCGGGCGCGAGATCCAGGCCCACAACGACAAGGTCAAGGCCACCGGGACCGGCACCCTGCAGGAGCTGCGCCCGACCGACACCGATCCCGAGGCGGCGCGCAAGCGCTACCGCGTGTTCGTCGACCAGACCCAGCCGGTGCTGGCGGCGCTCAACAGCGCCTTCCCCTTCCACCTCATCGAGGGCAAGGGCTCGATCGCCGAGACCCAGGGCCACATCCGCCAGGCGCTCACCCGCTGAAGCGACCGCCTTCCCTGGTGGCAACCCCGTCCGACCGGCGCATCCTGCGCCGGTCGGACCATTTCCGGAGCCCACCATGCCCCTCTCGTTCACTCCCTACGGCGCCGCGCGCACCGTCACCGGTTCCCGCCACCTGGTCGAATGCGACGGCCGGCGCGTGCTGGTGGACTGCGGCCTGGTGCAGGAGCGCGAACTGCTGGCGCGCAACTGGGACGACCTGCCGGTGCCGGCCGCCAGCCTGCAGGCGGTGCTGCTGACCCACGCCCACGCCGACCACTGCGGCTGGCTGCCGCGCCTGGTCCATCACGGCTTCCGCGGCCAGATCTTCTGCACCTCGGCCACGGCCGCGATCGTGCCGATCATCCTCGAGGACAGCGCCAGGCTGCAGGCCGAAGACGCCGCCCACAAGCGCAAGCGCCACGCCAAGGAGGGCCGGACCGGCGAACGCCCGGCGCAGCCGCTCTACGACCTCGACCTGGTGGACCAGACCGTGCGCCGGCTGCGGGTGGTGGACTTCGAGCGCCCGTACGAGGTCGCCCCCGGCCTGACCGCCACCTGGGACTTCGCCGGCCACATCCTCGGCGCCGGCCACCTGCTGCTCGCCGGAGGCGGACGCCGGCTGCTGCTGAGCGGCGACCTCGGGCGCTGGGACCGCCCGCTGCTGCCCGACCCCGCCGATCCGCCCGGCGCCGACCTCACCGTGATCGAGAGCACCTACGGCGACCGCCTGCACGACGTCCACGCCGATGTCGAGGCGCAGCTCGCCGAGGTGGTGGGCGGCACGGTGGCGCAGCGCGGCGCCCTGCTGGTGCCCTGCTTCGCGGTCGAACGCGCCCAGGAGCTGCTCTGGCATCTCGGCAACCTGCACGACGCCGGACGCATCCCCGAGCTGCCGGTGTTCCTCGACAGCCCGATGGCGGTGCGCCTGCTGGAGGTGTTCGCCCAGCACCCCGAGGCCCTCGACACCGCCGCGCGCCGGCGCCTGGCCCGGCCGGGCGGACCCTTCGCCTTCCACGGCCTGCGCCTGTGCACCAGCCGCGAGGACAGCAAGGCGATCAACGAGCAGCGCGGGCCGTGCGTGATCATCGCCGGTTCGGGCATGTGCACCGGCGGGCGCATCAAGCACCACCTCGACCAGCGCCTCG
>JAKLKR010000039.1 GCA_023150565.1 Planctomycetota bacterium
GACGCTCCAAATACGGCCGTCCGTGTCGTCGGGTCATGGGACCGGCAAGTCGACGCCGCGGATCTCTTCCGGAGCGTCGATGCCCACATCGACGCCGCGGTGACGCAGCCATGGTCCCAGGCAGCATGCTCCGGAAAGCGCCCGACCCCTGGATACGGCAAGGGGGATTGCCAAGGGGGGAACCCCCTTGGCTGGGGGGCGGGGGGTGAAACCCCCTGTGCACGCCTGGGAGCGCACCGCCGCTCCCAGGCAGGAGCGCGGGCGCGCGCAGCGCGCCATCCGGCGCAGCCGGATCGCCGTCGCGGCAACCCGCGCTACGCGCGGGCTGCCGCGACGGCGCGCGCTCCGTCAGTGATGGTGGCCGCCCGCCCCATGCACGTGCCCGTGCGACAGCTCCTCGGCGGTGGCGGCGCGCACCTCGGCGATCTCGACCTGGAAGCGCAGGGTCTTGCCCGCCAGGGGGTGGTTGCCGCTGACGAACACCTGCTCGCCCTCGACCTTGGCGACGGTGAAGATCACCTGCTCGCCGTCCTTGGTGGGGTGCTCGGCGCGGAAGCGGAAGCCGGGCTGGAGGTGGGGGCGGGCGTCGGCCGGGAAGGCGTCCATGGTCACCACCAGGTCGAGGCCCTGGTCGTACTCGCCATAGCCCTGGGCCGGGGCCACCTCGGTCTCGACCTTGTCGCCGGCGGTCTTGCCGGTGAGGGCGTTCTCGAGGCCGGGGATGATGCCGGAGTGGCCGTGCAGGTAGACCAGCGGCTCGCCCGGGGCGGAGGCGTCGACGTGCTCGCCCTCGGCGGTGGCGACGCGGTAGTGCATGGACACCACGGTGTTCTGGGCGATCTGCATGGCAGGCTCGGGGATGTCGCCGGGGCGGAACTGGCCGCCGCCGGCAGGGGTGGGACGGGACTGTCGTGCATGGCCTTTCGCCGCAACCGGAGATTGCCGCATGCCGGCGCGCCACCATGGTCCCGCCCATGCGCCCCGTCCACCTGCTCGCCTCCTGCCTGCTGCTCGCCGCCTGTGGCGACGATCCGGCGGCCGCTCCCGCCCAGCCGCTGCCCGCCCCGGCCCAGCTCGACGCCCTCGCCAGCGATCCCGCCGTGCTGGCGCGCGGGCGCCAGCTCTACCTCACCGGCAAGGGCTACTGCACCACCTGCCATGGGGTGGACGGCAACGGCGGGCCCCAGGGCGCGCGTCTGGCCAGCGGCCAGTGGCTGCATGGCGGCAGCATGGCCGAGGTGGTGCGCAGCATCAGCGAGGGCTACCCGCAGAAGGGCATGCGGCCGTGGAAGGACAGCTTCAGCCAGGATGAGCTGATCGCCCTGGCGGCGTTCGTGCGCACGCTGCCCGCGGCCGCCGCATCAGCCGCTTCAGCCAAGTAGGCGGCGCAGCTCGCGCACGCGGCCGTAGCCGGGGTCCTCGGCCTGGGCGGCGTCGAGTTGGGCCAGGGCCGCCGTGAGGTCGCCGCCCAGCCGCAGCAGCTCCGCCAGCCGGCAGCGCAGCCGGCCGCGGCGGTGGGGCGGGGCGCGGTCGCAGGCCTCGGCGAAGGCGGCCTGGGCCGCCGCCAGGTCGCCGTCGGCCCAGGCCCATTCCGCCAGCGTCGACAGGGGTTCGTGGGGATGCACCGCGTCCCCCGCCAGCGCCGCCAGGGCCGCGCGCGCGGCCGCGCCCCGGCCGCAGCCGCGCAGGGCGTGGGCGTGCAGGGTGCGGGCCTCGAAATAGGGATCGCTGACGGCACAGGCGCGCGTCAGCGCCGCCAGCGCCGGCTCCGGCTGCCCGGCCGCCAGCGCCGCCTTGCCGCGCAGCAGGTCGAGCAGCGCGGGTTCGCAGGCAGCGGGGGCGGTCTCCACCAGCGCCAGGGCCTGGAGCGGGCGGCCGGCGCGCAGCCAGGCCCCCACCGCCGGGGCCAGCACCGCCGCCGGGTCGCCGGCCGCCGCCAGGCAGGCGGCGGCCGCGGTGCGCGCCGTGGCCTCGTCGCCGGCGGCGAGGGCGTCGAGGAAGCGCGGGTAGCCGTCCCAGGGGAAGCAGCCGGCCTCGCCGGCCTCGCCGCCCCCCAGCCGGCGGTGCAGGGACAGGGCCTCGGCCAGCAGTTCCGGGTCCGCCGGCAGCGCGCCGCCGCCGCCGTGGTGCACCTGCTCGGCGGCATAGCAGCCGGCGAGCAGGGCGTGGTCGCAGGCCAGCTCCGGCGCCAGGGCGCCGATCGCGCGCTGCGCCGCGGCGAGGAACTCGGTCCGCGGGCGGTCGAAATCCAGCACGGTCAGATCCTGGCGCGCGGCCAGGGCGGCGAGCGGGCGGTTGTGCGCCAGCCACAGGCGCAGGCCGTCGTCGGCGGGCAGGCGCCGCCAGGCCAGCAGCGAGCGCGCCACCGCCAGCGGGTGGCGCACGATCGCCAGCAGGCGCGGGGCGGGGCGCGCCGCCAGCCAGAAGTCCAGGCACAGCAGCGCGCGCGGGTCCTTGATCAGGGCCGGGCAGCCCGCCACCGGCGCAAGCAGGTGGTCGCGTTCGGCGGCGTGCGCCTCGGTCCAGCGGCAGGCCGCCGGCGGCTCGATCCACGAGCCGCCGCTGTGCGCCAGCACCGCCTCGTCGAGGCGCACGGCGGCGGCGGCCTCGTGGTGGCCGTGGCGGTTGTCCCAGTTGCGCACCACCGCGCCCGGCGGCCGCGCCCCGCCGGCGGCGAGCATGCCCGCCAGGCACGAGGTGCCGCTGCGGTGCATGCCCAGCACCAGCAGCGCGGCGGCCATCTACTCGGCCTTGCGCGGCGGCGGGGTGCGCCCGAGCACCCCCAGCACCACCTTGAGGTCCTCCCAGCACGGCTTCTTGGCCGGCGGGTTGCGCAGCAGGTAGGCGGGGTGGAAGGTGGGGATGAGCGGGATGCCGCGCCAGTCCAGGCGCTGGCCGCGCAGCTTGGTGATGCCCAGCTTGTCGTCGCCCATCAGCGCGCGCAGGGGGGTGTTGCCGAGGGTGCAGATGACCTTGGGCCGGATCGCCAGCAGCTGGCGGTGGAGGAAGCCCTGGCAGGCGGCGATCTCGTCGGGGGCGGGCAGGCGGTTGCCGGGCGGGCGGCACTTCACCACGTTGCAGATGAAGACCTGCTCGCGCGGGAAGCCCATGGCCACGATCATCGCGGTGAGCAGCTCGCCGGCGCGGCCGACGAAGGGCCGCCCCTGGGCGTCCTCGTCGGCGCCCGGGCCTTCGCCGACGAACACCAGCTCGGTGGCGGGGTTGCCCTCGCCGGGCACGGTGTTGGTGCGGGTGGCGCACAGCCCGCAGGCGCGGCACTGGGCGACCTCGGCGGCGATGGCGGCGATGTCGGATGCGGCCATGCCGGTGGGGGCGCTGACGGGGGGCGGGGGCTGGGTCATGGGGGCGAGGGCTGATGAAGGTGGGGAGGGCGAGGTCGGCCGCGCCGGCGGCAGGGTGGCGTAGGAGACCAGGGCGGTGGCCGGGCGCGGGGTTTCCGCCGGCGCCGCCGCGACGGGCGCAGGTCTGGCCGGGAGCGGCGCCGCCCCCGCCGCCGGGCGGGCGAGGAACTCCACCCCCAGGCCGCGGTCGAGCTCGATCAGCTGGCGCAGGTCGTCGAGCAGCGCGCGGCGGTCGTCGTCAGCCACCCTGGACCTCCAGCCGCCGGCGGGCGGTGCGCCACAGGGTGACGTTGGCCGCGCGCAGCGCCACCACCCACGCCGCGCCCAGCAGCAGCACGTGCAGGAAGTCGGGGGCGTGGCCCTGGCCCAGGCGCCCGACGTAGGCCAGGGTGGGGTAGTAGCCGACCAGGGCGAAGGGCAGCAGCTGGGTGGCGCCGGCGAGCAGGTCGGGCAGGAAGTGCAGCGGCACCAGCAGGCCCGAGAGCAGCATCATCAGGTTGCGCTTCAGGCTCATCAGGCCGGTGATGTCCTCGAGGAAGAAGGAGGCGGTGCCGGTGAGCAGGTTGAGCTCGGCGTTGATCCAGAAGGCGAGGGCGAACAGCAGCGGGAACTGCCACCAGCCGTCGCCCGCCGGGGCCATCACCCCGAACGCCGGCACCAGCACCAGCGACATCGGCAGGGCGAAGAACAGCAGGCGGAAGGCGGTCTCGCCCCCGGCCTGGGCCAGCCACTGGCCGTGGAAGTGCAGCGGCTTGAGCAGGTCGAGGGCGACGTCGCCGTTCTGGAATCGGGTGGCGATCTCGCCGTCGGTGTTGGTGAAGTAGGCCGAGCGGGCGATGAAGCCCACCGCCAGGTAGGTGGTCAGCTCGGCCAGGGTGAGGCCGTCGAGGCGCTCGTCGGCGGCCAGGCCCTTGCCGGCGTAGACCGCCTTCCAGATGAAGTACTGCCCGCCCACGAACACCGCATAGGTGGCGATGCCGGTGAGGTAGCGCATCCGGTACGCCATCAGGCGCAGGAAGGTCAGCCGCATCAGCCACAGGTAGGGGCGCAGGGCGCCGGCGAGGGCGCTCACCGGCCGAGGGCGTCGCGCCAGTCGACGGCGGTGGCGGTGCCGGGGATGGCCAGGGGCTCCTGCGCGCCCAGGGTGCGCACCGCGCCGTAGCCGTCGGGGCCGGGCCGGGTGTGCACCTCGACGCGGTCGTTGACCAGGTCCACCAGCCAGGCTTCGGGCACCCCGGCGCGGGCGTAGCGCGGCAGCTTGACCTCGCGGTCGAGGATGAGGGTGGAATCGCTGATCTCGACCACCAGCAGCAGGTCGGCGGCGGTGGGTTTGCCGGCGGTGCGCCGGGCCACCACCAGGTCGGGCTCGGGTTCGTCGGCCGGGCTGAGCGTCACCGGCGACTGCGAGGCCACGCGCAGATCGCGCCGGCCGGCCAGGGCGAGGACGAACTGCTCATGCAGGCTGGCTACCGCCAGGTAGTGCCGGTTGCCCATCGGTGCCATGCTCAGCAGCTCCCCATCGACCAGCTCGACCCGGGCGCCATCGGCGAACACGCCGGCGTCGATCATGCGGTGGTACTGCTCCACCGTGACCACATGGTGCGGGGCGGCGATCATGGAGTCCATCCTAGCCCGCCCGCCAGGCCGGGCAACGCGCATGCAAACCCTGTTCCGGCAAGGGCCAGGGCGCATGGAGGGGAAACCCGGTAATGGCCGCCGGGGGTTTTCGATAGTACCCTGACGGCATGACAGAGCCCACCACCGCCGAAGCCCTGGCCGGGCTCTCCGGCCCCGCTTCCGCCACCCTGTGGTCGGTGCTGGTGGATCGTCACGCCGCCGACGCCTGGCGCCTGATCGCCAGCCGCCTGCACGACCCCCACCAGGCCGAGGACGCCTACCAGGAGTTCTGGCTGCGCGTCCCTGCAGCCGCTGCGCGCTTCCGCCCCCAAGGACCCGACCCCGAGCGCGCCGCCCGCGCTTGGCTCATGCACCTCGCCTATGCCACCGCCATCGACCACCACCGCCGGCGCCCGCGTCCGGCCCAGCCGCTGGAGGACGGCATGATCGCCGCCCCCGAGCCGGAGGCGTGCGACGACAGCGGGCGCCTGGCGCTGGCCGAGCGCGTGCGCGCCGCGGTCGAGGCCCTGCCCGAGCAGCACCGCCGGCCGCTGCTGCTGCACCTGGTCGCCGGGGTGTCCTACCAGGACCTGGCGGCCGAGCTGCGCTGCACGGTCAACAACGCCCGGGTCAAGGTGCACCGCGCCCTCGCCCTGCTGCGCGCCGAGCTGGGGCCGGCCGGCGCGGGGCTGGGCGAGGCCTCGCTCGGCGCCCTGCTGGTGCCGCCCGCCCTGCTGATGCCGCCGCCGCCCCCGCCGCTGCCGGCGGTGCCGGTGCTGCCGCCGCCGCCGGCAGCGGCGGCCGGTGTGCTCGCCAAGGCCCCGCTGCTGGCCGGCCTGGGGGTGGCCGCCGCGGGCGCCGCCACCGCCACCGTCCTGGTCCTGTCCCCGTCCACCTCCCCGGAGACCGCCGTGCATCCCACCGCCCTCGCCGCCACCGCCGCCGCGGTGCTGTCCGCCCCCCTGTCCGCCTCCGCCATCGACGACTTCGAGCGCCCGGAGCACGGGATGGTGGCCAGCGGCGACCAGGTCTTCGCGGTGCCCACCCTGGTCGAGGCGCCCGCGGGACTGGGCGCCGGCAAGGCGCTCAAGGTGGCCTGGCCGTCGCCGCACGGCCGCTGGGTCGACGTGCACCTCGCCAAGCGCACCCCCATCGCCGCCATCACCCCGGCCGGGGCGGTGATCACCTGCGCGGTGTGGGCCGAGGCCTTCGCCGGCGTCGATGGCCTGGGCATCCGCCTCGCCGACAGCAAGGGCGAGAGCTTCCAGTGGAGCTCCCCGCTGCCCCGGCCCGACCAGAGCGGCTGGCGCACGGTGACCTTCACCATCAACCCCGCCCGCCACACCGGGCACTGGAGCGGCAACAACGATGGGGTGATCGACTACCCGCTCGCCTTCAACGGCTTCGCGGTCGGGCTGAAGGCCGACGCCCCCGCGGGCGCGGTCATCTTCGACAACGTCGAGATGGCGGAGGCCAAGTGATGCGCCCGCTCCTCGTCGCCTCCCTCGCCGCCCTGCTCGGCGCCGCCGAGCCGGCCCTGCGCCTCGACACCGGCTGGGCTGTGCCCATCGCCGCCCCCGGCGCCACCCCCGCGGCGCTGGTGGTGGCCAACCCCGGCGACCAGCCGCTGTCCGCCCGCCTCACCGGCACCGTCACCGAGTTCGACGGCACGGTGGTGAAGCTCGACCAGGACTGCCAGGTGCCGGCGCGCGGCGAGGCGCGCATCGCCGTGCCGCTGGGCGCCGGCCGCCTGGGCATGCGCTGGGTGGCGGCGGCGCTGCCCGGCGCCAAGCCCTTCGCCGGCGGCTTCGTGCACGCGCCGCCGGCCGGCAACCCCAAGGACCCCACCGGCTTCTGGTGGGGCGTCTGCAGCCACCCCGGACGCGTGCCGCCGGCCGAGCGCGAACGCGAGATGCAGGCCGCCGCCGCGGTGGGCTTCACCCTCATGCGCGCCGGCAAGGAGTGGTCGCAGATCGAGCGCCCGGCCGGCACCTGGGACTGGTCGGCCTTCGACGACATCGTCGAGCGCGCCGGACGGCACGGGATCGAGCTCCAGACCATCCTCGGCATGGGCCACCCCGACCACGCCGTGCCCGCGGTCAAGGCCGCCTTCGAGGCCGCCAAGGCGCGCAAGGATCCCCAGGCGTGGGAGGAATGGCACCACGCCGAGTACATCGCCATGATGCGCTCGGCGGGCGAGGTGATGCGCGCCACCGATCCCGAGGCGGTGATGCTGAGCGGCGGCTTCGCCACCGTGCTCTCTCATCCCCATCGCCACCGCCATCCCGACTTCCAGGAACGGGTGCTGCGCGAGGCCAGCGACCTGTTCCAGATCCACGCCCATCACGAGCACGGGCTGTTCCAGGGCTTCCAGCAGGCGGTCGATGGCGAGCTGGCGCGCATGCGCAAGGGCATGAAGGTCCAGCGGCCGCTATTTTTCAATGAGACGGCGATGCACAGCTGTTTCGCCACCGAGCACGTCCAGGCCGTGACCCTGGTCAAGAAGGTGGCCTTCGCGCGCGCCCGCGGCGCCGTGGGCTACACCTGGTACGACCTGCGCAACGACGGCACCGACCCCGCCAACGCCGAGCACAACTACGGCCTGGTCACCCGCGACTTCCAGGCCAAGGCGGCCTATGCCGCCTGGAACCAGCTCATGCGCGAGCTGCACGGCCTGGCCTTCCAGTCCGAGCTGGCGCTGGGTGCCGGCCGCTACGGCTACGTGTTCGCCGCTTCCGGCCGCCGGGTGGCGGTGCTGTGGAACGAGGACGTCGGCCTGGCCGATGAGCCGATCGCCATCCGCGCCCCCGGCTGCGCCGCCGGCCAGGCGGTGGACATCATGGGCAACGCCCAGGCGCTGCCGGCGCGCGACGGCGCGCTGGTGGTCCGCCCCGGCGCCCAGCCGAGCTACATCGAGCTGCCCGGCGGCGGCCAGCCGGTGCAGGTGGTGGGCGCGCTGGTGGCGCTCGCCGGCCAGGCCCTGGCCGCCCCCGGAGAACGTCTGGCCCTCGCCGTGCGCCTGGCCAATCCCCTCGCCCGGCCGCTGGCCCTGCGCCTCGACTGGCCGGGCGGCGGCCAGCGCATCGAGCTGGCGGCGGATGAGCGCCGCGAACTGCGCATCGACGCCGCCTGCCCGGCGGGCGAGGGCGGCCGGGCGTCCCTGGCGCTGCGCTACGCGGTCGAGGGGGGGCCGTGGGAGGGGACGGTGGCGGTGCCGGTGCAGCTGGTGCGCAGCATCCCCGCCGGCGAGCCGGCCGGGCGCGCCCCCGACTTCGCCTGCGACGCGATGGCGTCGGTGGTGAACTTCTGCCAGACCGACCCCACCCTGCAGGCCTGCAACTGGCGCGGTCCCGAGGACCTGAGCATGCAGGTGTGGCTGGCGCGCGGCGGCGGCGCCCTGCGCCTGCACGTCGCGGTGCGCGATGACCTCCACCATCAGGTCGAGTCCGCCGATTCCGCCTGGCGCGGCGACGGCCTCCAGGTCGGCTTCCAGGTGCCCGGCGAGGCCGGCAGCTGGGAGCTGGGCGTGGCCCGCCACCAGGACGGCCGCGTGCTGCGCTCGCTGTGGATCAAGCCCGCCGGCGCCGCCACCGGGCCCGAGGCGTTCACCGCCAGCGCCACCCCGGTCCCGGGCGGCATGGTCTACGACCTCGCCCTGCCCTACGCCGCCTTCGGCCTGTCCGACGCGGTGCTGGAACGCGGTCTGCGCTTCAACCTGCTGGCCAACGACAACGACGGCCCGCTGCGCGAGGGCTTCGTGCGCGTCGCTCCCGGCATGGGCGAGCGCAAGGATCCTGCGGTGTGGCCGCTGGTGCGCTTCTGATGCATACTGGCCTGGAGGGTTCCAGCATGTGCCGCGCCTTCACCCTCATCGAGCTGCTGGTGGTGATCGCCATCGTGGCGGTGCTGGCGGGCATGCTGCTGCCGGCGGTCAACCTGGTGCGCGACGCCGCTCGCGGCGCCGCCTGCGCCAACAACCTGCGCCAGATCGGCCTGGCCTTCCACGCCTACGCCGACGACAACGACGGCGTGATGCCGCTGTTCAACCTCGGGCCCACCTCGGCCGGGGCGGTCATGCAGGGGTTCTACACCAACCTGCTCGACCAGGGCGGCTACCTGCCGGTGACGCAGTGGCACCTGGCGGCCTGGGGCAACGTGAAGACCGGGGTGTGGCGCTGCCCCTCGGCGCCGACCGCCCAGGTCGCCCCCGGGTACGGCGGCGGCTACGGTGTGCTGGAGGACGACCACGGCATGTACTACGGCACCACCCTGCTGCTGCGCAGCCAGGTCAGCAGGCCGTCGACCCGGGGCCTGGCCGCCGACAGCCTCGACAGCTCGACCAATCCGGCCAAGACCTGCATCGGCTTCTGGTGCCCGCTCGAGCCGGCGGGGATCTGGTCGATCAACCACGGTGCCGCCCCCCGCCACGGCGGCGGCAAGCGCACCAACCTAGTCTACCACGACGGCCACGTCGCCAGCGCGCCGTGGAACGACCTCAACGCCAACGTCGATGACGTGTGGCGGCATGTGAGCAGGTAGCCGGCCGGCACCGGATGGGCCTGCCCGGTGCGAAGTGGCGCCGCGTCGCCGGTGCAGGATGCTGGGGCCATGGCGCGCATCAGGCTCAAGGACGTGGCGCGCAGCGCAGGGGTCTCGGAGGCCACGGTGTCGCGGGCCCTGCGCAACGATGCGCGCATCTCCGAAGCGGTACGGGCCGCGGTGCAGCGGTGGGCTGATGAACTGGGCTACGTGCCGGATCCGGCCCTGGCCCGGCTTGCCTCCTACCGCCAGGATCGCGAGCCGGGGCCGGAGGAGACCATCGTCCATCTCACCACCTGGCCCGCCGGCCAGGGCCTGGGGGCCGGTTCGCCGATCTGGCAGGCGGTGCCGGAGCACTGCCGTCGCCTGGGCTATCTCTACGAGATGCTGCATGTCGGCACCGCTTCCGAGGAGCAGCGCGCGTGCGGTGAACAGCTCGCTGCACGCGGGGTGCGCGCCCTGGTCATCGGTTCGGGCCCGGTCCCCCACGACGAGCTGGCGATCGACCGCGCCCGCTTCACCTTCGTGAACGTGGGCGGCGCCCCGGCTCTGCGCCACAGCCATTGGGCGGGTCCCGATCTGGCTGCAGGAGCGGCCGTCGTCCTGGTCCGGCTGCGCGAGGATGGTCGGCGCCGGGTGGGACTGGTGGCCAGCAGCTACGCTCTCGCCCACAGCGGGCACTCGATCCTGGCCGGCTGGGGTCTGGCCCCGGCCCTGGGCCTGGATGCGGTGGAGCCGCTGATCAATCCGGGGTCGGGTTGCGAGGCCGCCTTCGGCGCCTGGTTCGACCGCAATCATCCCGATGCGGTGGTGGCCAACGATCTGCGGCCGCTGCATTGGCTGCGTGCGCGCGGAATCGATGTGCCTGGCGAGGTGTCCTTCTGCACCCTGGATGTGCTTGATGGCGGACGGGCTGCGGCGGGTCTGGTGCTCGATCGCGCCGGCCACCTGCTGGCGGCGATCGACGCCCTCGTCCCGCTCCTGCGCCAGGGCGTCACCGGCGGTGCGCCACGCCCCTGCTCGATCCTGGTGCAGCCATCCTGGTGCGAGGGACCGACCCTCCGTCGTCGGGAATGCAACTGATTGCACAACGGTGCGGCGCGCGTCCTGCGCGCCGGCCTACCATCCCGGACGGCACCCTGCCATCCCGGAGCCCAGCCATGACCATCGGCCGCCTGCTGCTCGCCTGCCTTCTGGCTCAGATCGTGCCCGCTGCGGAGGCGTTGTCGGCGAGCCGGCTGCGACCGCCGGCCGCAGCCGATGCGGTGCAGGAGCGGGATGCGGGGGTGCAGGAGCTGCGCAGCTGGGATCCCGCTACCCCGTGGACCATCGCCTGCGGCGGCAACGTGCGCGCCGCCCGGCCGGCCGACGGGGGCCTGGGCGTCGTCTGCACGCGCATCGATCCCGCCGACGTGCGCTCGGACCGCACCTGGTTCGAGCTGGGGGTGGAGCTGCCCGGCGACGGCCTGCCCGAACCGGCCGGGCTGCTGCTCGAGCTCGCGGCCGAGGTCGGCCAGCCGGCCTGGATCCAGCCCATCCTGGTGGTGGGCGAGCCGGGCCGCGACTACCTCCATGCCCCGCTCAAGCCGCGCCTGGGCGAGGAGCCGCAGCGCTTCCTGCTGCCGTTCGGCCGCTTCGCCGACGCCGGCGGCGCCGCCCTGGCGGATGCCCGGCGCGGCGAGGTGCGCCGGGTGCTGCTGCGCGGCCGCGCCCCGTGGGGGGCGCTGGCGGTGACCCGCCTGGCGTGGTACCGCAGCGGCCCGGCCAACGGCTTCCTCGCCGCCCAGCCGCGCTGCGGCAACCCCAGCGGCTGCTTCGAGCCGGGAGCCGCGCCGGCCTTCGACCTCGCCCCGGCTGGGGACCCGCCGTCCGGCTGCGACGGGGCGGCCTGGCGGGTGCTCGACGACCTGGGCCGGACCATGGCCTCCGGCTCGTGCCGCCTGCCCGGCGACCGCGTGCTGGCCCTGCCCCCGCTGCCGCCGGGGTGGTACGAGCTCACCGGCTCGCCGCTGGCCGGCGTCCGCGCGCTGCCCGGGGCCTGCTTCCGCAGCACCGGCAGCGCCCAGCCCGGGCGGGTGTCCTTCGCGGTCATGGCGCGCACCCAGGCCGACAACGTCGCGCGCATGCGCGCCCTGGGCGGGCGGCTGGGCTTCTTCGGCCTGCACACCCCGCGCACCGACCTGCGCCTGCACGAGCTGATGGGGTTCCCGGGCATCCTGCGCACGCCGCGCTGGAACGAGGCCGAGGGCGAGCGCCCCGAGCGCGCCGACGGCGGCCGCGCGGCCTGGGCCGGACGCCAGGCCGCCGGCCGGCCCTACCCCGACCACCTGCAGGTGGTGACCTCGTTCAACCCCAACCACTACGCCAGCCTGCCGGCGTGGGCGCGCGGCCCGCGCGAGGCGCCGGCGCCGAACTACCCGCCCGAGGCCTTCCACGCCTTCGTGCGCGACAGCATGGCGGTGCTGCGCGCGCTCACCCCGCACCAGGAGGCCCGGCTGCTGGAGGGCCTGTGGGAGCCCGAGCTGAACCTGCCCGGGCACCTGCACGTGCCCACCTACCGCGCCGAGGACATGGTGGCGTCCTACGCCCGCTTCCGCGCCGCGGTGCGCGAGGCCGATCCATCGGCCCTGGTGGGCGGGCCGACCAACGGCTTCGGCGGCCTGCACCTGTTCGAACGCCTGTGCGAGCTGGGGGTGCTCGCCCACCTCGACGTGCTCACCCTGCATCCCTACGGCCACACCCCCGAGGACGTCATCGGCGGCCTCGGCGAGTACCGCGCCATCATGCGCCGCCACGGGCGCGAGCTGCCGGTGCGCAGCACCGAGGCCGGCTTCCGCTCGGAGGAGCGCGGGGTGCAGCAGCTGGGGCGGCACGCCGCCTTCCTGGTGCGGCAGAACCTGGTGCTCAAGGGCGAGGGGGTGCAGTCCCACCTCACCTTCTACCCCTTCGACTACGCCAGCGAGGGCTCGTTCGGCATCTGCTTCAACCTCGACCCGGGGCTCGGCTTCGCCACCCGCGCGCTGGCGCCCAAGCCGGCGGTGCCGGCGCTGGCGGCCTGCGCGCGGCTGCTGCTCGACGCCGAGCCCGTTGGCCATCTGCGCGCCTTCGGCGAGGATGTGCACGGCTACGCCTTCGCGCGCGGCGAGGACACCGTGCTCGCGCTGTGGACGACGCGCGCCCAGCGCCGCCTGCGCGTGCCGGTGGGGGCGGCGCGGCGGGTCGAGGTGGCCGGCCTGATGGGCCATGCCGCCGAGGTGGCGTGCCCCGACGGCGCGCTGCTGCTGGCCCTGGACGGCGATCCGCTCTACGTCAGCGGGCGCATGGGGGGGCTCTACCGCACGGCGCCGGCGGCGGCGGTTTCCGTCCGCCCGGGTGTGACCTGCCGCCTGCGCGGCCGCGGCCTGCGCGCCGACGGCCCGCTGCGGCCGGTCGATGGGGCGGACGGGGCAGCGGTGGCGGTGCCCGCCGACGCCGAGCCCGGGGCCTATGTCCTCGCCGGCGACCACGGCGCCGACTGGGTGGTGGTGGCGCCGGCGATCGCGGTCGAGGGCATCGACGTCGAGGTCGCCGCCGGGCGGCCGCGGGCGCTGGCCACCCTGGCCAACGCCTCGCCCGCCGCCCAGGCCTTCGCCCTCGCCGTCGGCCAGGGCGGCGCCTCGGCCACCGTCGCCGCCACCCTGCCCGGCCTGGGCAGCCGCACCCTGCCGCTCGCCCTCGCCGCCCCGCCCCGGGTCATCCCCCCCGGCTGGTCGCCCGAGCTGGAGCTGGCCATCGCCGACGGCCGCGGGGTGGTCGAGACCGTGCGCCGGCGCTGCGCTGGCCTGGCCGCCACCGGCCCCGGCGGCGGCGCCGACCCCCGCGCGCGCGCCGCCCTCGCCGGCATCGGCAGCTCGGGCCGCCTCGATCGCGCCGCGGTCGCCTTCTCCTGGGACCGGAGCGGCCTCAGGGTGCGGGTCGAGCAGGACGATGACGGGGTCGCCCAGCCCTTCGCCGGCGACGAGACCTGGCGCGGCGACAGCGTCCAGGTCGCGGTCGACACCGACCCCCATCGCAGCATCCCCTACTACCCCCTGGCGGGGATCTACGACAAGCGCATCACCGCCCTCACCCTCTGCCCGGCGGGCGGGCGGGTGGCGGCCTGGCGCTACCACACCTTCGATCCCGCCCGCTGCCCGGCCGGGGCGGTCGCCGGGATCGAGGCGGAATGGACCTGCTCGGGCGGCGCCACCGTCTGGTCCATCCTGCTGCCCTGGAGCGAGCTGGGCTTTGACGCCGCGCCGGATCCGGGCAAGGAGCTGGGGCTGTCGCTGCTGGTCAACGACCTCGATCCCGGCGAGGGCCTGGTGCGTTCGTACATCCCCCTCGGCGGCGGCATCGCGGGCGGGGTGCGCTGGCAGGACTTCGCCCTGCTGCGCCTGTGCAAGTGATTGCATGAAGTGCTGGACGGGCGGCAGCAACAGGGGGTAGACTGCCGGGGATCCGGAGGCCAAGCGATGCTGCGTCCAACCCGCTCCCGCTCCCACCAGCCCTGCGCCCCGCGCTGCGGCTTCACTCTGATCGAACTGCTGGTGGTGATCGCCATCGTCGGCATCCTCGCCGGCATGCTCATGCCCGCCCTGGCCAGCATGCGCGAGGCGGCGCACGGCGTGCGCTGCCTGGGCAGCTTCCGTCAGCTCCAGGTCGCAAACATCGTCTATGCCGGCGCCTGGGACGGCTGGTACCTGCCCACCGCCTACATCACCGCCGGTGGCGCCCGCACCATGGTGTGGACCGGCAACCGCGACTTCATCGCCACCTGGACCGAGGACCGCGTGCAGAACGCCGACAACCCCAGCGTGCCGCTGGCCATGGTCTGTCCGCGTTCCAAACGCATCGATCCGGTCAACATGGGCTGGTGCCTGATGTACAGCTTCTCGCCCAACAGCGGCCAGGGCAGCGAGACCCCCTCGACCATGATGGGGCTGCGCAACGGCAACGCCGGCGCGCGGGTGGCGCTGGTCGACGCCCTCGACTGGCGGCTGATCTACCCCAACGTGGCGATGCACTCGTACTCGCCGACGATGGAGGGGCGCAGCTGGGCCGGAACCATCGCCTTCCGGCACCAGGGCAAGGCGGGGGCGGTGTTCCACGACGGCCACGCCGAGCGGGTGGACCGCACCCAGCTGTTCAAGCCCGAGCTGTGGCTGGCGCCATGATCGTCCGGCGCCCCCCCGGCGGCGGACGCCGCCGGGGGGCGATGGTCAGCCCTTCACCTGGGCGATGGTGGCGCCGTGGTTGATGTGCAGCACGGTGCCGCCGATCACCAGCGCCGGCACCGAACGCACGCCGGCGCGCTCGGCCTCGGCGATGCGGGCGCGCTGCTGGCCGAGATGCACCAGTTCGACCCGGAAGCGGGCGGGATCGAGCGCCCCGGCCAGGGCGCGCTCGGCGTCGAGGCAGACCGGGCAGCCGGCGTGGTAGTAGATGGCGGTGGTGGTGGACATGGATGACTCCTGGGTGCCGGGTTGCGGGCACCGGACGGCATCCTAGGCGGCCGGGCCGGGGCCGGCGAGAACGCACCTTCCGGTGCGTACCCGCGGGGCTTGCCCGCGCCGGGATGGGCGCTCCCGTGACCGCCATGAGCAACCCCGATGCCCAGCTGGCGGTGCAGCAGATCGTCAAATGCAAGTGGACCCTGGCCATCCTCGCCGCCATCCGCCACGGCGAGGCGCGTCCGGCCGAGCTGCAGCGCGCCAACCCCGGCCTGTCGCACAAGGTGCTGAACCAGCGCCTGGCCAAGCTGGTGCGCCTGCAGGTGGTCGAGCGCCAGGTGGTGGTGCCGCGCCCGCTGCATGTCGCCTACCGCCTGACCGCGTTCGGGGCGGCGATCGGCGAGGTGGTCGACGCCATCGCCCGCGTGCAGCGCGAGTGGGACGCCCGCCCGCAGGCTTAGGTCGCGCGCACGAAGCCGCCGGGGACCTTGCGCACCAGCCGGCGCAGTTCGAGCACCAGCAGGGTGGTCGATACCGCCGAGGGCGGCAGGCCGGCGACCCGCACCACGTCGTCGACGCTGCGCGCCTGGTCGTCGAGCAGCTGGTAGATCTGCTTCTCGCGCCCGCTCAGCGCCTCGGCGCGCGGGTTGGGTGCCGGCTCGCCGGGGGTGGCGCTGCCCGCCGCCAGGGTCATCAGCGGGCCGACCTCCTCGAGGATGTGCTCGACCGAGGACACCAGGGTGGCGCCGTCGCGGATGAGCTGGTTGGCGCCGACGCTCTCCGGGTTGTCGATCGCCCCCGGCACCACCAGCACGGTGCGGCCCAGCTCGGCAGACATGCGGGCGGTGATCAGCGCGCCGCTGGTGGCGCCGGCTTCGACCACCAGGGTGGCGAGCGAGAGCGCGGCCACCACCCGGTTGCGCCGCGGGAAGGTGCCGGCGCTGGGCGGGCAGGCGAAGGGCAGCTCGCTGACCACCGCGCCGGCGGCGGCGATGCGCTCGGCGAGCGGGCGGTTCTCCTCCGGGTAGAGCCGGCCGAAGCCGCTGCCGATCACCGCGATGGTGCGGGCGCCGTTCTCGAGCGCGGCCTCGTGCGCGACGGTGTCGACCCCGCGCGCCAGGCCGCTGACCACGCAGGCGCCGATGCGCGCCAGGCCGCCGGCCAGGCGGCGGGCGCAGCGGTGGCCGTAGGCCGAGGGCCGGCGCGGGCCGACCACCGCCACCGCCAGGGCGTCGCGCGGCTCGAAGGTGCCGGTCATCCACAGCGCCAGCGGCGGGTCGGTGAGGTCGAGCAGCCGGCGCGGGTAGTCGGCATCGTCGCGGGTGAGGATGCGCACCCCGGCGCCGTGGCAGGTGGCGCGTTCGGCCGCCACCAGCTCCTCGCCGCGCGGATCGCAGATGCGCCGGGCGCGCTCGCCGCCGATGCCGTCGACCGCGCACAGCTGGGCGAAGGACCAGTCGAACACCGCGCGTATGTCGCCGGCGGCCTCGAGCAGGCGCGCCGCCGAGGCCGGCCCCAGGCCGCTGACCAGGGCCAGGCGCAGCCAGGCGTCGGAGGGGGTCATGCGCGGATGGCGGCGGCGAAGGCCGCCGCCACCGCCTCGGCATCGTCGACCGCCACGGTCTCGACCGTGCCGGTGCGGCGCGGCAGCACGAAGCGCATGCGTCCGCCCGCCACCTTCTTGTCCAGGCCGCAGGCGGCCACCAGCGCCGGCACCGTGGTGGGCGATCCCGCGTGCTCGGCGGGCAGGCGGTAGCGCGCCAGCAGCGCGTCCTGGCGGCGGGCGAGCCCGTCGTCGTCCAGCAGCCCCAGCCGGCCGGCCAGCACGGCGGCCATGCGCATGCCGATGCCCACCGCCTCGCCGTGCAGGTAGGTGCGGTAGCCGGTGTGGCGTTCGAGGGCGTGGCCGAAGGTGTGGCCGTAGTTGAGGTGGGCGCGCACCCCCTGCTCGGTCTCGTCCTCGCCCACGTACCAGGCCTTGATGCGGCAGCTCTCGGCCACCGCGTGCGCCACCGCCGCCGGCTCGCCGGCCTCCAGCGCCTCGGCGTGCGCCTCCTGCCAGGCGAGGAAGGCGGGATCGTTGATCACGCCGTACTTGAGCACCTCGGCCAGGCCGGCGCGGTATTCGCGGCGGTCCATGCTGGCGACCAGGGCGGGGTCGATCACCACCGCCACCGGCTGCTTGAAGGCGCCCACCAGGTTCTTGCCGGCGGCGGAATTGACCCCGGTCTTGCCGCCCACCGAGGAATCCACCATCGCCAGCAGGGTGGTGGGGATCTGGGCGAAGGCGACGCCGCGCATCCAGCACGCCGCCACGAAACCGGCGAGGTCGCCCGAGACCCCGCCGCCGAAGCCGATCACCGCGTCGTCGCGCCCGATGCGCGCCTCGGCGCAGGCGCGCCACATGGTCTCGGCGGTGGCCACGGTCTTGGACGGCTCGCCGGCGGGGAAGGTGGCGACGGTGGCGGCGATGCCGGCGGCGGCGAGGGCGGCGGCCAGCCGTCCGCCATGCAGGCGCGCCACGGTGGCATCGGCCACCACCAGCGCCTTGCCGCGCAGGTGCGGGCGCAGCAGGGCGCCGGCGTGGTCGAGGGCGCCGGCGGCGATGTGGATGTCGTAGCTGCGCTCGCCGAGGGCGACGCGCACCGGACGCGGCTGCCGGCTCATGCCAGGAGGTCCCGCCACGGCACCAGCACGTCGGCGAGCATGGGGAAGGCGCGCGGGCGCAGGGTCACCAGGCGCAGCTCGTGCAGCTCGGCGCAGGCCGCCACCAGGGCGTCGACCGGATCGAGTCCGGCGCGGGCGCGGCGCAGCTCGCCGGCGCGGCGGGCCACCGCCAGGTCGATGGGCACGGCGCGGAACGCCGACAGGCAGTGGTCGATGGCCTCGTGCTCGGCCTCGTTGCGCGCATGCGCGTGCAGCTCGGCGGCGGTGCAGGCCGCCACCGCCAGCTCCTCGCCGGCGAACTCGAGGAACTCGCAGGCCGGCTCGTGCCCGGCCAGGTAGGCGGCGAGCACGCCGCCGTCGATCAGCAGGCCGGTGCTCATGGTTCGCCCGCCGCGAGCGCGCCGAGGTCGCCGCGCCCCTTCCACAGCCCGCGCCCGTTGCGCAGGCGCTGCAGGCGGCCCTCCGGCTGGGTGCGCGCCAGCCAGTCGTCGAGGGCGCGACGCACCACCACCGCGACCGGTTCGCGGGCGCGCGCCGCCGCGGCCTTGAGCGCGGTGTGCTGCTCGGGGGTGAGGTGGATCTTGACCGGAAGCATGGGCGGGAGGGTAGCGGGATGCGGGGAAAAGCACCCGGCGGGCCTCCGGGGCTACTGGGCGCCGCCCGGGGCCGCCGGCTCGCCCACCTCGTCCTCGGCCTCGCCGGTCGCCGTGCGGTCGAGGTCGACCGACCACAGCAGGCGGTCGAGCGCCAGCGATCCGCCCTGGCCGGCCCGCTGCCGGCGCTGCTCCAGCCGCCGGCCGAGCTCGTCGGCGTGGCCGGGCAGGGCGTGGTCCGGGGTCCTGCCAGCCAGGTCGATGGCGAGGGTGAACTGGCGGGGCGACAGCCGGCGGTAGGCCAGTCCCCAGGCGCGGACATCGCCGCCCGCCAGCCCCTTCCCATCGGCGAGGTGTCCGACCAGGACATCCAGGCGCTCGGGCAGCTCGTCGCCGCGCAGCAGGCGGCGCAGCAGCAGGGCGGCGAGGCGGTATCCGGCGTGGGAGAGCCGGGCATCGGTCAGGGACTGGAGGGTCCTTTCGTGGGCGTATCCCGCCGCCGGCCGGCCGGTGATCAGGTCGGGACCGGGCCGGCTGCCGTCCAGGTGGGGCAGGAAGGCCAGGGCATGGCGGGCGCCCGCGAGCGGGATCTCGGCCGCCGCTGGTCCGTTGCCACCACCCGCCGCCAGGGTCTCCTCGGCTAACATGAGGTGGATGCAGGCCTCGCCGATCAGGGCGAGTTCGAGCATGCCGTCCCCGGGGAAGGGTTCCCGGCACCAGGCCTCCAGGCGTGCATCGGGCAGGCGCCCGGCCTGGAGCAGACGCACATGCAGTTCGTCGCGCATCGGGGCGAGGCCGAAGGAGGCCACCACCGCGACCTCCTGGCAGGCCGCCCGGCGCTGGGCCGCGAGCAGGCGGTCGAGATGGTCGAGGGCGCCAGCCTCGCCCGCCAGCGCGGCGCGCGCCAGCAGGTTGGCTGCCAGACGCACGCCCAGCTGCCCGATGTCCAGGGCATGCACATCAGCCACCCCGCGGATCAGTCCCTGGCGGTAGTCCTCGGCCAGCCAGCCGGCGCCGCCGAGGCAGGCGCGGTCGCCGTCCAGTTCCGCCAGCAGCGGGGCCAGTTCCTCGCCCAGGCGCCGGCACTCGCGTTCGTCGGCGTCGGTCCAGTCCGCTGGCCGGTGCGAGCGCCAGAATGACGCCTGCCCCAGTCTTGGGCGTGAGTCCAGGGTGATCTGCAGGCGCTTCCATGCCGGTTCCGAGCCGTCGCGGGTCAGCCAGGCGCGCATCCGCCCCTGACGCTCGCGGTCCATGGGCGGCAGGCGGGAGACCAGCGCTTCGAGGGCGCGGAAGCGCGGACCCTGGACCGGTGCGGCGACCGCCGCCGGCCGGGCGCAGGGGGGCAGGGTGGCCAGCACCGTCCCGACCGGGTCGGGGTCCTGCCGCCAGACGTGGTACGCGCCCCAGGAGAGCAGGGCTCCGGCGCCCAGGGCCAGCAGCGAGGCGATGGCGGTCATCAGCGCCCCCGGCACCGCCAATCCCAGGCTGCCGCCGCCCGCCAGGCCGGCGCCGCCGCCGATGCGCGCCTGCGCCAGCAACGGCGCGTGGAGGTCGGTCGGGCAGGACGGCAGCAGGCCGGGCGGCAGGAGGGCCCCCGCGGCGGTGACGCCCCGGGCCGACAGTTCGCGACGCAGATGCTCCATGCCGCGCGCCAGCAGACGCGACACCGTGGCCTGGGACACCCGCCAGCGCTCGGCCAGCGCCTCCTGGGTCAGGCCGAACAGGTGGTGTTCGATCACCAGGGTGCGGCTGCGCGCGTCCAGGCGCTCCAGGCTGGCATCGAGGTGCTCGCGCCAGCCGTCGTCGGGTGTTGCCGCGGGTGCGGGTGCGGGCGCCTCCCGTTCGTGCTGACGCCGGCGATGCTGCCGGCGCAGCCAATCCAGGGCGCGGCGTCGGGCGGTGGCGTGCAACCAGGCCGCGAGCGGCCCGCGGATGGCCTGCCGCTGCTGCATCCAGGCGATGAAGACCTCCTGGCTGACGTCGGCGGCATCCTGGGCGTTGCCGGTCACGCGCAGGCAGGTGGCGTAGACCAGATCGGCATGGAGTCGGATGAGATCGTCGGTGTTCATGCCCTGGTGTCGTCGCTGCCGCTGCCGTTATTCAGGGTTCTCCGCCCGGCCACCAACGCAAAGCCCCCCGCCGGATGGCGGGGGGCTGGATGCGAAGCGAAGGCCCGGGCCGCGCTTGGCGGCCGCAGGCGCTCAGATCACTTGGCCTTCTCGATCGCCTTGTTGGCCTTGGCGGCGGCGACGACGTCGTCGGCCTTGGCCTTGGCGACGGCGGCGGCGCAGTCCTTGCAGCAGACCGCGACCTTGACCTTCTTGTCGCCGACCTCGACCACGGTCTTGCCGTCGGCGGCCTTGCCTTCCATCGGGCAGACGGTGTTGAGCTTGTCGGCAGCGGCGACCGGGGCCTTCTCGTCCGCGGCGAAGGCGGGAGCGGCGATGGCGACGATGGCGGCGAGGAGGAAGGACTTCATGGAAGAAACTCCTGGGTCGTTGACGACCGGTGGGTAGGATGAAACACGGTAGGAATGCGGATGGTTCGGCAATCCATTGACCATCAGGATCGACAGATCCTGTTTATGCGACGCATTGCATCGATGCGATTGTTGCATCCCGTGGCGGATGGACGTCGCGCCAACACGAGGGTGCGCCTGGAAGCCGGTCCATATTGCAATTGCGAATCAAGGTCGCTGCTCCCATGCATTTTCGCAATGAGGACCGCCTGTGACCTTTTGCATGGTGCAGGCCGTGCTGTCGCCTATAAGCCGCCTCCCCCAACGGAGCCCCGCGCATGGATACCGGTGCCACCGCCGTCGCCGCCGCTGCCGCCGCCCTGCCGGCGTCCGCCTCGGCCGCCCAGTCCGGGCCGAGCACCTTCGACGTGGTCTTCCCGCTCGCCCTGCTGCTGGTGATCGCCGCCGCGGTGCCGGCCGGGATGCTGATCGCCAACCGCGTGCTGTCCGGCCTGGCGCACGGCCCCGACACCGGCAACCGTGGCAAGGACCAGCCCTTCGAGAGCGGGCTGACCTCTACCGCGGGCGGCGCCGGCGAGCGCTTCGGGGTCAAGTTCTACCTGGTGGCGATGCTGTTCCTGGTGTTCGACATCGAGGTGGCGGTGCTCTATCCCTGGCTGCTGGCCTTCGCCGCCGGCGGCTGGTCGATGCTGGTGCTGCTGCTGGCCTTCCTGCTCGTGCTCGAGGTCGGCTTCCTCTACCTGTGGCGCAAGGGCGCCCTCGACTGGGATCGCTGAAGCCGCGGAGATGCCCCGATGACCTTCAAGCCCGTCCCTGCCGCCGTGCCCGAGGTCTCCCTCGGCGACGCCTTCGTCACCACCCGCGCCGACGCGGTGGTCAACTGGGCGCGACGCAACAGCCTGTGGCCCTTCCCCTTCGGTACCGCCTGCTGCGCCATCGAGTTCATGGGCACGGTCAGCTCGATGTTCGACCTGTCGCGCTTCGGGGCCGAGCTGGTGCGCTTCAGCCCGCGCCAGGCCGACCTGCTGCTGATCGCCGGTACGGTGACCTACAAGCAGGCGCCGATCCTGCGCCGCATCTACGACCAGATGCTGGAACCCAAGTGGGTGATCGCCGCCGGCGCCTGCGCCACCAGCGGCGGCTTCTACGACTGCTACTGCACCGTGCCCGGCATCGACGAGATCATCCCGGTGGACATCTACATCGCCGGCTGCCCGCCGCGCCCCGAGGCCTTCATCGAGGCGGTCTACCAGCTGCAGCAGAAGATCGGCACCGAGAGCGTGGCCGCGCGCAAGGCGGTGGGGGCATGAGCATCGTCGCCGCCAAGCCGCTGGAGGCGGGGGTGCCCGCCGAGCGCATCCTCGCCCAGCTCGCTGAACGCTTCGCCGCCGTGCGCGACGGGCGCGACCGCTGGGGCCTGACCGTGACGGTGGCGCGCGAGCGCCTGCGCGACTGCCTGCAGTGGCTGCGCGACGAGCCCAGCCTGCACTGCGACACCCTGCTCGACGTGGCCGGGGTCGACTACCTGGCCTTCCCCGGGCATCGCGGCCCGCGCTTCGCGGTGGTCTACCTGCTCAAGAGCACCCGCTTCCGCCACCGCCTGGCGGTCAAGGTCGAGGTCGACGAGGACGACTGCGCGCTGCCCAGCGTGCACGACCTGTGGAAGATCGCCGACTGGGCCGAGCGCGAGACCTGGGACCAGTACGGCATCGTCTTCCGCGGCCATCCCAACCTCAAGCGCCTGCTCAACCACCACGAGTTCTCCGGCCATCCGCTGCGCAAGGACTACCCCTGCCAGAAGCGCCAGAAGCTCTCGGTCAACGACCCCATGGTCGACCAGCTCGAGGCGCGCCTGCGCCAGCGCGGCTACGAGGTGGTCGAGCGCGGCGAGGTCTCGGCCGGCGACCCGCTCACGTTCCGGGAGAAGTCCCCGTGAAAGTCAGGAATGCCCAGGGCCAGACCATCGAGGTCCTGCCCCTCAACCTCGGCCCCAGCCACCCCGCCACCCACGGCACCCTGCGCGCCTTCGTCGCCCTCGACGGCGAGACCATCCTCGCCTCGGCCTGCGAGATGGGCTACCTGCACCGCGGCTTCGAGAAGATGATCGAGCAGGGCACCTACCAGCAGGTGCTGCCCTTCACCGACCGCCTGAACTACTGCTCGGCGATGATGAACAACATCGGCTTCTGCAAGGCGGTCGAGAGGATGTTCGGGGTCGAGCTGCCCGAGCGCTGCGTCACCGTGCGGGTGGTGCTGTGCGAGCTTTCGCGCATCATCGACCACCTGGTGTGCGTGTGCGCCAACCTGGTCGACCTCGGCGCGCTGACCAACTTCTGGTACTTCTTCAACGTGCGCGAGGAGGTCTACCGCATCTGGGAGAAGCTCTGCGGCGCGCGCCTGACCAACACCGTGACCCGCATCGGCGGCATGTACCGCGACGCCTACCCCGGCTTCGCCGAGGACGTGCGCGCGGTGCTGCCCTCGCTCGAACGCGCGGTGGGCGAGGTGCGCGGCCTGGTCGAACGCAACCGCATCTTCGTCGACCGCACCAAGGGCATCTGCCCGGTGAGCGCCGAGCTGGCGGTGTCCTACGGCTGGACCGGGCCCTGCCTGCGCGCCAGCGGGGTCGACCGCGACCTGCGCAAGGACGAGCCCTACTACGGCTACGAATCCTACGACTTCGACACCGTCATCGGCACCGCCGGCGACACCTACGACCGCATCATGATCCGGGTCTACGAGATCGTCGAATCGGTGCGCATCGTGCGCCAGGCCCTCGACCGGCTCAAGCCGGGGCCGATCAACACCAGCGACGCGCGCCTGCACCTGCCGGCGCGGGATCAGGTCTACCACGACATGGAGGCGCTGATCAACAACTTCAAGGTGGTGTACGAGGGCGTGCGCGCGCCCGCCGGCGAGTGCTACGACGCCACCGAGGCCGCCAACGGCGAGCTCGGCTTCTGGATCGTCAGCGACGGCGGCACCAACCCCTACCGCATCAAGGTGCGCCCGCCCTGCTTCACCCAGTGGGCGGCGTTCAGCGAGATGGTCGAAGGCTCGATGATCGCCGACGCCATGGGCACCCTGGGCTCGATCAACATCATCGCGGGCGAACTGGACCGATAAGCCATGAGCGGATGCCATTCCAATCCCGCCACCGTGCAGCCCGCCGGCCTCGACGTGGCCGGCGTGGCCGCGCGCATGGCGCGCTCCCAGCCGCGCGTCGATGAGCTGCTGCGCCGCTTCCCGGTCAAGCGCGCCGCCCTGCTGCCGGTGCTGTGGCTGGTGCAGGAGGAGTTCGGCTGGGTGCCGCGCGCCGGCATCGCCTGGGCCGCCGGGGTGTGCGCGGTGGCCCCGGTGCACGCCTTCGGGGTGGTCGAGTTCTACACCATGTACCGCCAGGTGCCGGTGGGGCGCTACCTGATCCAGGTGTGCCAGACCATGTGCTGCCACCTGCAGGGGTCCGAGGCGCTGATCGCCCATCTGGAAAAGTCGCTCGGCATCCACGCCGGGCAGACCACCCCGGACGGGCTGTTCTCCCTGCTGCGGGTCGAATGCCTGGCGCTGTGCGGCACCGGCCCCGGGGTGATGATCAACGACCAGGCCATCGGTCCCGAGACCTTCCCGCTCGGCGCCGGCGAGCTGCGCGAAGGCCACCTCGACCAGGACGGCTTCCATCCCGACGCCGCCCTGCTCGACCGCTGGATCGCCTTCCTGCGCGACGAGGCCGCGCGCAACCCGCAGGCGCGCCAGAGCCACGACGCCATGGGCGATCTGGTGCTCGACACCCGCGGCCATCCCGGCGGCCACGGCGCCAGCGGCCAGGTGCTGCCCGCCGACTACGCCCCCGCCGCCCCCGCGCTCAAGGTCGCGGCCAAGGCCGAGGGCGAGGCCATCACCGTGACCTGGCTCAACGACCCCGGCTGCGCCCAGGTGGTGGTCGAGAAGTCCCTCGATGGCGGCGGCACCTGGGCGGTGCTCGCCACCCTGTCGGCCAAGGAGCAGAAGGCCGCCGACCGCCTGGCGCCGGGCGCCACCGCCCACTACCGCGTGCTCGCCCACGAGAAGGCGCGCGCCGCCAAGCCCAGCGCGGTGGTGTCCGCCACCGGCGCCGCCCCCGTCCCCGCCGCTCCCGCCCCCGCCAAGGCCTGACCCATGCCGCACCCCACGCACTGGAAGGGCAAGGAACTGCCCAACGTCCTGCGCCGGCTGTTCGACGTGCCCGGCGGCCACCGGCTCGCGGTGGCGCGCCAGCACGGCGCCTACAGCACCATCGGCGCCACCCTGTTCGACAAGAGCCCGTTCGAGCTGATCGAGCTGGTCAAGGATTCGGGCCTGCGCGGCCGCGGCGGCGCCGGCTTCCCCACCGGCATGAAGTGGTCGTTCGTGCCGCGCGGCACCGGCAAGCCGGTGTACCTGGTGATCAACGCCGACGAGGGCGAGCCCGGCACCTTCAAGGACCGCCTGCTGATGGCGCGCGATCCCCATCTGCTGATCGAGGGCATGATCTGCACCGGCTGGGCGCTGGGGGTGCGCACCGCCTACATCTATGTGCGCGGCGAGATGCTGCCGCAGATCCAGGCCCTCAACCACGCCATCCGCGAGGCCTACGACGCCGGCCTGCTGGGCGAGAACATCGCCGGATCGCGCTACAGCCTCGACATCTACGTCCATCGCGGCGCCGGCGCCTACATCTGCGGCGAGGAGACCGCGCTGATCAACTCGCTCGAGGGCTACAAGGGCCAGCCGCGTCTGAAGCCGCCCTTCCCGGCGGTCAGCGGCGCCTTCGCCAACCCGACCTGCGTGAACAACGTCGAGACCATCATGGCGGTGCCGTGGATCCTGACCCACGGGGCCAAGGCCTACCGCCGGTGGGGCACCGACAAGAGCCCCGGCAGCAAGCTGTTCTCGATCGCCGGCGACATCGGCCGCCCGGGGGTCTACGAGATCCCGCTCGGCATGCCCATGCCCGAGTTCTTCGAGCTCGCCGGCGGGGTGGTCGGCGAGCTGCAGGGCTGCATCCCCGGCGGCTCCTCGGCCCCGGTGCTGAACGCCGAGGAATGCGCCAAGGCGGCGATGGACTACGAGAGCCTGGCCGGGCTCAAGTCGATGCTCGGCTCGGGCGCGGTGATGCCCTTCAACGCCACCCGCGACCCGGTGGCGATCCTGCGCACCCTCACCCGCTTCTACGCCCACGAGTCCTGCGGCCAGTGCACCCCGTGCCGCGAGGGCACCGGCTACGCCCACCGCGTGCTCGACCAGGTGGCGGAGGGCAAGGGTCGCGACGGCGACATCGACCACGTGCGCGACCTCGCCGACCAGTTCGAGTGGACCACCATCTGCCCGCTGGCGACCGCCGACGCCTGGCCGATCAAGAGCTTCACCGGCAAGTTCCGCCCCGCCTTCGACGCCTACCTGGCCAAGAACCCCGACCGCGCCAAGCCGCGCGAGCTCACGCAGCTCGAGCCCGGCGCCTTCATGTGACCGCACCCATGGCCGACCTGATCACCATCGCTGTCGACGGCCGGGACGTGCAGGTCCCCGCCCGCATCCCGCTGATCGAGGCCCTGCGCCACTGGGCCAAGGTCGAGACCCCGGCGTTCTGCTACCACGAGGACCTCAAGGTCGCCGGCAACTGCCGCATCTGCCTGATCGAGTTCGAGGGCCCGCGCGGCTGGCAGCTGGGCATCTCGTGCCACATGCAGACCGCGCCCAACCTCAAGGTGCGCACCCAGGTCAGCAGCCCCGGGGTGGTCAAGGCGCGCAAGGGCGTGATGGAGTTCCTGCTGGTCAACCACCCGCTCGACTGCCCGGTGTGCGACAAGGCCGGCGAGTGCACCCTGCAGGACAACTACATGTCCCAGGGGCGGCACGAGAGCCGCCTGCGCGACGAGGTCGGCAAGGTCTACAAGGGCGGCGCCGACCACCGCTTCACCGACACCAAGGGCGGGGATCGCGGCGGCAAGCGCATCGACCTCGGGCCCTCGATCATCCTCGACCAGGAGCGCTGCATCGTGTGCACGCGCTGCGTGCGCTTCATGCGCGACGTGGCCGGCAGCGAGCAGCTGGGGGTGGTGGGGCGCGGCGACCACGCCTACCTGACCACCTTCCCCGGCCAGCCGCTCGACCACGCCTACGACCTGTGCACCACCGACGTGTGCCCGGTGGGCGCGCTCACCGGCAAGCACTTCCGCTTCCAGCAGCGGGTGTGGAACCTCAAGACGGTGGAGTCGATCGACCCCAGCGACGCGCTCGGTGCCAACCTCACCATCGAGTACTCGTTCCCCGGCGCCCAGGGCGCGCGGGTGTGGCGCCTGATGCCGCGCCGCAACCCCGAGGTCAACAAGAGCTGGCTGGCCAACCGCAGCCGCCTGCTCTACCAGCAGCTCGCCAGCAACCGCCTGGGCGACGGCAAGGTGGCCGGCGCCGACGTGCCGCTCGACGACGCCGTCGCCGCCGCCGCCAAGGCCCTGGCCGGCGCCCGCCGCATTGCCCTGGTCGCCAGCGGCCATGCCACCCTCGAGGACAACGCCGCCCTGCTCGCGCTCAAGGACGCCCTCGGCGAGCGCGCCGAGGTGTTCGGCGGCTCCTGGCTGGCGGTCGGCAAGCCCGACGGCATCGCCCTCAGCGGCGATCCGGTGGCCAACCGCGCCGGCCTCCGGTTGTTGGGCATTCCCGACAACCTCGACCTGCTGGCGCAGCGCGCCGGCGAGTTCGACCTGCTGCTGAGCGTGCAGCACGACCTGTGGGCGGCCGATCCCGCCAAGGCCGCCGCCCTGGCCGCCATCCCGGCGCGCCTGGTGCTGGCCTCGTGGCAGGACGCCACCGTGGCCCAGGCCACCATCGCCATCGGGGTGCGCTGCTGGGCCGAGGCCCGCGGCACCATGGTCAACTGCCAGGAGCGCATCCAGGTGCTGGGCGCCTGCCCGGTGCTGCCCAATCCGGCCCTGGAGCCGGCCTGGCAGGTGCTCGCGCGCCTGGCCGGCCTGTCCTGGTCGGGCGAGGCCGAGGCCTTCAAGGCGGCGCAGGCGCGCAGCCCGCGCCTGGCCGGCCTGTCCTATCGAGCCATCGGACCGCAGGGGCGCGTGCTCGCCCCCGCCGCCGTCCCTGCCGCCGTCGGAGCCTGAGCCATGGACTGGGCCCTGATCATCACCCTCGCCAAGGTGGCGCTGCCCTTCACCCTGCTCGGCCTGCTGCCGGTGGTGATCCTGATGGAGCGCCGCGGCGCGGCCTACATCCAGGACCGCCCGGGCCCCAACCGCGCGGCGATCAACCTCGGCGCCACCAGCGTCGCCGGGCTGTTCTCGCTCAGCCCGGTGGGCCTGCCGATCCGCGCATTCGGCTTCATCTTCACCATCGCCGACGCGCTCAAGATCATGGTCAAGGAGCGCTTCCTGCCCTCCTTCGCCAACAAGGGCTGGTACCTGGTCGCGCCCGCCATCCCGATGGCTACCGGCGTGCTCACCGCGACCATGATCCCGTGGTTCGGCCCCCTGGCCTTCCCCCAGGGCGGGGTGGTGGCGCACGTCGGCGGCCAGGTGATCGAGTCGAACTCGGGCATCCTGCTGCTCTTCGCCCTCGGCTCGCTGTCGGTCTACGGCACCGTGCTGGGGGCCTGGGCCTCCAACTCCAAGTACAGCCTGCTCGGCGGCATGCGCTCGTCGGCGATGATGATCAGCTACGAGGTGTCGATGGGCCTGGCGGTGATGGGCATGCTGCTCATCGCCGGCAGCCTGAGCCTGAC
>JAKLKR010000003.1 GCA_023150565.1 Planctomycetota bacterium
GGGCGGCGGCGCGGCCGACGCCGCCGGGGCGGCGGCCGGGGCGGCGCGGTCGGCGGGGGCCTCGGCGGTGCAGGCGGCGAGGGCGAGGGCGAGACCGGGGACGAGCCGGTGGCGCAGGGGATGGTCCTGTGACGAGCCTACACGCGGCCGCCGCGGAGGCAGCGCCCGCGAGCGGACGGCCGGCTTCCAGTATGATATACAACCGGTTGCTATTTCCGTTGATCCCTCCTCTGGCCGGCGTCCAGAGGCGATTCCGTATGTGTGCTACCGGTTGCACACAGGCCATCAACCCGGCATGCTGCGGCCATGGACCTGCTCCCCTGCCTGCTCCTGGCCACCGTCTGCGCCGCCGCCGAACCCCTGCCCCTGCTCGCCCCGCCATTCAGCGACCACGCCGTGCTCCAGCGCGGGCGGCCGGTCGCGGTGTGGGGCTGGGCCGCGCCTGGACAGGCGGTGGAGGTCGAGCTGGCGGGGGCCCCGGGAGCGGCCCGGGCCACCGTCGCCGCCGGCACCGACGGGCGCTGGCAGGCGGCGCTCGGCCCCTTCGCCGCCGGCGGCCCCTTCGCGCTGCAGGCGCGCGCGGGCGCGAGCCAGGCGGCGGCGCGCGACGTGCTGGTGGGCGAGGTGTGGCTGTGCAGCGGCCAGTCGAACATGGAGATGCTGGTCAAGGACGCCGCCGATCCCGCCGGCGAGGCGGCGCGCGCGCCCGGCGACCAGGTGCGCCACCTGCTGGTGCGGCGCAACCGCGCCCTCGAACGCCAGGCGGTGGCGCCGTGCGCCTGGGAGCCGGCGACGCCGGAGCGGGTGGGCGGCTTCAGCGCCGTCGCCTACTTCCTCGGCCGCGAGCTGCAGCAGCGGCTGCAGGTGCCGGTGGGCGTGGTCGCCAGCTCGTGGGGCGGCACCGGCATCGAGTACTGGATGAGTCCGGAATCCCTGGCGGCGCTGCCGGACCTGGCACCGCACCTCACCGCCTTCCACAAGCGCGCGCGGCGCTACCTCGACCAGAGCGCGGCCACCGGCAAGGACTTCCCCGAGCTGGCGGCGGCCTGGCTGGCCACCCACGATCCGGGCTCGAGCGCCACCTCCGGCTGGGCGGATCCCGCCCTGCCGGACGCGGACTGGAGCGCGGCGGAGATGCCCGGCCTGCTCGCCGACCGCGGCCTGGCCAGGCCCGAGCGCCAGGGCGTGACCTGGCTGCGCCGCACCATCGAACTGCCGGCCGAGCTGGCGGGCAGGCCGGGCTTCGTGCGCCTGGGCCGGCTCAACGACTACGACACCACCTGGATCAACGGCACCGAGGTCGGGCGCTGCGAATGGCCGAGCGGCGAGCGCGGCTACCAGGTGCGCGCCGGCGTGCTGCGCGCCGGCGCCAACGTGGTCGCCGTGCGCCTGGTCACCACCGCCTCGCGCGCCGGCTTCGCCTCCGAGCCGGCGGCCCTGCGCCTCAACGTGCAGGGCCGCACCGAGCCGCTGCCGCTGGCGGGATCCTGGCGCGTCCGCCTGGGGGCGGACCAGGCGGGCGCCCCGCCCTATCCCATCTCCTTCGACCACGTCGGCGGCTTCAGCATCATGCACCTGGGCATGATCGCGCCCATCCAGCCCATGAGCCTGGCCGGCGTGGCCTGGTACCAGGGCGAGTCGAACGCCCAGGGCGGCCACCGCTACCGCGGCCGGCTCTCGGCCCTGATCGCCGACTGGCGTGCGGGCTTCGCCCGCGACGACCTGCCCTTCCTGGTGGTGTCGCTGGCCAACCACCGCGCCCGCGCCGCCCAGCCGGGCGAGTCCAACTGGGCCGACCTGCGCGAGGACCAGGCGCAGACGGTGCTCACCACCCCGCGCTGCGGCCTGGCGGTGGCCATCGACGTGGGCGAGGAGCGCGACATCCACCCCAAGGACAAGCAGACCGTCGGCCGCCGCCTGGCGCTGGCGGCGCGCGCCATCGCCTACGGCGAGGCGGTGGAATGGTCGGGGCCGTGGTACCGCGCCATGGCGGTCGAAGGCGGCGCCATCCGCCTGTCCTTCGACCACCTCGGCGGCGGCCTGACCGCCAGCGACGGCAAGCCCCTGACCGGCTTCAGCATCGCCGGCGAGGACCGCGCGTTCGTGTGGGCCGAGGCGCGCATCGACGGCGACAGCGTGCTGGTGTCGTCGCCCGCCGTGGCCAGGCCGGTGGCGGTGCGCTACGCCTGGGCCGACAACCCGGCCTGCAACCTCGCGAACCAGGCCGGCCTGCCCGCGGTGCCCTTCCGCACCGACGACTGGCCGCGGCCGGCCGCCGCCAAGCCGTGAACCGCCCGCTCACACCACTGCTGACACAGGCCCCGCCCCCCGCCTGACACCCCGCTGTCCAGCGCAGAGGCCGGTCCATCCTGCGCGCGCACGGAGGCCGGCCATGGAACTGCGCATCAGCGGGCTGTCGAAGACCTATCCCGACGGCACCCGGGCCCTCGACGGCGTCGAGCTCGCCATCCCGCCGGGGATGTTCGGCCTGCTCGGGCCCAACGGCGCCGGCAAGTCGACCCTGATGCGCATCCTCGCCACCCTGCAGGAAGCCGACGCCGGCAGCGTGCGGCTGGGCGGCATCGACGTGCTGCGCGAGCCGGAGGCGGTGCGGCGCACCCTCGGCTACCTGCCGCAGGAGTTCGGGCTGTACCCGCAGGTGCGGGCGCTCGAGCTGCTCGACCACTTCGCCCGGCTCAAGGGCGTGGCCGACAGCCGCCAGCGCCGCGCGGTGGTCGAGCGCCTGCTGGTGCGCACCAACCTGTGGGAGGTGCGCCAGCAGAAGGTGGGCGGCTTCTCCGGCGGCATGCGCCAGCGCTTCGGGGTGGCGGTGGCGCTGATCGGCGACCCGCGCCTGATCATCGTCGACGAGCCCACCGCCGGCCTCGACCCGGCGGAGCGGGTGCGCTTCCTCAACCTGCTGAGCGAGATCGGCGAAGGCAGCGTGGTCATCCTCTCGACCCACATCGTCGAGGACGTGGCCGAGCTGTGCACGCGCATGGCGATCATCGACCACGGCCGCATCGCCTTCCAGGGCGCCCCCGAGGAGGCGGTGCGCGGCCTGGAGGGCCGGGTGTGGCGCATCCTGGTGGAGCGCGAGCGGGTCGAGGCGCTGGCGCGCCGGCACCGGGTGGTCTCGCAGCGGCGCCTGGCCGGGCGCATGCAGCTGCGCGTGCTCGCCGACGCCTGCCCGGGCGACGGCTTCGCCCCCGCCGAGCCGTCGGTCGAGGACGTCTACTTCGCCACCATCGGCGCCGGCATCGGCGCCACGATGGAGCCGGTGTGAGCTCATTCCGGACCTTGTTCCTGTTCGACCTGCGCTGCGCCTGGCGGCGCCCGTCGACCTGGACCTACCTCCTGCTCTACGCCGGCCTGGGGGTGCTGATGACCGCCATCGCCGGCGACGCCTTCGGCCACCTCTCCGGCGGCGGGCAGGTCAAGGCCAACGCCCCGTCGGCCATCATCGATCTGACCATGGGCCTGGGCCTGATCGCCACCATCACCATCAGCGCGGTGCTGGGCCAGGCGGTGCACCGCGACTTCGCCAGCGGCATCCATCCCCTGCTCTTCGCCGCCCCGCTCGGGCGGCTCGCCTACCTCGCCGCGCGCTTCGGCGCCGGCCTGGCGGTGATGGCCGCCATCCTCGCCGCCATCCCCTTCGGCCTGCTCGCCGGGACGCTGATCCCCACCATCGCGCCGGAGCGCCTGGGGCCGTTCCGCCCCGCGGCCTACCTGTGGGCCTACGCCCTGCTGCTGCCCAACCTGCTGTGGATCGGCGCCGCCTTCTTCGCCCTCGCCGCCGCCACCCGCGGGATGATGGCCAACTACCTCGGCGGGGTGGTGCTGCTGGTCGCCTACGGCATCGCCGGCAACCTGGCGCGCGAGGTCGACCACAAGGTCCTGGCGGCGCTGCTCGACCCCTTCGGCGGCGCCGCCCTGCGCTTGGCCAGCGAGTACTGGACCCCGGCCGAGCGCAACACCCTGCTGCCCTCGCTGAGCGGCCCGCTGCTCGCCAACCGCCTGCTGTGGACCGCGGTCGGCGGCGCCATCCTGGCGCTGTGCGCCTGGCGCTTCCGCCTCGCCCACGACGGCGGCGGGCGCCCGGGACGACGGCGGACGGCGGCCACCGCCGGGCCGGCGCCCACGCTCGCGCCCCTGGCGCAGCCCGCGACCCGCCGCTTCGGCGCCAGCGGCGGCCTGCGCCAGGCCTGGGCGGTGCTGCGCCTGTCCTGCCGCACCATCCTCGGCAACATCTACTTCCCCGCCATTCTGGCGGTGGGCCTGGCCTTCCTGCTGCTGTCGGCCGGGGTGGTCGGGCGCATCTACGGCACCCCCACCTGGCCGGTGGCCTGGCAGGTGCTGGAGGTGCTGCGCGGCGCCTTCCACGTCATCACCCTGATCGTCATCGCCTTCTATGCCGGCGAGCTGGTGTGGCAGGAGCGCGGCCTGCGCCTGCAGCAGATCAGCGACGCCGCCCCGGTGCCGACCTGGGCGCTGCTGCTGGGCAAGCTCGGCGGCCTGATGGTGGTGGTGCTGCTGCTGCAGGCGGTGGTGCTGGCGGCCGGGCTCATCACCCAGCTGACGCGCGGCTTCCACCACCACCAGCTCGCCCTGCAGCTCGGCGTGCTGTTCGGCCTCGACCTGGTCGAGGTCCTGCCGCTGGCGGTGGTGGCGCTGGCGGTGCAGGTCGCCGCCAACCACAAGCAGCTCGGCCACGCCCTGTTCGTGCTGCTGGTGGTCGGCCTCGCCTACCTGTCCGAGCTGGGCATCGAGCACCCGCTGCTGACCTTCGGCCGCGGCGCCGACTGGATCTATTCCGACATGAACGGCTTCGGCTGGTCGCTGGAGGCCTGGGGCTGGTATCGCGCCTACGCCCTCGCCGCCGCCGCCCTGCTGGCGGTGGCGGTGGTGCTGCTGTGGGTGCGCGGCCAGGACCGCGGCTGGCGCTGGCGGCTGCGCCAGGCGCGCGCGCGCTGCGGCCCCGGGGCGCGCCGGGCGGCCCTGGCGGCGGGGCTGACGCTGGCGCTGTGCGCCGGTTGGATCTTCTGGAACGTCAACGTGCGCGACACCTGGCGCTCGAGCAAACAGGAGCAGGCCCTGGCCGCCGCCTACGAGCGCACCTGGAAGCCCCACCAGGGGCTGGCCCAGCCGCGCGTGGCCGCGCTGCGCCTGGCGTGCGACCTCTACCCGCGCGAGGGGCGCGTGCGCCTGGCCGGCACCCAGCGCCTGGCCAACCGCAGCGGGCAGGCGATCACCACCCTCCACCTGCTGCTGCCCGCCAGCGCCGGCGTCACCAGCCTGGCCTTTACCCCGGCCGCGCATCTCACCAGCGTGGACGCCGCCCAGGGCTACCGCATCTACACCCTCGACACTCCGCTGGCGCCGGGCGCGACCCTGGAATGCACCTTCGACCTCGACTACCGCCGCCACGGCTTCGACAACGCGAAGGAGGTCACCGCCAACGGCTCCTTCGTCACCTCCGCCCTGCTGCCCTCCTACGGCTACGATCCCGGACGCGAGCTGGCCGACCCCGACGTGCGCAAGCGCTTCGCCCTGCCTGAACGCCCGCGCATGCCCGCGATCGACGACGCGCAGGCGCGGCAGCGCACCTACATCGCCCGCGACGGCGACTGGATCGAGGCCGAGACCACCGTCTCGACCGATGCCGACCAGACCGCGCTCGCCCCCGGCCGCCTGCTGGCGAGCGGCGAGGCCGACGGCCGGCGCTGGTTCCGCTACCGCCTCGACGCCCCCGCGCTGCCCTTCCTCGCCATGCTCTCGGCCCGCTATGAGCGCCGCGGCGGAACGTGGAACGGCATCCCGATCGAGGTCCTCTACCATCCCGCCCACGCCTACAACGTCGACACCATGCTGAGCGCGGCGCAGCAGACCCTCGCCTATGCCAGCGCGGCCTTCGGCCCCTTCCAGCACGACCACCTGCGCATCGCCGAGTTCCCGCGCTACGGCTCCTATGCCCAGTCCTTCCCCGGCACCATCGCCTTCTCGGAGGCGGTGGGCTTCATCGCCCGGCTCGACCACGAGCAGCGCATCGACTACCCGTTCCTCATCGCCGCCCACGAGGTCGCCCACCAGTGGTGGGCGCACCAGGTGATCGGTGCCGAGGTGCAGGGCGCCACCCTGCTCTCGGAGGTTTTGGCGGAATACACCGCGCTGATGGTGCTGGAGCACGCCTTCGGCCCCGCCACCGCCCGGCGCCTGCTCGCCTATGAACTGGACCAGTACCTGTCCGGGCGCGCCTTCGAACGCATCGCCGAACTGCCGCTGGCGCTGGTCGAGGGCCAGACCTACCTGCACTACAACAAGGGCGCGCTGGCGATGTACGCGCTCAAGGACCTGCTCGGCGAGGAACGCCTCAACGCCGCCCTGCGCGGCTTCGCCGAGCAGGTGCGCTTCCGCGGACCGCCCTACCCCACCTCGACCGAGCTGCTGGCGGCCATCGACGCCGCCGCGCCGCCCACGGCCCGGCCGCTGATCGACGACCTCTTCCGCCACATCACCCTGTGGGATCTGCAGGCCACCAGCGCCAGCGCCCAGCCCAGGGGCGACGGCACCTGGGCGGTCACGGTGGCCTGGCGGGCCGAGCGCATGCGTGTCGACGGCAAGGGCGTCGAACAGATCGTGCCCCTCGACCAGGAGATCGAGATCGGGGTGTTCGCCCCCGGCGCCACCGCCGCCGACGACGAGGTGCCGCTGGTGCTGGAGAAGCGCCGGGTGGTCTCGGGCACCGGCAGCGCCACCTTCACCGTCGACCGCCAGCCCAAGCGGGCCGGCATCGACCCCTGGCACAAGCTCATCGACCGCACTCCGCGCGACAACGTCATCGCGGTGCAGGCGGCCGGCGAGTAGCTGCGCCTGCCGCAGCCGACCTGCGGACCCGCTGCTTGACTTCGTCCATGTATTTGGCAATTATGCCAAACAGCAATGAACGCCGCCGCCGACAACCTCCGCACCCAGGCCCAGGTGTTCAAGTCGCTGGGCCACCCGGCCCGCCTGCGCATGGTCCAGCTGCTGGCCGACGGGGAACGCTGCGTGTGCGATCTGACCGGCCAGGTCGGGCTCGATATCTCGACCATCAGCAAGCACTTGGCGGTGCTGGTCCAGGCTGGGGTGCTGGTCAGCGAGAAGCGCGCCAACAAGGTCTTCTACCGGCTGCGTACCCCCTGCGTGCTCAAGATGTTCACCTGCCTGGGCGAACTGCAGCAGTCCCCGGACAGCACCTCCCTGGTGGAGGCGACATGCTGCCCACCATGATGTTTGCAGGCCCGATAATTGGCTATTCCGCCAATAAGGAATCAATCGCGTGAGCGCCGACTGGACATCCGAACGCAGGCCGCTGCTCATCCTCGCCGCCGCCTTCGCGGCCGCCTACCTGCTGCCGACCGATTCCGCCCGCTTCCAGGGTGCGGTGATGGAAGGGCTGCACCTGGTGAAGTGGTACGCCCAGGAGCACATGGCGCTGTGCGTGGTGCCGGCCCTGTTCATCGCCGGCGCCATCGGGGTGTTCGTCAGCCAGGGCGCGGTGATGCGCTATCTCGGCGCCGGCGCCAACCGCGTCGTCGCCTATGGCGTGGCCTCGGTGTCGGGATCGGTGCTGGCGGTGTGCTCATGCACCGTGCTGCCGCTGTTCGCCGGCATCTACAAGCGCGGCGCCGGGCTCGGACCCGCCGCCGCCTTCCTCTACGCCGGGCCGGCGATCAACGTGCTCGCCATCATCCTCACCGCCCGCATCCTGGGCCTCGAACTGGGCGTGGCCCGCACCGTCGGTGCGGTCGGCTTCAGCGTCGTGGTGGGGCTGATCATGCACCTCATCTACCGCCGCGAGGAGGCCGCCCGCGCCGCCGAGCCGGCCCCGGCGACGGCGGACGGGGCCGGCCGGCCGCTGCACCAGACCCTCGCCTTCTTCGCCGCCATGATCGCCATCCTGGTGTTCGCCAACTGGGCGCCGTCCAAGGCCGCGGTCGGCTGGTGGGACGCCATCCATGCCGCCAAGTGGCTGATCACCGCCGGGCTGGGCGCCGCCTTCGGCCTGATGCTGGTGCGCTGGTACGGCCTGGCCTGGTGGAAGCTGGCCGCGCTGGCGGCGGCGGTGGCCGGCGCCGCCGCCCTGCGCCCGGATCTGCACGAACTCGCCTTCAGCATCGCCACCCTCGGCCTGGGCTGGATCGCCTCGCGCAGCGACGGCGAGATGGGCGAGTGGTTCGACCAGACCTGGGGCTTCGCCAAGCAGATCATCCCGCTGCTGCTGGGCGGCGTGCTGGTCGCCGGCCTCCTGCTCGGCCGGCCCGGCCACGAGGGGCTCATCCCGTCCGAGTGGATCGCCGGCGCGGTGGGCGGCAATTCCCTGCTCGCCAACTTCATCGCGGCCCTGGCCGGCGCGTTCATGTACTTCGCCACCCTGACCGAGATCCCCATCCTGCAGGGCCTGATGGGCTCGGGCATGGGCAAGGGCCCGGCCCTGGCCCTGCTGCTCGCCGGTCCCGCCCTCAGCCTGCCCAGCATGCTGGTGCTGCGCTCGATCATGGGCACGCAGAAGACCGTGGTCTTCACCGCCCTGGTGGTGGTGATGGCCACCCTCACCGGCTGGATCTTCGGCGCGGTGTGGGGATGAGGACACGAGCGTTCAGCACTGGCCGGCAAGTGCTGCCGGACGGCTCTTCCCTGGGAGCGCCGGGCTCCAGCCCGGCAATTGGTTCTATTTCACCAGGCGAAGGAGAACCAAGACAGATCGAATTGCCGGGCTGGAGCCCGGCGGTCCCAGGGGCGCGTCAGGCCCTGCTGCGGTTCGCGCAAACCCCATAATCAATCAACCCCCCGGAGAAGCGACCATGAAGAAGCTCCAGATCCTCGGCACCGGCTGCCCCAAGTGCAAAAAGCTGGCGGAACTGACCGACGCCGCCGCCAAACAGCTCGGCCTCGACTACGAACTGGTCAAGGTCACCGACATCAACCAGATCGTCGGCTTCGGGGTGATGATGACCCCGGCCCTGGCGGTCGATGGCGTGGTCAAGCTGGTCGGCAAGGTGCCGAGCGTCGATGAGATCGCCAAGCTGATCGCCTGAATCCCCCAGCACACCGACGGAGGCCTCCCATGGCTGCATGCGCCTGTTCCACCGCCCCCACCCTCATCTTCCCCTGCTCGGGCGGCTCCGACTGCGGCGCCGTCTCTGACTTGGCCGCGCGCAAGCTGACCAGGGACGGGGTCGGCAGGATGTACTGCCTGGCCGGACTCGGCGGCGACGTCGGGCCGATCATCGCCAACGCCAAGGCGGCCGGCAGGATCCTGGCCATCGACGGCTGCAACCTCGACTGCGCCAGAAAGACCATCGAGCGCGCCGGGCTTGCCGTCACCGCCCACCTGCGCCTGTCCGACCTGGGCATGGAAAAAGGCAGGACGCCGGCCGATGAGGCCAACGTCGCCACCGTCGCCGCCAAGGGCGCGGCCCTGCTCGCCTGCAAGGTCTGAAGGACCCGCCATGAAGCCGACATCCCTGATCCTGATCGCCGTGGTGGTGCTCGCGGTGGTCGCCGTGGTGGCGCTCAAACCGGCGAAAACCGGCAAACCGCCGGAATCCCAGCCTGTCACCCTCTCGGTTGCCGGCGCCGCCGCCCCGAACGGTCCGGCCACCGCCGCCCCGGTCGCCGCCCGGCTGCCCCGCCTGCTCGACCTGGGCGCCACCAAGTGCGTCCCCTGCAAGCTGATGGCCCCCATCCTGGAGGAGATGAAGACCACCTATGCCGGGGTGCTGCAGGTCGACTTCATCGATGTCTGGGAGGACCCCTCCGCCGGCCAGGCGCACGGCATCAGCTCGATCCCGACCCAGATCTTCTTCGCCCCGGACGGCAAGGAGCTGTTCCGCCACGAGGGCTTCTATGCCCAGGAGGACATGCTCGCCAAGTGGAAGGCGCTGGGCTTCGAGCTGAAGCCGGCGGCGGCGGCCACCAGCGGGCCGGCCACGCCCGGCGCACGCTGAGCGGGGAGCGATGATCACCGAACTGTTCGGCGCCCTCAGCCGCGCCATCGAGGGCTCGCCCGCCCTCGCCCTCAGCGCCGCCCTGGTCTGGGGCATCCTCAGCATCGTGCTCAGCCCCTGCCACCTGGCCTCGATCCCGCTCATCGTCGCCTTCATCGGGCGGCAGGGGCGCACCAGCACCTGGCGGGCGTTCCTCACCGCCACCCTCTTCTCGACCGGCATCCTCATCACCATCGCCCTGGTCGGGGTCGCCACCGCGCTGGCGGGGCGGATGATGGGCGACATCGGCGCCTGGGGGAACTACCTCGTCGCGGCCATCTTCCTGCTGGTCGGGCTCTACCTGTGGGACGTGCTGCCCACGCCCTGGTCGGCCCCAGGGCAGGTCCACAACCAGCAGCGCAAGGGCTACTTCGCCGCCTTCGCGCTCGGCCTCATCTTCGGCATCGCGCTCGGGCCGTGCACCTTCGCCTACATGGCCCCGATCCTGGCGGTGACCTTCAAGCTGTCGGCGACCCAGGCCTGGTACGGCATCCTGCTGCTGCTGATGTACGCCATCGGCCACTGCGGCGTCATCGTGCTGGCGGGCACCGCCACCGAATGGGTGCAGCGCTACCTCGACTGGACCGGGCAGTCGCAGGCCGCCACCTGGCTCAAGCGCATCTGCGGCGTGCTGGTGATCTGCGCCGGCCTGTACCTGATCTGGAGCGCGCCCTGAGCGGCGGAATCCGCTCTCAGCGCTCCGCCAGCCGCCGGATCGCCGCGCGCTGGCCCGCGGCCCAGGCCGTCCACGCCGCCGGCACGGTGGCGGCGACCTCGGGCGCGGCGCCCTTGGGCAGGGTGCCGTCGGAGGCGAGGAAGGACGGCGCGAGATCGAGCAGCTCGACCACCCCGCCCGAGGCCGCGGCGACCTCTGTCAGGCGGCGGTTGTAGTCCGCCACCAGCGCCCGCTGCGGGCTGTCGGGGCGCTCGCCCTGGGGAAAGGCCCCCAGCAGCAGGATGCGTGCGCGCGGCAGGCGCTGGCGCAGCGCCGCCACCGCCGCGGCCATGCCGGCGGCGCAGTCCTCGGCCCCGGCGCGGCGCAGGTCGGTCTGCCCCTGCACCACCACCAGCGCGGGATCCAGCCCGTCGAGGACGCCGTTCTCGACCTGCCACAGCAGGTTGCGCGGGCGGGTGCCCCAGATCGCGCAGTTGAGCGCGCCGTAGCCGGCGTACTCGGCGCGGAACAGCTCGGGCGAGCGGTCCCAGGCGCGCATCAGCTCGTCGCCCAGGAACAGCACGCGGCAGGCGGCCTTGGCCTGGGCCGGGGTCTTGAGCAGGCCGCGGTGGCGGTTCAGCCAGTCGTTGCGCGCCTCGGGGGTGGACGGGCGCAGATCCTTGGGCGCCGCCACCGGCGTCGGCCGCGGCTGGGCGGCGGGCAACGGCGGAGCCGCCATCCACGCGGACACGGTGGGCATCACCGCCGCGCGCCAGATGGCGAAGCCGGGCGGCAGGTTGGGATGGATGCCGTCGGTGAACACCGCGGGATCGGGCTTGCCGCTGCCATCGGCGGCGAGGAAGCGCGCCGAGAAGTCGAGCACCTGCACCGCCTCGCCGTCGGCGAGCGCCGGCAGCAGGGCGTTCAGGCGCAGCACCTGCTCGTTCATCCCGGGGCGGTCGCAGCGCGGGAACAGGCCCTGCACCAGCACCCGCGCCCCGGGCAGGGTGCGGCGCAGGTGGTCGACGATGCACCAGATGCCGTGCAGCACCGATTCGGGATCGCTGCCGGCGCTGAGGTTGTTGGTGCCGATCATCACCAGCACCGCCTTGGGCTGCAGCCCGTCGAGCACCCCGTGCTGCAGCCGCCACAGCACGTGCTGGGTGCCGTCGGCGGGGATGCCGAGGTTGATCGCCCCCAGCGGCGCGAGGTGCTCGGCGAACTCCTTCTCGCCCGGGCTGGTGGTCCAGCGCGCGGTGATCGAGTCGCCCACCAGCACCACCTGGATGCTCCCGGCGCGGGCCTTGGCGTCGGCGCACATGCGCGCGTGGATATCGCCCCAGTCGTCGAGGGGTTCGCCGCGCACCGGCTCGGCGGCGGCCAGGGCGGCGGTGGCGACGGCCAGCAGCAGCAGGCGGCGGATCATGGCTGGGCCTCGATGCGGATGGTGTGGGTGACCGGGCGCACCGCGGCGGCGCAGCGGCGGTCGAGGGCGGTGTGCACGGCGACGAAACCCTGGTCGAGGGCGGCCAGCTCGGCGCTGTCCGCGCCGAGCTGCTTGAGCAGGCCGGGGCGGCGATCGCCGCAGTGGTCCTTGAGCCACATCACCTCGAAGCCCTGCTTGGCGCGCACCGCGCGCAGCTCGTCGAGAAACGGGCCGACGAAGGGGTTGTCGAGGAACTCCGCCGCCAGGTTGATGCCCGCCGCCAGCTCGGCGGCGGCATAGGTGCGGCTCTGCGGCCCCCAGGTGATGCGCGCGCGCGGCGCGGCCAGGCCGGTGACCACCAGGCGGAAGCGGTTGAGGTCCTGGTTGAAAGGCAGCGCCGGCAGGATCGCCGCCGAGCCGTTGAGGTGGACCTCGAAGGGCAGCACGTGCTCCTGGGGCGGATCGCCGCGGCCCGAGAAGAAGCAGAACGGGTAGCGGACGCTTTCGACCACCAGCTCGCCCGGCTTCGCCGAGACCACGCGGTGGCCGGCAGGCACGCTGGCGGTGCCGGCGGCGGCATCGACGGTGATGGTGCCGAGATCGCCGTCGCAGCCCAGGGCCCTGAGCATGGCATAGGCCATCGCCAGGTGCCCGGGCGGGCCGGCGTGCACGCCGTCGACCTCGCCTGCCACCGGGTAGTCGGCGCCCAGGCGCTGCTTGATGCCGGCCATCGCCGAGGCCATCGCCGTGTGCAGGTCGGCGAAGGGCTGGCCGGTGGCCTGGGCGACCTCGCGCCCGACCTCGCCCAGGCGCCCGAGGGTGCGGTTGTAGTCGGCGGCGGTGACCGTCGGCTGCTTCGGATTCTTGAAGTAGCGGGTATCGACCACCCCCGGCGAGGCGATGACCACGGTGCGCACCCCGGCGGCCTGGAAGCGTGCGACGATGCGCCCGAGGGACGCGCGGTAGCCCTGCTCGGTGGCGGGGTCGGCGGCGGCGTAGCGGCCGTCGTTCATGCCATAGCAGATGGTGGCCACGGTCGGACGCAGCGGCAGGGCGGTGTCCTCCATGTGCACCGCGAAGTGGTCGGCGCCGGTGCCGCTCCAGCCGCAGTTGCGCACCGCGGCGCCGAGGTCGGGGCGGCAGACCCGCAGGTACATCTCGATGAAGCCGGAGTAGATCCCGCCCTGGGTGATGGAGTCGCCGCACACCGCCACCAGGTCGCCGGGGCGCAGCACGGGTTCGGCGGCGGGGGCGGAGCACAGCGCCAGCAGGGCGGCGAACACGGGCAGGGGTCTCATCGATCCTCCGGGGAAGCTCATATGATACCGGTTGCATCGGATTTCGTTGCCGGGGGTCCGCCGACGGCCGGCGTGGTACAACCGGTTGATTTTTGGCCATTCCACCTTCACATTGGTCATGCCCCCGTCCCAGCTGTGGTTCGACCAGCCCGCCGGCAACGACTGGAACGCCGCCCTGCCCCTGGGCAGCGGCCGGCTGGGGGCGATGGTGTTCGGCAACGTCGCCGACGAGCGCATCCAGCTCAACGAGGACACGGTGTGGAGCGGCGGGGCGCGCGACCGCATCAACCCCGATGCGCGCGCCGCGCTCGGCGCCATCCGCCAGCTGCTCGCCGAGGGCCGCCTGGCCGAGGCCGAGGCGCTCGCCGACCGCGCCCTCGCCGGGGTGCCCGACAGCCAGCTGCTCTACCAGCCGCTCGCCGACCTGTGGCTCGCGGTCGCCCATCCCGGCCACCCGCGCCCGCGCCCGGCCGAGGGCACCCTCGCCCGCCTCGGCCTGGCGCCGCAGCCGCCGGCCCCGCCGGTGACGGAGTACCGCCGCGAGCTCGACCTCGCCGCCGGCGAGGCGCGGGTGGGCTACCGTCTCGACGGCGTCACCTACCGCCGCACCCATCTCGCCAGCCATGTCGACGGGGTGGTGGCCATCCACCTCGCCGCCGACCGGCCGGGCGCGATCAGCCTCGCCGCCCATCTCAGCCGCGGCACCCACACCCACTACGCCGCGCGCTACCTCGACCAGGTGGTGCAGGCCGACGGCGACGCCCTGATCGGCAGCGGCCGCGCCGGCGGCCGCCTGGGCGACGCCCTGGCGGTGGGGCTGCGCGTGCACCAGCGCGGCGGCACCGCCACCCTGATCGGCGAGACCCTGGTGGTCGAGGGCGCCGACGAGGTCCTGCTGGTGGTCGCCGGCGCCACCGGCTTCCGCGGCGCCGATCCCGCCGCCGCGGTGGCCGCCACCACCCGCGCCGCCCTCGCCCTGGGCTGGAGCGGGCTGCAGCGCCGCCACCGCGCCGACCACGGCGCGCTGTTCGCCGCCTGCGGGGTCGAGCTGGCAGGCGAAGCGCCCGACCTGCCGGTGGGCGCACGCGTGGCGCGCCTGCGCGCCGGCCACGCCGACCCCGACCTGCTGCGGCTGTTCTTCGATTTCGGCCGCTACCTGCTCATCGCCAGCAGCCGCGCCGACAGCCTGCCCGCCAACCTGCAGGGGCGCTGGTGCCAGGACATGGAGCCGGCCTGGGGCGGCAAGTACACCATCAACATCAACACCCAGATGAACTACTGGCCGGCCGAGGCCTGCGGCCTGGGCGACTGCCACGAGGCGCTGTTCGCCCTGGTCGAACGCCTGCGCGCCAGCGGCGCCGAGGTGGCGCGGCGGATGTACGGCTGCCGCGGCTTCGTGGTCCACCACAACACCGACCTGGCCGCCGACGCCTGCCCCACCGACCGCAACCTCGCCGCCAGCTACTGGCCGATGGGCGGGGCCTGGCTGAGCCTGCACCTGTACGAGCGCGCGCGCTTCGCCGCCACCACCGCCGAGCGCGCCCGCGCCTGGCCGGCGGTGCGCGACGCCGCGCTGTTCTTCCTCGACTTCCTGGTGCCCGATGCCGCCGGCCGGCTGGTGGTCAGCCCGAGCTGCTCGCCCGAGAACCTCTACCGCCTGGGCGACGGCACGGTCGGCTCGCTGTGCGCCGGCGCGAGCATGGACACCCAGATCGTCGACGCCCTGTTCGCCGCCGCCCTCGATCTCGCCGGCGACGGCGAGGCGGACTTCCGCGCCCAGGTGGCGGCGGCGCGCGCCCGCCTGCCGCGCCCGGCGATCGGCCGCGGCGGCCGCCTGCAGGAATGGGCCGACGACCACGGCGAGGTCGAGCCCGGCCACCGCCACATCTCGCACCTGTTCGCCCTGCATCCGGGCGGCGCCATCGACCCTGTCGCCACCCCGGCGCTGGCCCAGGCCGCGCGCGCCACCCTCGACCACCGCCTGGCCAACGGCGGCGGCGGCACCGGCTGGAGCCGGGCGTGGATCATCAACTTCTGCGCCCGCCTGCTCGACGGCGAGGGCGCCCACCGCCACCTCGTCCACCTGGTGGCGCACTGCACCCTGCCCAACCTCTTCGACGACCACCCGCCCTTCCAGATCGACGGCAACTTCGGCGCCTGCGCCGGCGTGGTCGAGATGCTGGTGCAGAGCCACCGCCGCGCCGCCGACGGCACCCCCGAGGTGCACCTGCTGCCGGCCCTGCCCGCAGCCTGGCCCGCCGGCCGCGCCTGGGGCCTGCGCGTGCGCGGCGGCGGCGTGCTGGATCTGGAGTGGCGCGACGGCGCGCCGCTGGCGGCCACCCTGCGCGCCACCACCGGCACCGCCTTCGACCTGCGCTGCGGCGGCCGGCTGCAGCGCATCACCATCCCCGCCGGGGGCGAATGGCGGCTGGGTGGGCGCTGATCAGCGCTGGCGGGTCTGCTGCGGCAGGCGGCCGCCGGCCTGACGGTAGGCGCGTGGAGTGAGGCCGGTGTGGCGGCGGAACACGCGCGCGAACCAGGTGGGGTCGCCGTAGCCGCAATCGCGGCCGATCGCGGCGATGGCGCGGCCCGAGATCAGCAGCTGCTCGCGCGCGCGCTCGATGCGGCTGCGCTCCAGCCAGGCCAGCGGCGGCAGGCCGAGCTGGGCGGTGAACAGGTGGGCGAAGCGCGAGGGCGAGCAGCCGGCCGCGCGCGCCAGCTCGGCGACCGCGAGCGGGCGGTCGAGGCGGGCGAGGGCGAAGCCGATGGCGGCGCCCAGGCGCGGGTCGAGGCCGGTGGCGGCGTGGGGATTGGCGGCGTCGCACCACAGCAGCAGCTGCTCGAGCTGGGCCTGGGCGATCGCCACCCGCCGCGGCTCGCCGCCGGCCATCACCGCGATGATCGCACGCAGCAGGCCCTCAACCCGCTCGCGCTGGGGATGGCCGGCGAGGTCGAGGGTCAGCACCCCGTCGGCGGCCTCGGGCCAGGCGAGCAGTTCGAGCCAGGCCGGGCGCGGGTGGAAGTACACCCACAGGTGGGTCCAGCCGGCGGGGCCGGCGCCATAGGCATGGGCGACCCCGGGCGGCCACAGCACCAGGCGGCCGGGGTCGCAACGGTACAGCCCCTGGCGCTGGCGGATCAGCCCGTGGCCGGCCACGGTCAGGTTGAGCACCCAGGCATCCATGCCCTGCGGGCGCCAGACGTGGTCGGGATCGCCGGTGACGGTCTCGCCCGCATGCAGCTCGCCAGGGAAGGTGACCAGGCCGCGCATGACAGGATCATACGATCAGTTGGCATGATGACACCTGGAAGACAGCGGCGGAAACCGCATCACCTGCGTTCAGAGCCCGGAACGGTGCGGCAGTCGCCGCCGATCCCGGCCGAAGGACGCCATGCCCATCCCCGCCCTCCCCGACGACACCGCCCCGCTGCTCCCGCTCGGCCGCCCGGGTGCCGGCCACCGCCGCCCATGGGACACAGCGCGCTTCTGGTACGGGGCCTGCTACTACCCCGAGCACTGGGATGCCGCCACCCGCCGCCAGGACGCCGAGCGCATGGCCGCCGCCGGCCTCAACGTGGTGCGCATGGGCGAATTCGCCTGGGACCTGTTCGAGCCGGCGGAGGGCCGCTTCGACTTCGCGCTCTACGACGAGGTGCTGGCCGAGCTGCACCGCCACGGCATCGCCGTCATCCTCGGCACCCCCACCGCCGCCCCGCCGCTGTGGCTCAGCCGCGCCCATCCCGAGATCCTGCGCGTCGACGCCAGAGGCGTCACCCTGGCGCACGGCTCGCGCCAGCACGCCAGCCACTTCAGCCCGGTGTTCCGCCGCTACAGCCGCGCCATCACCGCGGCCCTGGCCGGGCACTTCGCCGGTCATCCCGCGGTGGTGGGCTGGCAGACCGACAACGAGATCCACTGCCACTTCAGCGAGGACCACGCCCCCGCCGCGCAGGAGGCCTTCCGCCGCTTCCTGGAGGTCCGCTACCGCGGCGACCTCGCCGCGCTCAACCATGCCTGGGGCAACGCCTTCTGGGCCCAGACCTGCACCGCGTTCGCGCACCTCGAGACCCCGCGCGACGGCCTGCCCACCTACCAGAACCCCGGCGCCCGGCTCGACTACGTGCGCTTCCTGGCCGACGGCGCGGCGCGCTTCCAGCACGAGCAGGTGGCGATCCTGCGCGCCGCCGATGCGCGCTGGTTCATCACCCACAACGGCCTGATGCGCCACCTCGACTACCGCGGCGCCTTCACCGCCGACCTCGACGTGCTCGGCCACGACGTCTACCCGATGTTCTGCCACGACCACGCCCGGCGCCCGGAATGGCTCGCCCGCAGCCTCGACCACGCGCGCTGCCTGAGCGGCAACTTCATCATCCCCGAGCTGCAGGCCGGCCCCGGCGGCCAGCCCGGCTACCTGCTCGACACCCCCGAACCCGGCGAGATGCGCTCGTTCGTCTACGAGAGCCTGGCGCGCGGCGCCGATTCCCTGCTGTTCTTCCGCTGGCGCACCTGCCGCATGGGCGCCGAGGAGTACTGGTGCGGCATCCTCGACCACGACAGCGTGCCGCGCCGGCGCTACGCCGAGGTCGCCGCCATCGGCGCCGAGCTGGCGCGGGTCGGCCCGGCGCTGCTGGGCACCGCGGTGCGGGTCGAGGCGGCGGTGGCGGACGGCGACCTCGCGGTCGAGACCGCGGCGGCCTCCTACAGCTGCGGCCTCGACCTGGGCGAGGCCACGCGCGACGCCCACCGCGCGCTGCTGCATGCCGGGCTGGCCGCCGGCCTGGTCCATCCCGCCGACGACCTGTCCACCCTGGGCCTCTACATCATCCCAGGCTGGGAGCTGATCGACCCCGCCTGGGTGGCGCCGCTGGAGCGCTGGGTGGCGGCCGGCGGGGTGCTGGTGATCGGCCCGCGCTCGGGCACGCGCACCCCCGACAACCGCATCACCGCCGACACCTGGCCGGGGGTGCTGCGCCCGCTCGCCGGCGCCACGGTGCAGGAGTTCGGCCGCCTCAACCACCCCGCCTCGCGCCCCTTCACCCTGGAGCTGGCCGGTCGCGCGCTGCCCGCCAGCGGCTGGTACGAACTGCTCGCCCCCGACGCGGACACCGCGGTGGTGGCGCGCTGGCGCGGCCGCCACCTCGACAACCAGCCGGCGATCACACGCCGCGCCCACGGCCGCGGCCAGGTGTTCTACGTCGGCACCTGGCTGGACGCCGCGCTGTGGGAGGCGCTGCTGCCGGTGGTGCTGGCCACCACCACCCTGCGCCCGCTGCTGCCCGGCTGCCCTCCGGCAGTCCATGTCAGCGTGCGCGAAAATGCCACCCGTCGCCTGTGGTTCGCCATCAACCACGGCGAGCAGCCGGCCACCGTGCCGCTGCCCCCCGGCCTCGACCTGGTCAGCGGCCGCCGCAGCGACGGGCCCATGACCCTGGAGCGCTTCGGGGTGGCGGTGGTGCAGACAGAGGCGGGATGACGGAACGAAGCGCCCATCCATAAAGGGGCCATCCATAAAGGGGCCACACCACCTTGCACAAGGTGGTGTGGCCCCTTTAAAAAGCGGCCCCTTTTAAATAACGCAGGATGTGCGGCTATATCCGGCGAAACCAGTTGTCGAATGGCACAGGAAGAACATCTTCGGCAAAATTGGCTGAACAGTTAATGGCGCGGGGCACACAAAGGGGCCACACAATCTTATTAAGGTGATGTGGCCGCTGTATATCCCCCGTGAGCAGTCGTGACTGTGGCGCTGCCCCCCGGCCTCGACCTGGTCAGCGGTCTCCGTAGTGACGGCCCCGTGACCCTGGAGCGCTTCGAGGTGGCGGCGGTGCAGACCGGGGTGGGGTGATGGACGTAGATAGATAGAGGCGAGCGCAAAGGGGAACACCTCTAAATATACAGAGTGGTGTGGCCCCCTTTGCACTTGTGCAGTCGTTGAAGCAAGTTCGGACCCGCATGCTGCCTGAAGTGCGGCCAGCGATTTCAGGGTCCACTCATCGCGGGTTTCCGCCTCAGCAATATTTAGGAGGGAAAGAAGAAAAAGCAGGGCTCGTATTGGCAATTTCATGTGAAGTGCTGGATAAGGGGCACAACGAACCACGCCACCATTTATTCCAGCGGAGCGTCGGAGACTCCCAAACCCGTCCCTGATCACAATCCCAGCCCCATGATCCAAGCGGAATTTCCCCTCTGCGCTCCCCGCAGGCAAGCGGCAGGCCCAGGTCAACGGAAGTTGCAACCGGTTGTATAATACGGTATGCTGACCTCCATGTGCAACCTCCGCGGTCTCTGCCCCACCCTGCTGCTGATCGCCTGCAGCGCGCTTGCCGCGGCCGAGCCGGGGCTGGTCCCGGTCGCCACCACCAACGTGCCTGCCGGCCAGGAGTTGCGCGGCTTCGGCCGGGTGGGCAGCGCGACCACCGTGCTGCGCGGGGCGGCCGGCGAGGCCATCCTCGGCACCTTCCGCTGCCAGGACGCCGCCCATGCCCGCGTGCTGGCCGGCAAGTACCTGGCCGACCTCGACCTGTCGCCCGGCACCGCCACCGTGCCCGCCAAGACCGGCGGCGGGGTGCCGATGCGCACCCTGGCGGGCGGCGCCTCCGTGCTGGTGGCGGTGGCCGGGGCCACGGTGCAGGTGCTGGCCGCGTCCGACGCCGCCACCCTCTCCACCGCCCTGGCCGAGCGCCCGGACCTGGCGCGCGGGGCGGTGGACAAGGCCGACTACCCCAGCTTCCTCGACCGCTTCGACCGCTACGGCTTCGGCTTCTACGGCTTCGCCGGCTGGGGGAACCGCACCCGGGTGGCCTACGACCTCAAGAACCTCGGCCACCAGCTCAAGGCCGAGGACGTCAACCCGCTCGACGACCTGGACTGGTGCGTCAAGGGCGGCTGGCGCTTCGAGCCCTGGCTCGACCCCGCCCACTTCGATGACAGCGACGGCATCATCAAGAACACCGAGGTCGAGTGGCAGGTCGCCAAGGCCAAGGAGGCCGGGCTCAACCTCTCGTTCCGCGTCTACGCCGACGCCGGCGGCGCCGGCTGGTCGGGGCGGCGCTTCGCCGACCTGCTCGAGCAGCCCTTCGCCTTCCTCACCAGCGGCTGGCACGGCCGCCACGACAACTGGAAGTCCGACCCGCACTTCAGCTGGTCCTCGCTCGACGTGCAGAAGTACATCGCGGTGAAGACCATGGACCTGATGCGCACGCAGGTGGCGCAGCCGCACGTGATGGGCTGGATGCACCCACACGGCGAGCTGGTGCACAGCGAGTGGTACGACAAGCACGCCGACCGCTCGGTCCTGGCCCAGCGCGACTGGCGCGCCTGGCTCGGCCAGCGCTGCACCCTGGCCGAGGCCAGCGCGCTGTTCGACCGCGCCAAGCGCCCGTTCGCCAGCTGGGACGAGGTGCCGGTGCCGGAGTTCGCCACCTTCGCCGGCCTCGACGGCCAGATCGCCGACCTCGGCGGCATCTGGTGGGCGCGGCGCGAGCCGGCGGTCGACCCCAAGACCCCCGACAACGCCCTGCCCCGGCCGGGGATCGAGCAGCAGTGGTGGGAGGGCGAGGCCGACCAGGCCTGGACGCGCATCGCCGCCCCCGGCGACGACCGCATGCAGCAGCTGCTGAGGAAGGCGGGCGGCAAGGACGCCACCTGGTTCAAGCGCGGCTTCGACCTCGACGCCGGCGACCTGGCGCGCGCCGGAAAGGTCTACCTCTACTGGTTCCCGATGAGCAGCCGCGGCCTGCACGTGGGCAAGGCCCCGCGCTTCAACCAGGTGTGGGTCAACGGCCAGGAGGCGGGCGAGGTCGGCTCGTGGGGCGCGCTCGACGTCAGCAAGCTGGTGCATGCCGGGCAGAACCGCATCGCCGTGCGCCTGCTCGGCGACACCTGGGACGGGCGCATGTTCCTGTCCAGCGAGGCGCCGTCGGTCTACCCCTACCTCGCCGGCGGCAAGAACCGCCTGTGGCTGCTGTGGGACGACTGGCGCAAGGACATCAAGCACCGCGGCTGGGACGTGATCCTCGACGGCATGCGCCAGGTCGACCCCGAGCGCCCGGTGAAATTCATGGCCCCCAAGGCCTTCGGCGACAGCCGCTGGCTCGACCTGGCGACCCGCTGGGGCGGCTTCGGGCACTTCACCGGCGAAGGCATGTGGTTCTTCCCCTGGTACAAGCGCGGCAGCTTCCTGCACGGCCTGCCCGGCACCTCGGAGATGGCCGGCCCCGCCAACAACCTGGCGGAGATGTTCGACACCTACCGCCGCATCTTCCTCGCCGGCCTCAACGGCCACGACGCGGTGTTCCTCGCCCAGCACTACACCCGCATCCCCGAGCTGCGGAAGTTCGTCGAGGACCATGCCGCGGTGCTGCACCAGATGGGCAAGTACGACCTGCACGGCAGCCAGGTGCTGATCCACCGCAGCGCGCGCAACGTCACCGGCATCGTGCCCAGCGCGCCGCATCCCGGCCTGGGCGAGAAGACCCGCGAGGTGCAGAGCCCGTGGGACTGGGACCTCGGCCGCGGCAGCCTGCAGGCGCTCGGGCACTCCTACGTCTACCTCGACGACGCCGCCCTCGCCGAGGGGCGCATGACCGGCTACACCACCCTGGTCGACTGCGGCAACGAGATCCTCGATCCCGCCGCGCTGGCGAAGATCGGCGAATGGGTCGAGGCCGGCGGCACCTACGTCGCCTTCGCCATGACCGGGCGCAACTCGCTGGAGCAGCCCGACGCCTGGCAGGTGCAGCGCCTCGCCGGCTGCTCGGTCGCCAAGCTGCGCACCCCCGGCAAGGGCACCGTCACCATCGCCAAGGACAGCGCGCTGTTCCCCGGCCTGGGCGGGAAGCAGTTCCCCGACCTCGGCCACTGCACCGACTGGCAGGGCGGCAACCACTGCCTGTGGGATGTGGCGCTGCAGCCCGGCGCCGGCGCCGAGGTCGCCGCCACCTACGAGGACGGCTCCGCCGCCGTGCTGCGGGTGAGGAAGGGCGCCGGCCAGATCATCCTGCTCGGCAGCTCGTTCTGGCGCGGCGCCGCCGACCGCAAAGGCATCTGGTGGCCCGAGCAGCACGAGAGCGAGGTGCTGGGCGCGCTGCTCGCCGGCGTCGGCCAGCAGCCCCAGGTCACCAGCAGCGACCGCCTGGTGTGGGCGCAGCCCTACCGCTCGAACAACGGCCTCGACGCGGTGGCCTGCCTGGTGAGCTGGAACGACGACCAGGAGGTCGCCACCACCGTGCGCATGCGCGTGCCGCGCAAGCCGGCGGCGGTGCGGGTGTTCGAGGTCGGCGGCGAACGCGAGCTGCCCTTCCAGTGGGCCGACGGGGTCGCCACCGTCGAGCTGAGCATGCCCGCCAAGGAGGTGAAGGTGGTGCGCTGCCAGGGCGTCTACGCCCCCGGCGAGGCGCTGGCGCACTGGTGGGACTACCAGCAGCGCATCTGGCACGGCCTGGCCAAGCCGGCGATCGACTTCACCCCCTACACCCAGGGGCGCTGGGCCGATCCCACCCTCGACCTGCGCCGCGAGGTGCGCTGGACCGCCGAGGCGCCCCAGGGCGAGGCCTGGAAGCGCCCGGGCTTCGACGCCCAGGCGTGGAAGGCGATGCCGGCGCTGGGGGTGCTCACCCTCGATGCCGGCGCGCCCACCGGCAAGCCGCTGTGGGTGCGCAAGTCGTTCACCCTGCCCGCCCACTGGCAGGCCCAGGGCGGCAGCGTGCGCCTGGTCTCGGGCGCCTGGTTCCACGGCGACCACTACCTGGGCAAGGCCCGGCTGAGCCTCAACGGCACGGTGCTGCACGAGCCGCCCGGCAGGAGCTACCAGGACTTCGACGTCACCGCCCTGCTCAGGCCGGGCGAGAACGTGGTCACCGTCGAGCTCGCCGGCGACCGCGAGCAGACCGGCATCATCGCCCAGATGTACCTCTACCACCGCGCCCCGGCCCAGGCCGCCCTCGACCTCGCCGGCACCTGGAACGGCACCGGCAAGGGCGGGGTCCCGGTCGAGGCCCGGCTGCCGGGCGAGGCGGCGATCAACCGTCCGACCCTCATGCTCACCGTGCCGGCGGAATGGAGCGGGTCGCGCGTGCGCCTGGTCAGCGAGGGCGACAGGGATTCGGTGCTGGGCGCGTGGGTGAACGGCCGCCTGGTGCGCCGCCACCACCACGCCCTGCACGGCCACACCGACATCGACATCACCGCCCACCTGCGCTTCGGCGAAGCCAACGAGATCGTGCTGGCGCGCGCCGGCGACCAGAACGGCGGCCCGGTCGATCACACCCGGGTCGAGAAGGTGCGCATCGACAGCATCCGCCTCGAACGCTTCGCGCAGCCATGATCGACCAAAGCGAAGCTCGCGAGCGCCTGTACGCCGCCCACCGTCCCACCATCACCCGCTGGTGGGACGCCGACGGGCGCTTCACGTGGCCCCAGGCCCCGGAGCATCACGGCGGCCTGCGCGCCATCCTCTGGCACTGCCTGTCCTACCTCGGCGGCGACGCCGAGTGCGTGCGCCGGGCCAACGCGGTCATCCGCGCGCACCACCACCAGCAGCCCTGCCACTTCGCTCCCGGGGCGGCGATCGACGTGCTGGCGATGCACCGCGCCCGGCTGGAGCCCGACGTCGCCGCGCTGCTGACCCGCTACCTCGAGCTGAACCTGTCGTACATGTCGACCGAGGACCTCAAGATCCACGGCTACAACGACAACCATCCCTTCAAGGCCATGCACGCCCTGATCCTGGGCGGCGAGCTGCTGGGCAGCCGCCAGCTGGTGGAGTGCGGGCTGCACAAGCTGCGCCAGGCCCTGGCGGTGTACCGCCGCAACGGCCTGCCCTGCGAATACAACTCGCCCACCTACACCCCGGTATCGCTGGTGCCGCTGGCGCACCTGGCCGAGCACGCCCGCGAGCCGGAGGCGCGCGACACCGCCCTGCGCCTGGAGCGCTTCTTCTGGCAGGACCTGGCGCTGCACTGGGATCCCCGCGCCGGCCTGCCCGCCGGCCCGCTCAGCCGCGGCTACGTCAACGACCACACCGGCCTGCTGGGCGGCGCCACCATGCTGCTCGCCCACCTCTTCCCGCAGCGCTTCCCCTTCAGCGTCGCCGACGAGCTGTTCACCAAGGGCGCGGCCAGCCGCCTGGTCGATCCCGCCACCATCGCGCGCTCGCTGCCGTTCTACGCCGCCCACCCGATCTGGTACGCCAGCGCCGACTACCACCTCGACGCGGCGATCGAGCGCGCGCTGTTCGACAAGCCGGCCGGCGCCTGCGTGCGTGGCACCGCCGAAACCGGCACCTGGGGCATCGGCTGGGACGATCCCGCCAAGCGCCCGGCCGACGCCCCCAAGGTCCATCACGCCGGCCCGCGGCGCAGCCTGTGCACCACCTGGTTCGGCCGCCGCCACAGCCTGGGCACCGCCCAGTACAGCTGGCTCGACAACGGCCAGGCGCACGGCTTCCTCGCCACCCTCGCCGGGCCGGTGGACGGCGACCAGACCGGGGCGGCGACGTGGTTCGCGCGCATGTTCTTCGACGAGCGCTGCCCCTACGCCGAGCCGCCGCACACCGCCGACTGCTTCCGCGACGACGGCGACATCCGCACCCTCCAGCACCAGTCCACCGCCCTCGTGCTGTACAACCCCCATCCCCTCAACGGCCGCTTCAAGCGTCTGCGCACCGGGGTGTTCCGGCCGCTGGCCTTCACCCGCCCCAAGTCGGTGTGGATCGGCGAGACCGAGGCCCCGGCGCTCAACCTCACGGTCGACCGCCTGGCGCCGGTGGCGGTCGACGAGGGTGGCCACTACGTCGGCATCGTGCCGCTGCGCCTGCACGACCGCGGCAACTGCCGCAAGGCCCACCTGCAGGTCAGCGACCGCGGCGGCAAGCTGGCGGTGCTGATCTCGTCCTTCGAGGGCTGGGGGCCGCAGGCCTTCACCTACGAGCAGATCGTCGAGACCTGCTCGGGCTTCGCCTTCGAGATCCGCGACGCCGCCGACTTCGCCTCGTTCGCCGATTTCCGCCGCTGGCTGGCGGCGGCCACGGTCGAGGACGACTACTACGCCGACATGCGCACCACCGCCTACCGCCGCGACGGGCTGGAGCTGGCCACCTGCTATTCGCCGTACCAGTCCGCCTTCCGCTTCGCCGCCATCGATGGCGAGGCGCTGGCGGTGCCGACCCTGGCGATCACCGGCATGCCCGATCCCGGCCACGCCATCTCCCGCTGAGCGGGCCGGGGGACAGCCACCGCTCAGTTCTCGCCCAGGTAGGTGCGCGACCAGCAGCTGAGCCAGTAGATGCCGAGCAGCACGCCGGTGCCGTCAGGGGCGCTGCCGTCCTGCCGGCCCAGGCCGTCGCGCAGCAGCTTGAGATGGCGCATGCCCACCCCGGTGCGCGGGTTCGTCTCGCCGATCACGGCGATCCAGGCGTCGAGGCCGTCATCACCGGCGGGCGGTGGCAGGTTGAGTTCGAGACCGGTGATGAAACGGCCGATCACGAAGAGATGCTGCACGCAGTCGGCGGTGCGCCCTTCGACATAGGCGACGTCGAGCGCGCTGATCAGCGACGCCACCCGCCGGCCCTCGGCCTGGCTGGCGGGCTTGGCGCGGCAGACGTGGGTCACCGCCTCGGCCAGGTGCCCCAGCATCTCCTCGACCCGGCTGCCGGGCTTGCGCTCCTCCTGGGCAAGCAGGCGGTAGAAGCCGCCGGGCTCGCCGAGGAGGTCGCCGAGGTTGACGGTGAGGGCGCGGCGGTGCCGGCGGTCGCTGGTGGCGGTGGCGCGGCTCACCAGCTCGGCGGCGGCGGCGAACTCCTCCAGCCGCACCAGGGCCTCTGAGCAGGCCACCACCAGCTTGGGCTCGCTGGCGCCGCGCAGGTAGGCGAGCAGGACCGGCCCGCTGGCCGGGCGGAAGCCGATCACCCCCAGCGTCCGGACGATCTCGCAGGCGGTGACGGGATCGGCCGCGGCCAGCAGGCGGATCAGCACCGTCTCGATGCGCCGGCGCTGCAGGTCGGGGATGCGGCTGGTGATCTGCGGCAGCAGCTCGGCGATCGGCAGGGTGATGCGGCGGAGGATGCTCTCCAGCGACGCGCCGGTGTGCTCCTGGCGCAGGGCGCGGACGATCTCCGGGACCAGGTCGCTGCGCGGATCCTCGAGCCGGAGCAGCAGGGCGTCGATGGCGTCATCGCTGCCGATCGAGCCGAGGGCGGTGGCGGCCTCCTCGCGCACCTCCAGCGACGGGTCGTCGAGGCGGGCGATGAGGTCGGCGACCGCCAGGGCGGTGCGCTCCTCGCCGAGGCGGCGGGCGGCGTTGGCGCGATCCCCGCGGGTATCCGAGGCGCCCATGCTCCAGATGTTGGTGATGCTGGCGACCATGCGCAGCGGGTTGATCGTCACCAGGCGGTTGAAGGCGGTGCCCAGGGCCATCTCGCCGGTGCGGCGGCGCACCATGCACAGCAGCGGCACCGCGACCAGCCAGCAGAGCGCCGTCTGCACCAGCACGGCGAAGTGGAAGAAGTTGAGCGGGATGCCGGTCGGCGGCACCCAGGCCACGGGATGGGCGGTGAACCAGTCCATCACCCAGCCGCCGACCAGGGGCCCGGCGGCGGCGGCGAGGCCGATCAGCGCCCAATGCACGGCCATGAACATGGTGCGGCCCTGGACCGGCGAGAGGGCGCCGAGCAGGCTCATCTGCGCCAGGCCGATGCCGGAGAAGAGCGCGCCGGCCACCAGGTTGACCAGCAGGAGCGCCACCACCATCGAGGGCAGGGTCACGGCGAGGGCGAATGGCAGCTGCAATTCCACGCTGCCGGCATCGACCAGGAACCACACCGCGCCGCACAGCGGCGCCAGGACCATGGTGAGGATGCCGAAGTTGCGCGCCCCGACCCGGTCCATCACGTAGCCCCAGAGGAACCCGCCCCCGATCACCCCGACGGTGGCGGTGACCACCGTCCACGAGATCTGGGTATAGCTGGCCTGGTAGATGCGCTTGAGCGCCAGCACGCCGAACTGGCCGGTCACCGACAGGGCGAACGACCACACGCACAGCGACAGGGTCAGCCAGCGGAAGTCGGCGCTGCGCAGCGGCGCCAGCACCCGTTCGGCGATCTCGCGGGCGGCGAAGCGTATCGGGACGGTGCGCGGCTCGGGCACCTTGAAGTGGATGAGGATGTCGATGCAGCCGAACAGGCCGGCGAGGCCGAAGACGAGGCCGTAGCCGAGGTAGGAGCCGGCCGGCGTGCGCGGATCGGGGAAGAGGTCGAGGGCCCAGCCGGCGAGCACGGTGGCGAGCAGGAACGGGATCATCACCACGCTCTGGCGCACCGCCCAGAAGGTGGAACGCGAGCGCTCGGGGATGAGATCCGCCATCCAGCCGAACCACACCGGCGTCGCCGCCTGCGCCAGCAGGCTGCTCGCCGCCAGCAGCAGCAGCAGGGCGAAGGCCATCAGCTGGGTGTTGCCGCCGCACAGCCAGGGCAGGCAGGCGATGACCAGCCAGCAGGCGCGGTGCAGAAGGGCCAGCACGCCCCAGTACAGCTTGCGCGTCGCCAGCATCTCGCCGACGAAGGCGGCCGGCACCTGCAGCAGCATGGCGAACTGCTGCACCGTCACCGCCATGCCAATGGCCACACCGCTGGCGCCGATGGCATCCATGAACATGGTCACCGGCATGCCGCCGGAGATCGCCACCCAGACCATGCCGAACGAACCGGCGATGATGTTGGTGCGCATGCCGACGCGCAGCCGCCGGTCGTTGATCGGCTCGCCGCGGGTGTCGACGAGGCTGCTGGGCGGTGGGCTGGCGGGAAGCTTGGAGGAGGCGGCCGAGGGCATGGCTGGGGCGGCGTCCCGGCCGCCGTGGGGCGGAGCCTAGCGGCGGAAGGCCGCGTCGGAAGAGAGCGGGTAGAGAGGTGCGCGGGGTGGCGGCCTGTCTGCCAGAGGACCCCGGGGCGAACCGTTGCGACGAGAAACCCCGACACGGTCTGCCAGGGCCTGCTGAGGACGTGATGCGAAGAGTGCCCCTGGGAGCGCAGGCCGTCCGCCAGCTGGGTGCCGGCCTGCTCACCTGCCTCGCCGGACCCTGCTGGTCCGGCGCTGAGTTCAGCGTCGGCGAACGTGGAGCAGGACCAGACCGCTCAGGACCAGGCCGAGACCGCCCAGGCCGCACCGCCCGCCACCACCGCCTCCGCCCGCCGGCAATGCCGGCAGGGAGGCCGCCGGCGGTAGCGGGACCGCCACCGCGGCACCGGTCGCCACCGGCATCTCCGGAGGAACGGCGCCGGCGGCTTCGTAGGCGCCGATGTCAGGGGCGGCGCCGCTGGTGGTGCGCGGCTCGGATGAGGCCGGATGGAGGTACTGCCGCGCCGGCAGCAGGGCCTGGCCGTCGGCGCTGCCGGGGTCGGCGCCGGCGTCGATCGCCGCCGCACCGGTCTTCAGATGGTAGTCGTAGGCCGCCCGCCCCAGCAGCGGATCGGTGGTGGTGGCGAGGTTGTGCAGGGCCGCCGCCGTGGTCAGGCCGCCGATGGCGGTGCCGGGCCCGAGGAAGAGGTTGTTCTCGACCCGTGCGAGGGTGGCGGCCGGATTGATGTACAGGAAGACGGTGGTGGTGCTGGGATGGTCGTTGACGATGGTGTTGCTGCACACGTAGAGGCGGCTGACCGGATTGGTCAGCCCCTCGGCGCCGTAGACCACGATCCGGCTGTGATTGCTGCTCGCCGGCCCTTGCTGGATGCAGTTGCCGCTGATGAAGCTCAGCCCGCCGTTGGGCAGGTCGATGGCGTAGCTGGCGGTGCCGGTGGCCTCGTCCATCAGGCGGTTGGCGATGATGTGGTTGCTCTGGGCCCGGCTCTTGAGGTTGTGCCCGACCTTGGTGTGGTGGCTGTAATTGCCGCGGAAGGTCAGGCTGCGGACGGTGCCGATGTAGACGTTGTGGGCATAGCCGTTGTTGCCGCTGGAGCTGAATTCGCAGCCCTCGATCAGGATGTCGCTGGCGGGGTTGGCGCCGCTGAGGATGCCGTTCTCGTTCTGGTGGAACTGGCAGCCGCGCACGGTCAGGCCGGCCCCCTCCTGGCGGATGCCGGCGCCGTTCTCGTCCGGCACCTTGGCGTCGGTGAAGCGGATGCCCTCGATCGTGGTGTTGGCGCCGGCGATGACCCAGATCGCCTTGCCGTTGGGGATGGTGAAGCCGGGCACCGACAGCACCGCGTACCCGCCCACCCCGCGGATGGTGAGGTTGTCCTTGGTCCAGGTGCAGACGTCGTTGAGGTAGGTGCCAGCGTCGATGCTGATGGTGTCGCCGTGGTTCGCGGCGGCGGCTGCGAGGCTGGGCTTGGCGTAGGTCTTGCCCGGGCCGACGGTCAGTTCGGCGGCGGTGGCCGACAGCGCCAACGTCCCCAGCAGGATGCCACGCAGGACTGGGGTGCAGGTGGTCATGACCGCCATGAGGGGCTCCGCAGGATCGAGATGATACCGGCCTCGCCTGCCGGACATGGATGGCATGGTGGGTGAACTGGAGGATTTGGCGAGCCGCCATCGCTCCTTGGCGCTCAGCGTGGCTCCTGCACAACACCGGTCGACTGCCGCCGTATAACAAATTGCATCCGGTTGCATCCCAGGACCCCTTCGACTCTGCTGAATCGCCAGCGCCTGCACCGCTCCTTTCAACCCGCCGCCAAGGACCGCCATGCCCACCCTCCGCCTGCTGCCCCTGCTCGTCCCCGCCCTGCTCGCGGTCGCCGCCGAGACCGCCCCCGTGCAGCTGCGCGGCTTCGGGCCGGTGGCCGCGGCAGCGCCCGCCGACGGGGCGCTGGCCGAGCGCAGCTTCGCCTGCGCCTCGCCGGCCCAGGCCCAGGTGTTCATGCACAAGCTGGCGCGCGACCTGGCGCTGTCGGCCACCGGCAGCGCACGCTGGGAGGAGCCGGCCATCGCCGGCGCCGCCCGCCGGGTGCTGGTGCGCGAGGGGCTGGGCGCCTTCCTGCCGGTGGTGGTGGGCAGCGAGGTGCGGGTGTTCGCCGCCGCCGAGGTGGCCGGCCTGGCCGCCGCCGCGCCGCGCCTGGCCGGCGCCGCCGGCTACGACCCGGCCTTCGCCTATCCGGCCTGGCTCGACCGCTTCACCACCGCCGGCATCGGCTCGTGGTATCCGATCTACTGGGGCCAGGGCAGCGACGGCAAGAAGCTGACCCAGCCCAACAGCGTGCCCGACCACCTCGCCTACTTCCGCGAGCACGGGCTGACCATCCAGCCCAATTCCGGCGGCTACATCCTGCGCAACCTGCTGCCGCTGATCCGCGCCGCGGGCCTGGGCTGGCACTTCTGCCAGTGGCACGAATGGAGCCAGGACCTGGCGCGCCTGGCGCCCGAGGACCTGGTCCAGCCCAGCGACCGCTTCAGCACCATGCCGCACTACTACGGCCAGGTGGGCGAGGGCGGGCAGCGCCTGCGCGCCTACCGCGACTGGACCTTCCAGCAGACCATGGCCACGGTGCAGGACGACCCCAGCCTGATCGACTGGCTCGACCCCAACGGCGAGGTCGGACCCTTCTCCTTCTTCACCTACTGGGACTTCTCCGAGGCCAACCGCCGCAACCTGGTGCGCTACCTGTCCACCGCCTGCGGCTACACCCCCGAGAAGGTCGGCCAGGCGTGGTACGGCAAGCCCTTCGCCAGCTGGGACCAGGTGCCGATCCCGATGGACTACGACGTGTACGGCTGGCGCCCCGGCGACCCCCTCGCCGACCGCGCCTGGCGGGTGCATCCGGCCGACGACAAGGAACCGCTCGCCGCCGGGCTGGCCGCCGGCTGGCAGCGCGAGGACTGCGACGATGCCGGCTGGGCGCAGATCCAGCACCCCGGCGCCGAACTGGGCTCGCTGCACTGGCGGGTGGGCCGCCGCACCTCGTGGAACCGCGGCACCATCACCGTCGACGCCGCCTGGCTGGAGCGCGCCCGCGCCCAGGGCCCGGTGTGGCTGACCATGGCCTCGCTGGTGCCGGCGGGGGGCTGGCGCAACCCCGACCGCCTGTGGATCAACGGGGTCGAGGCCGCCGCCCTGTCCAAGGCCCCCGGCCACGAGATGGTGGCCCAGGTCGAGGTCGGCGCGCTGCTGCGCCCGGGCGTCAACCGCATCACCTACCTGCCGGCGGGGGCGATCGATGCCGGCATGGCCGGCCCGATGTTCCTCACCACCGCGGCCTTCACCGGCTTCCCCACCGCCGACGAGCGCCTCAACACCCGCAACCGCGACTGGCGCGAATACCAGTCGTGGTGCGTGATGGAGCGCATGGAATCGACCTTCAAGGCCATCCGCGGCATCGACCCCCACCGCTTCATCAAGATGCACGCCGCCGAGGACAAGCACCTCGGCATCCCGCTCCAGGCCAGGTTCGGCTGCTACGGCCACAACACCGGCGAGGGCGGCTTCTTCCGCCCCTGGGACCGGCGCTTCGGCTACCACTACGACGTCCCCGGCTCGGCCGAGTTCGGCGGCGGCATCACCACCGCCGATGGGCTCAAGCGCTGGCTGGGCTGGTACACCTTCGAGGGCCTCAACGCCTTCGACAACTTCCACAACGTGCAGGAGATGATGTACAGCCCGGCGGCGCCGGTGTGGAAGGAGGCGTTTGCCTACCTCAAGCTGGCGCCGTGGCGCGACATCAGGCAGCCCGAGATCGCCCTGCTGTGGTCGGCGCGCGCCGCCCACCTGGTGTCGCGCCCGGCGCAGTACTGCTTCGACCTCGGGCGCGGCGACCTGCAGCCGATCGGCTACAGCTACACCTACGCCAGCGAAGCCACCATCGCCGACGGCAGGCTGGGCGGCGCCCAGGTGCTGTGGGACAGCGGCACCTGGGTGATGGACCCGGAGACGGTCGACGGCATCCGCCGCTGGGTCGAGGCCGGCGGCACCTTCGTCGCCCTGCACCAGACCGGCCGCCACACCTCGACACGCAGGGACGCCTGGCCGATCAGCGCGCTGACCGGCTTCCGGGTGAAGGAGGTGCGGCCGATGGAGGGCACGGTGGCGATCCTCCACGACCAGCCGCTGCTCAAGGGCCTGGCCGGGCGCAACTGCTACAACCGCGGCACCAGCATCGACTACTCGGGCTACAACTTCGCCGATCAGTGCGTGGCCCTGGAGCCGGCGGCCGAGGGCGTGCAGCCCATCGCCCGCTATGGCGACGGTGCCATCGCCATCGGCCTGCGCAGGCTCGGCAAGGGCCGGGTGGTGGTGCTGGGCAGCCCGTTCTGGCGCGACTCCTACGACAAGACCGGGATGTGGTGGCCGGGCGAGCAGCAGAGCGAGTTCCTGCAGGACATCCTCGCCGGCCTCGGGCTCAGGCCGCTGGCAGCGTCCGCCGACCGCGCGGTGTGGCGCGAGCACTACCTCGCCAACAACGGCACCGAGGAGCAGCTGGCGCTGTTCAACCCCACCGACGCCCCGCGCACCCTGTCGGTGGCCTGGCGCACGGCGAAGCCCCTCGCCCGCCTGCGCGACCCGCGCACCGGCGCCGAGGTCGCCGGCAGCGTCGACGGCACCACGGTGAACCTCGCCCCCATCACCCTGCAGCCGCTCGAGACGCGCATCGTCGCCGGCCAGGTGCAGGGCGCGCCGGCGGCGGCCATCGACGGCTGGTTCGCCAAGACCGCCTCGTGGTGGCGCGCCTCGGAGCCGGGTGCGGTGCTGCCGCGCCCCGACCTGCCGCAGTACACCCTCGACCTCGCGGTGGGCATGAACGGGCGGGTCTATCCCGGCGGCGCCGGCGCCCCCGAGCCCGCCGCGCTCTCGCGCCTGGCCGATCCCGGCCAGGGCTTCGCGCGCTGGGCCGGGCAGAGCACCGAGGAGCTCAAGAACCGGCCCGATCCCGCCCGCCGCGTGCTGCTGCACACCCCGCTGGTGCTGCCGGCTGCCTGGAAGGCCGGCGACCGCATCGAGCTGGTGGTCAGCACCATGGGCTACGACGCCCAGGTCGGGCCGGTGGCGGTGTGGCTGGACGGCGCCCCGGTGGTCGAACGCCGCAGCCTCACCACTCCCGGCTACGGCGACCTCGACGACGGCGCGGTGGTCGACATCACCGCCCAGGTGTTCAAGCCCGGCGCCCACGCCCTGGTCATCGACGCCGGCAGCACCGGCTTCGTGGGCAAGGTCACCCTGCGCCGCCGCCCGGCGGTGAGCGCCGAGCTGGCGGTCACGGGCACCTTCCAGGTCCAGCGCAGCGGCACCGGCGGGGTCGGCACCCTGCAGCTGCCCGGCCGCCTCGACGGCCTCTACGCCTGGCAGGACGGCATCACCCTGCCCGCCGACTGGAAGGGCTCGCGGGTGTTCATCGACCTCGACGTGCCCAAGCCCGGCGACTTCGACTCCTTCGCCATCAACGGCAAGCTGGTGTTCCACCCGGTGAACTGGCACCGCGCGGCGACCTGGATGGACATCACCCCCTGGCTGCGCTGGGATGCGCCCAACCGCCTGACCCTGGTGACCAAGGCCGCCACCCGCGAGTGGAAGCCGGGGGCGCTGGAGATCCGCAGCATCCGCCTGCAAAAGGTCGACACGCCGTGACCTTGGCCTTCGACGGCCTGACCGGCGACCACCTGGTGCTGCAGCGCCGGCGGCCGCTGGCCATCCACGGCCGCGCCGACCCGGGGGCGACGGTGGAGGTGGCCCTCGCCGGGCACCGGGCCCAGGCCCTGGCCGGCGCCGACGGCCGCTGGTGCGCGCGCCTGCCGGCGCTGGAGGCCGGCGGCCCGCACCGGCTGGAGGCCGCCAGCGCCGGCGAGCGCATCACCGCCGAGGACGTGCTGATCGGCGAGGTGTGGCTGGCGGCCGGGCAGTCGAACATGGACTGGCGGCTGGGCGACACCCGCGACGGCGCCGCGGCGCTGGCCGCCGCCGACGGCCTGCCGGGCATCCGCGTGGCGGTGATGCCACGGGAATGGACCCCGGGCGAGGACCGCGACATCGCCGTGCCCTGGCAGGTCGGCTCGCGCGCCACCGCCGCCGCCTGCTCGGCGGTGGCCTGGCACGCCGCCGCGCACCTCCACCGCGAGCTGGGCGTGCCGGTGGGGATCATCGACGCCGCGCGCGGCGGCTCGCGCATCCATTCCTGGCTGCCGCGCGCCGACCTGGCGCGCGATCCGCTGTGGGGCCCGCTGCTGGAACGCCATCTCGCCGAGCTGCCGCGCCACGCCGAGCTGCTGGCCGCGCACCGGCTTGCCGCCGCCGCCTGGCAGCCGCCCGCCGACCCGGGGCTGGCGGCGCACGCCGCCACCTGGGCGGATCCCGGCCTGGACGACCGCGGCTGGGCGCTGATGCGCCTGCCCTGCTGGTGGCAGTACGGCGGGCACGAGCGCCCGGGCGTGCTGTGGTTCCGCCGCACGGTGGAGCTCGACGCCGCGGCCGCCGACGACCCCGCAGCGGTGCTGCACCTGGGGATGATCGACAAGGCCGAGCGCACCTGGGTCAACGGGGTCGAGGTCGGGGCGACCGGCTTCGACAACCCGGACTGCTGGCGCACCCCGCGCAGCTACCGCATCCCCGCCGGGACGCTGCGCGCCGGCGCCAACCTCATCGCGGTGCGCGCCTGCTCCAACGTGTTCCAGGGCGGCTTCACCGGCCCGGCCGCGGCCATGCGCCTGGCGGGTACCGGCTGGTCGCGCCCCCTGGCCGGTCCGTGGCGCTGGCGCCTGGAGCACGACTTCGGCACCGTCACCCCGCCGCGCCCGCCCTGGGGGCCGGGCAGCAGCGACGGCCCGGCGATCCTGTGGGAATCGCTGGTGGCGCCGGCGCGCCGTCACGCCCTCGCCGGCTTCTGGTGGTACCAGGGCGAGTCCGACGAGGACGCGCCCGCCGACCACCGCCGGCTGCTGACCGCGCTGATCCGCGCCTGGCGGCGGGAATGGGGCGCCGCCCTGCCCTTCCTCTCGGTGCAGCTGCCGGGCATCGGCTCCGACCTGTCCTCGGGCACGCGCTGGGCCGCCCTGCGCGAGGCCCAGGCCGCCTGCCTGGACGAGCCGGCCACCGCCCTGGTCCCGACCATCGACATCGGCGACGCCAACGACCTGCATCCCCACAACAAGGCCGAGGTCGGCCGCCGCCTGGCCCTGGCCGCGCTGGCGGTGGCCCATGGCGACCGCCGCCCGGGCCTGCTGGCGCCGCGTATCGGGCGCATCACCGCCGAGGGCGGCCGCCTGCGCCTGGCGATCGACGACGCCGGCGACGGCCTGCGCCTGGGCCAGGGCGGCCTGCGCGGCTTCGAGCTGGCGGGCGACGAGGGCGTCTTCCACCCGGCCGAGGCGCTGGTGGACGGCGCCAACCTGGTGGTGTGGAGCGCCGCGGTCCCGGCGCCGCGCCAGGTGCGCTACGCCTGGGCCGACATGCCGGTGGCCGACGTCGCCAGCGTCGCCGGCCTGCCGCTGATGCCGTTCGCCGCGCGCTGCGCCGGCTGAGCGGCTCAGCGCCGGGCTTTGATGCGCGCGCGGATCGGCCGCGCCGGGGCCGGGCCGGTCGAGGCGCGCACCACCAGCTGCTCGGAGATGAGGATGCGCCCGGCGGCGGGCGCGCGCCGCTCGATCAGCGCCACCACCCGGTCGACCGCGGTCGCGGCGATGGCGGCGACATCGAAGCCGACCCCGGTCAGGGCGGGGATGGTCTGGGTGTTCACCGGCAGGTCGTCGGCGCAGGCCAGGCTGACGTCCTCGGGGATGCGCAGGCCGGACACCACCAGCTCGCGCCAATAGGGCAGCACGTCGCAGCTCTGGTAGCAGACCAGGGCGGTGGGCGCCGCGGGACCGCGCAGGCCGGCGACGACCTCGGCCGGGGTGCGGCGGATCCAGTCGGCGAGGCTGCCGCCGACCCGGGCGAGGACCCCGGCGAGCGCGGCGGCGCGGTGGTCCAGGCAGGGATGGTTCGGCCCGATGCGGCTTGTGATCCCGATCAGGGCGACCGAGCGGTGACCGAGGGCGACCAGGTGCGAGCCCAGGTCCTCGGCGCCCTGGCGATCGTCGGGCAGGACCTCGGGCAGGCCGGCGACCGGGCCGGTGTTGATCAGCACCGCCGGCGGCAGCGCCGCGGGATCGACCCGCGCCAGCTCGACCGGCAGGGGCAGCACCACCAGGAGGCCGTCGAGCAGCTGGTTGGCGCGACCCTGCAGCCATTCGCCGATCGGCCCGCTGACCGGGGCGTAGGCGAGGTGGAAGCCGCGGGCGGCGACCTCGCGCGAGACCGCGCGCAGCAGCTCCCAGTTGTGGCCGGTGCTCACCGGCAGGTCGCCGGCGAAGACCAGGCCGATGGCGCGCAGCCGGCGCGGGTGGCGCCGGCGGTGGCGGCCGGGCTGGTAGCCGAGCGCCTCCGCCGCCTGGCGCACCCGCCGGGCGGTCTCGCCAGAGATGCGGTAGCGCTCGGGATGCTCGCCCAGCACCTTGCTGACCGTGGCCTTGGCGATGCCGCAGCGGCGGGCGATGGCGTCGACGGTCGGCCGGCTTCCTGCCGTGCCCGCCCTGTTCCGCTCCGGGTCCGAAGGCCCTCCGCTCCCCGGCAGCCTGCGGCTGCTCACCGTCCGACCTCTCCTCCGACCAGGACGGTGCCGCCGTCGGCGACCGCCTCGGCCGGGTTGCCCCACAGGTCGCAGACCTCCAGCCCGGCGGCGCGCAGGGCCGCGAGGTCGGGGGCGGCGCCGTCGGCGCGGTCGACGATCACCGCCGCGGCGCGCCCGGCGCCGGCGAAGCGGTAGGCGGTGGTGCCGGGCGCCAGTTCGCGGGTGCCGGCATAGGCCAGGCCCTCGACCAGGTGGTGGAAGCTGGCGACCGCCAGCGCGGCGGGGTGCGGGGTGCCGTCGCCGGCGACCAGCGCCGCCCAGCCCGGCCATTCGTTCAGCCCGCTGACGCAATGGGTCGAATAGAGGAAGCTGCGGGCGCAGCCGGCGGCGATCGCGCCCAGCTCCCAGCGCACCAGGCGTTCGCCCAGCGGAAGGGGGCCGGGGACCACGCGCCCGAGGGCGACCTGGCGGTAGCCGCCGTCGCGGGTCTCCTCGGGCGGCATCGACGGCGCGCCCTCGGTCAGCCACACCGGACGCCGCGGCCGGCCGTCGGGCCCGCAGGCCGGCCCGGTGGCGACGCGGAAGCCCTCGGCGACGGCCTCGATGATGCCCGCGGCCGAGCCGCCGGTGTAGCAGTGGAAGTCCATCGCATCGCAGCTGTCGAGGCCGCCCGCGGCGACGATGCCCGCGGTCCAGCGGTCGCCGGCGATGCGCTTCTCGCGCCCGGAATCGTGGTCGTTGGCGGTGCTGGTGCTGTTCACCCCGACCACGGTGAGGGCGGGATCGACGGCCTTGGCGGCGCGGTGCGCGGCCGCCATCAGGGCGGCGAAGTCGCGCTGCGGCTCGGCGCTGGTGGTGAAGCGCTCGCCGCTGGCGGTGTTCTCGTGGCCCACCGCCCACCAGGCGCCGATCCACGGCTCGTTCCACACGAACCAGTGGCGGATGTCGGCGCGGTGGCGGGCGGTCACCGCGCTGACGTAGCCGGCGAAGACATCGATCGACAGGGGCTGGAAGTAGCGTTTGAAGTAGCCGTCGATGGTGTTGCCGGGGAACTTCGCGGCATGGCTGGCCCACACCGGCGCGGTGCCGAGCTGGCCGAGGATGGTCAGGCGGTGGTCGCGGAAGCGCTTGATGGCGTCGTCGCGGAACTCCATCCGCCCCTGCTGCGGCTCCAGCCAGGCCCAGCCGGTGTACTCGAAGCCGGCGTCGTGCAGGCGCACCCAGTTGTAGCCGAGGGCCTTGACCATCCCCAGGTGGCGGTTGACCGCCAGGACGTGGACGCCGAACGGCGACTCCGGGGCGTCGGCGCCCCAGGCGCGCGGCCGCGGCAGGCGCAGCACCACCAGCTCGTCGACCGTGCTCGCCCCGGTGATCTGCGCCTCGACGCGCAGGGCGGCGCGGCGCCCGGCGGGGATCGGCAGGCGCGCCACGCCCTCCTCCAGGGGCAGGCCGGCCAGGCGCACCGCCGGCGCCGGCCAGGCCTGGCCGTCCTGGTCGTGGGCGGTGATGCGCAGCTCGCCGCCCGCCGGCGCCCCGCTGGCGCACCAGCGCACCGCCGGGGCCTCGTCGAGGAACTGGCAGCGGCCGGCGGCGGCATCGCCCGCGGGCAGCGCCAGCTGGACCTCGGCCCCGCGCTGGCTGGCATAGGGCCGCTCCTCCGCGCCGGCGGTCACCTGCAGGCCGTCGAGGCGCAGCTCGCCCTGGCCGCTCAGGCGCAGGGCGTGGACATGGCCCTCGCCCAGGGCCTTGGGGGTGAAGACCAGGCCCAGGCGCGACCACGCCTCGCCCGGGCGCAGGTCGGCGCCGGCGAGGACGCTGCCCCCCTCCATGACCTCGATCCGGCCGCGCCAGGTGCCGGCGACGTGCAGCGACAGGCGGTGGGGCAGGTCGGTCTGGGCGCAGTCGAAGGGCGCCGAGAACACCCGGGTGTGCACCGGGGTGGAGATGCGCAGGGCGGGAAAGCCGCTGGGCCCGGCGGGCGCGGCGCCCAGCACCGCGACATCGCCGTCGCTGACCGTGCGGTCGAGCATCCAGCCCGAAGGCAGGCCGAGGGGGAAGCGGCTGATGCGCACCAGGTTCGGCGAGCCGACCCCGCCGCAGCGGGCGATGCGCTCGGCGGTGAAGGCGGCGGGATCGCGCTCGCTCATGGTCAGCTCGGCGAGGTCGAGGCTGCCGATGCCGTGGATCTGCACCCAGATCCCCACCGCCTCGCCGGCGACCCGCGACACCGCCAGGTCCTGCTCGATGCGCTGCCAGCCGCCGGCCGCCGCCGGGGCGCACGACCCCAGCATCCGCCACGGCGCGGCCTGCTGGCGGATGCCGATGCGCACCTCGGCGCCGGGGGTGGCGCGCACCTGGGCGCTGAGGCGGTAGACGCGCTCGCCGGCCTCGTCGGGCAGCAGGCGGGCGAACTGGGCGAAGCCGCTGGTGATGCGCCCGGTGCGGGCGGTGAGGAAGCGCACCCCGTCCTCCTCGCGGACGCTGTAGGCGACCTGGAGGTCGGCCCAGGCGGAGTCGTCGCGCCAGGGCGCCGGCAGCGCCCCCGAGACCTCGGCCTTGCCGCCGCCGCCGGCGACCGCCACCCCGGGCTCGCCGAAACGCTGGCTGAACAGCACGCGGTCGGGGCGCAGGGCGGGAGCCGCCAGCACGGCCGGGGCGCTGGCCGACGCCGGCGCCGCACGCGCGGCCGCCTCCGGCGCCGGGCCGCTGCAGGATGCGGCGCAGAACAGGAGCGAGGCCAGGAGCGGGATGCGGCGCATGCGGTACCTCATGGGCCCCGATCATCGTTTCCCGCATTTGTTTCCCTACCTGTTTCCCTGCCCGCCCCGGGGCCCGCCCCCGGCGACGCCGCCGTTCGCTGCCTGGGGCCTCAGGGGCCTCCTGCCGGCCTGGCCAGGGCGGTGTCGCTGAGCACGATCTGGTCGGCGAGGATGTGGCCCCAGGCGCCGGTGGCGCGGTCGGCGATCTCCACCCGGGCCGTCCGGCCCTTGAACGCGGCGAGGTTCCAACTCGTCCAGGCGAGCCGCTCGCTGTTGCGGCCCCTGGCGCTGAGCATGGGCTTGCCGTCCACCACCAGCGTCACCGTCGTCTCGGCCCCGCCGCCACCGCCGACCAGCAGGTTGAGGTAGCCGCGGTCGATGACGAATGCGGGCGAGGTCAGGGTGCCGATGGCGGAATCGCCGCCGCGGAAGCTGTTGGCCAGGCCCTTGCCCATGAAGTCGTCGACCGGGGTCTGCCCGGGCAGGGCGCCAGCCGCCGGAGCATCCCCGAAGGCGGCGCCGGTGGCCGTCCAGCCGCCCCAGGAGCCGCCCTCGAAGTCGGCGATGACGCGGTCGGTGGCCGTTCCCCAGCCGGCGGTGGCGCCGGCCGGGATCCCTGGCGGTACGGCCAACCGCACCGCCGGGGCGATGGCGACGCCGGCCTGCAGCTCGGCTCCGCTCCAGGTGCCGGCGGCGGCGCCGTTGACGGTGACGGCATAGCGCTGTCCGGCCTCGGCGTGGCGGAAGACCACCGTCGCCGGGCGGCTCCAGGCGAAGGGGCTGGCGAGGGCGAAGGACACCGCCGTCCCGTCGACCTTCAGGCCGGTGAGGTCGAGCCCGTTGACGCCGACGCCCACCCCGGCGCGCAGGTCGACGATGGCGTCGCGCAGGAAGTCCTCCTCCAGCTCGATGCCGGCCATGCCCGAGCCGGTCCCCCAGTGGAAGCTGCTGACCACGCTGGCTCCGCCCCAGCCCTCATGGGCCCAGTTCTCGTCGGGCGAGACCGGGAACTGCGCACGCAGGGCGGCGACGCCGCGTTCCAGGTACTCGGCGGTGCCGGTCTCGCGGTACCAGTCGAGCAGGGCGTTGCCGATCTGGCTCTGGCGCGCGTCCGACCACTCGGCGTCGGCGTTCTGGGTGGTGAAGCCGCCCAGCAGCATGGTCGGCGAGGTCATCGCATGCATGCGCGGGCTGGGGCTGGTCCAGCACTGCTGGAAGAGCAGCAGGTAGTCGAGCACGATCCCGCCCTGGTCGAGCCAGTGCCGGTCCCCGGTCGCCTGCCAGGCCTTGAGATAGGCCGAAACGGTCTGCGACATGGCGAGGTTGTTCACCGGCCACTGCTGCGTCCGCTGGTCGAAGGTCTCGGGCCTGGCGTTGCAGCTGAAGAAGGTCTCGAAGTCGTACCACTGGCGGGTCGCCACCACCTCGCGGTCGAGGAAGGCGAGGGCCTTGAGCGCCGCCTCGACCAGCTTCGGGTCCGGGGCCTGGGCGTTGAGCTCGAGCAGGAACAGCGCGATCGGTCCGCTCTCGGCGCGCAGCTGGCGAGACATCGCCTCGTCGGCCGAGCCGTCCTCGTCGAAGCGGCTCGCGATCAGGCCGTCGGGGTACTGGCGGGCGAGCAGGAAGGAGGCCAGGGCCTGGCAGCGCGGCAGGATCGCCTCGGAGCCCGGCAGGCCGGCGGCGCGCCACTTGAGCAGCCAGTAGGCGGTCCAGCTCATGTCGTAGCCGAGATAGCCGGTCTTCAGGCTCCACAGCTTGCCGTCGCCGGCCCAGTGCTGGGTCGTGCCGTCCGGCTGGGGCACGGCGATGCACTTGAAGGCGCCGTCCCTGCCCGGCAGGGCCAGGGCCAGGTCGAGGGTCTGGCGGGCCCGGCGCAGGGTCTCGGCATCGCCGCTGCGCCTGGCGTACAGGCCCATGCCCACCGCGGTGCGCAGCGAATTGAACCACGTCGAGAAGTACAGCGAGCGGTGCGGCCGCTGCGTCGACACCGCGCCGCCGGTGCCGCCGCCGGGCAGGGGCAGCTCCAGCCACTGCGCCCTGGACTCGGCGGTCCACACGAACGGGCGCCAGGAGTCCCACAGGTCGAGCCTGGCGAAGCCGCCATGCTTGCGGCCCTGCTGCTGGGCGCCGGCGCGCGCCTGCTCGGCGCGGCCGTAGCGGCTCCAGTGCAGGCGCACCGCGCGGCGGAAGGCCTGGCCGGGCTCGGCGTCGGCGTCGAGCTGCAGCAGGTAGCTGTTCTCGAGCGGCGCCTTGACCTCCCAGCTCTGCTCGCCATCGGCCGCGAACACGGTGTGGCGGACCTTGCGCGCGGGCATGAAACCGACGGTCAGCAACGGACCGCCGGGCACATCGAGGTCGAGGGCGTGCGGGCAGAGGCCGAGCGCGGCGCGGTCGAGGGCGGCCAGCTCGGGGATGATGCCGACGGCGCTGCGGCCCGACTGGGCGAGGATCAGCGGCGACTTGTACTTGGCATCGGGATCGAAGCCGCCGACCGACGGCGCATAGCTCCAGTCCGGCTTGGCCGCGGCGAGGTACTGGTCGGCGAAGGCGCGCAGCCAGAGCGGCCTGGCCGGCTCCAGGCGGGTGGTGATTTTGACCCAGGCGCCGTCCAGGGCGATCCGCCGGATCAGGCGGGATCCCTCGACCTCCGACATGACGGTCAGCGTCCCGTCGGCCAGGGACAGCCGATGGCCGGCGCCCCTGGCCGCATGCGCGCTGGTGAGGAAGGGGGAGAAGGCCCCGCTGCCGCCGGCGCGGTCGGCGACCACCAGGTGGACCGGTCCGGCGCAGAGCCCGGGGGCGTTGCGCGCGACCTCGATCCACTCCGCCCCCCTGCGCGCCAGGTAGCGTTCGACCAGGGCCCCGTCGACCACCTGGGCCTCGACCGCGACCGCGTCGCCGGTCAGGCGCAGCGGCGCCTCGCCGGCGCAGGCGAGGGCGGCGAGCAGGGCGGGCAGGATGATGCGTGCGTTCATGATGACTGCTCCATGACCAGGGTCAGCGTCCGGTTGCCGCCGCTGGGTGTGACCGAGGGGTGCCCGGCGGCAGGCAGGCGTTCAGGGATGCAGGCGCCCGCTCCAGGCGCCAGGGATGGGATGGCGACGTACCGGCTTGGCGCCGGCCGTCGTGCCGGAGCCCTCGTGCATCCCGGGCGGCGCGCCGAGCGCCGCCGCCGGCAGGGTTCCGGCGCAGAGCACGATGCTCGCAGGATGCGCATGGCGCCTGTCCCCCGGGTGCGGTCGTCCATCGCCGTCAATCCAGCCTGACCGCGCGCAGGCCCTGCAGGGCGATCCAGCCGTCCGAGGCCAGCTCGAGGGCGAACGCGCCGTCCTCGGCCACCACCTCGCCCAGCGCGACGTAGGCGGCGTCGCCCTGGCGGCGCAGGGTCTCGGCGCGCGGCGCCGCCGGCTGGCCGCCGGGCAGGGCGAAGCGGGCGGTGGCGTGGCACCAATGCGGGATCGGCTGCACCTCGACGCGGTAGCGGCCGGGGCGGCCGGGCCGCAGCGGCACCTGCACGCGGCGGCCGTCGAGCCGGACGCGCACGCCGCCCTTGGTGCGCAGCCACTCCTGCTCCTGCAGCCAGCCGGGCACCCAGAACACGGTGGCAACCTCCAGGCCGAGGGCTCGCAGCGGCACCTCCAGAGCCGGCACATCGAGCGGCGGCGCCGGCTCGTCGCCCTCGATGCCGGGATGGCGGCGGGGATGGTTGGCGGCGCCCGCCGGCAGCGGCGCGCGGCCGGCGATGGGCCGCTCCTGGTACCAGAAGGCGGTGGAGGCGAAGCCGTTGGCGCCCGCCCCGCCGTCGAAGGAGTCGATGGCGTCGCCCCACTGATGCTCGATGGTGACGCGGATGTGGCGCTCGAAGCGCACCGGATCGGGGCCGTGGAAGCGGTACCAGGTGTGGAAGGCGCCGCCGTCCGGCCGCTTCTCGATCAGGGGCACCCCGTACCAGGGGTAGGTGAACGGCTTGGCGAAGCCCCAGGCATTGCAGAAGTAGTCCTCGGTGCCGGTGCCGTTGATGGTCGGCATGGGGTCGCGGTCGATGAAGATCATGTCATCGCCCTCGCCGTACCAGCCCGGGGTGCGGCTGTCGACATAGAGGAAGCCGCCGACGTAGTGGCCGCGCCCCTCGGTCTCCAGCAGCACGTAGTTGTCCTTGCCGTCGAGGTTCATCCACGGCTGGCTGGCCAGTTCGCGCTCCTGGCGGAACACGGCGTGGAACAGGCCGAGATCGGGGTCCTGCGGCCCCAGCTCATGGTCGACATGGAAGTAGAGCGAGCGCAGGCTGCGCTCGCCGTTGTTGCACAGCTCGATGCGCGCATGGCGCCGGAAGGGCATCGGCCAGTAGCAGTTGAAGGAGCGCTCGTTGCTGCCGACGGTGATGGGCGCGGCGGTGAGGTGGAAGTCGCGCTTGTAGTAGAGATAGGGCGGCAGGGCGTGGCCGAGGCCGAAGAAGTCGCCCAGCGGCACCTCGACGCTGGGCACCGCGCTGCCTTCCCAGTACATGCGCAGCACCAGGTCGCGCAGGGCGGTGGTGTGGCCGGGGTACTCGAAGTAGGTCAGCCAGAGGTGGGTGACCCGGCCCGGTCCACCGGTGTCGAGCAGCACCTGGGTCGCGCCCGGCGCCAGGTCGCTGATGTTGTCGTTGTTGCCGCCGGTGCGGTCCCACGACGACGAGCGCCGCGAGCGGGCGGAGGTGATGCGGGCGAGGTGCGCGAGGTCCATGATCGGCTTCCTGGGCTGGGGTTCCCGCCGGGACTGCCCGGCGGGATCGGGGTCGGCGGCAGGACAGCACACGCCGCACACCATGGCGGTAATCGTGCAACCGGTTGCATTTCATTCGCAACGAAGGCCTGCAAGCACCCCCTCGCGACCGGGGGGGGGCCGAGGCGGGGGGACCCCGCCCCGGCCACGGGCAGTCAGATGATCTCGAGCTGATCGCGACTGGGCAGGGCCGGGAACGGCGCGTGCGGGTCGGCCTGGTACCAGAAGGCGACCGACGACATGTCGTCCTGGTTGGGCAGGTAGCGGCCGCCGGCGCGCCAGCCGAGCGACTGCATGGTGATGGCGAGGTCCTTCTGGAAGCGCACCGGGTCGGTGATGTGCCAGCGGTACAGGCTGAAGCGGGTGTTGGCCTGATAGCAGCCGTCGGGACGGACCACGTGCGGCACCCCGGCGTAGGCGGTGGTGAACTCGCGGTAGGTCTTGGTGGTCTTGTCCTCGAAGTTGTAGCTGCCGCAGAAGTAGTCCTCGGTGCCGGTGCCGCAGATGGTCGGGTAGCACTCGCCGCCATGCTCCTTGACGTTGCGCCCCACCACCCCGCCGGGCAGGTCGCCATCGAGGTAGAACTTGATCTCGCCCTCGCCCCACCAGCCGTTGTTGTTCATCTGCCAGGCCATGTAGGTGCCGACGTAGTGGCCCTGGCCGCGCACGCCGTCGAGGATGGTGTAGACATCCTTGTAGGGCAGCGGGTTGGTGCGGCGGAACTGGGCGTGGAAGTAGGCCGCGTCGGCCGGCACCTGGGTCAGGGTGTAGTTGATCTGGTAGAAGATGGTCATCGGCTCGAAGCCGATGTTCTCCATGGTGATCCGGCAGTGCTTGCGGAAGGGCATCTCCCAGTAGCAGTTGAAGGCGTTGCCCGGGTTCACGCACACGGGCAGGGAGTCGATAGGACGGAAGGTGTTGAAATTGGTGTAGGCGCTGGCGAAGAAGTCGCCCACCGGAACCTCGACCGAGGGGGTGGCCTCGCCGTCCCAGTAGAAGCGCAGGATGGTGAAGCGGTAGTTGCCGGTGGGGGTCATCCAAATCTGCTGGATGGCGCCGGGGCCGTCGACATCCGCCAGCACCAGGGTCTCGCCGGGCTTGATCTGGGTGCAGGGGCGCACCTTCCAGCCGGTGCCGAGGTCGCGCGAGGCGCCGTGGGCGGGATCGACATGGCGACCGCCCTGGCCCTTGCCGCCGGTGGGGTTTTCGGCCGAGATCGAGCGCGTCTCCGCCTGCGAGAGCAGGGACAGGTTGCCGAGGTTCATGCCGAGGCCGTTGAATGCCATGGTGGGCTCCGTGGGTGCTGCTTGGATCATGCCCGCCCGCAGGCCGCCCGCATTGCCGTGCGTTCGCCGTTTCTTGTCGTATGTTCGGCTCATGGTCGACAGCCCCGCGGCCCCCCCCGGGCCCAGCCTCAAGATCTGGTATCCGCCCGGACGCCTGCCCGGCGGCACCCTCGAGGTGCGCGGCCTCGGCCGGCGCGAGGAGATGATCCCGTGCATCATCGACCGCCCGCGCGGCACCGGCGACTGGCTGTTCATGGTCTTCCACGCCGAGGTCGACCTGCGCGTCGACGGCGAGGACGTGCGCTGCCCCGGCCCGGTGCTGATGACCTGGGCCCCCGACCAGGGGCACTGGTACGGCTGGAAGCAGGCCCCCTGGCTGCACTCGTGGATCCACGCCCGCGGCCCCGCCCTCGACGCCCTGGCCGGCGCCAACGGCCTGCCGCACGGTCGGCCCATCCCCGCCTTCCCGCCCGCGGTGCTGGAGGCGACGGTCGACGCCCTGCAGCGCGAACTGGCCCGGCCCGACCCCGACCCCACCCTCGCCCGACTGCACCTGGAGGCGCTGGTGCGCGAGGCCGCACGCTGCGCCGCCGGCCCACCCGCCAGCGCCCCGCCGCCGTGGCCGGACATCCGCCGCTTCATCGACGAGCACCACGCCCAACGCCTGACCCTGGCGGGGATGGCGCGCCGCTTCCGCATGTCGCCCCAGCACCTCTGCGAAGGCTTCCACCGCTGGTTCGGCGCGCCCCCGATCGAATACCTCATCCGCCTGCGCCTGGACCGCGCGCGCATGCTGCTGAGCGACCGCAACCGCAGCGTGGCCGCGGTCGCCGCCGAGGTCGGCTGGCACGACGCGCCGCATTTCACCCGCCTCTTCCGGCGCCGCTGCGGGGTTTCCCCACGCAGCCTGAGGACTTGATTGCAACCGGTTGCAATGTAGCATGCGGGGACCATGGCAGAATCCCGCGCGCGCCGCCCCTTCGACCAGAGCATGGGGTTCTGGCTCAACGATCCCGCCATCCATGAGCCGCAGCGCATCGCCGCGGCGATGGCCGACCTCGCCGCCAGCGGCTACGGGATCGTGCGCATCATGGTGCGCCAGACCTGCTTCCACCACCGCTCGCCGGAGGTGATCGCGGCGGTGGCGCGGGCGGTCGAGCACGGCCACCAGCTCGGCCTGCGCGTGGTGCTCGACTGCGAGCCGCACAAGCTGGTGGCGGAGCAGATCGGCCAGGGCGGCCGCAACGCGCTCGGCTGGCGCCTGTTCCGCGCCAGCGGCCCGCTGCGCGACGGCGCCTTCCGCGCCGACCTCCAGCTCGGCGACACGAACGGCATCACCTTCGACCACATCGCCGCGGCGGTGGTCAGCGATGCGGCCGGCGAGCGGGTGGTGCCGACCCCGGCCTGCGCCCTCGACTGGGAGATCAACATGGCGCCCGCCGGCATCGCCGACGCGCGCCAGGAATACGGCGACGGCAAGAGCTTCCGCCAGACCCGCCATCTCGGCCTGCGCGGCCGCGTCGCCGGCGCCGGCGACGGCACCATCGTCCTCTATGTGGCGGTGGCCGACCGCCAGCTGGTCGACTTCGCCGCCCCCGAGACCCGCGCCTGGTTCCGCGCCCTGGTCGCCGACTACCGCCACATCCCCCTCGACGGCCTGTGCTGGGACGAACCCGCCATCGCCGGCGACTGGAACAGCTACCGCTATGGCCGGGGCTTCGCCCGGCGCTTCGCCGAGCTGAACGGCTACGAGCTGGCGCCGCGCCTGCACCTGCTCGACGCCCCCGGGCTGAGGCCGGAGGCGGTCAAGGTCCGCCTCGACTACTACCGCACCCTCAACGAGTCGCTGTTCGCGGCCCAGGCCGACCTGATCGCGGCGGCGCGCGCCGCCTTCGGCCCCGACGTGCTGCTCGGCAACCACCACACCTGGCAGGGCGAGGGCGGGATCAACGACTACCGCGCCGGCGCGGTCGACTACTTCCGGCTCAACGACCAGATGGACGCCGGCTACACCGACTGCTGGTGGTGGGATCCGGCCTCGGTCGCCTACAGCTACGCCCTGGGCTCGTCGCTCGGCCGCCTGACCCCCTCGGGCGAGGCCGAGTGCAACACCTGGCACGCCAAGCCCACCGTGCGCAGCACGCGCTGGAACGCCCGGCTGATGAGCCTGATGCACATCACCTGGTTCAACATCTGGTATGGCGACGACGCCGACACCGCGATGTATCCCGCCCACCACGCCTGGCCGGCCCAGGTCGCGACCATGCAGCGGCACCGCCGCTGGCAGCTGGCGCTGGGCCGGGCGCGGCCGGTGGTCGATATCGCCGTGCTGCACGACTGGCAAGGAGTGTGCGGCGCCAACCGCGCCCACGCCGCCAACCTGCACAAGTCGTTCTGCATGAACCTGTCGCTGCGCGCGCAGGCGTGCAGCACCGCCTTCGACTTCATCGACGTCCGCCTGCTGGCCGGCTCGACGGTCGACGGCGTGGCGCTGGGCAACGCCCTCGGACGCTACCGCGTGCTGGTCATCCCCGGCGCGGCGGTGCTCGACCGCGCCTCCTGGCGGCGGGTCCAGGCCTTCGCCGCCGCCGGCGGGCGGGTGGTTTTCGCCGGCCCCCCGCCCAGCGTCGACGAGGCCGGCGGCGACCTCGCCGCCGAGTTCGCCGGCCTGCTCGCCATGCCTCCGCTGCACGCCGACGCCTACGACGCCTGGTTCGCCCAGACCGGCGCCCCCCTGCCGCAGCACCGCCCGGAGCGCTTCGACCTCGCCTATCCCCTGGCGGTCGACCCGGCGCGCGCCATCCCGTGCGACGAGGGCGGCATCCACGGGGTGCGCTCGCCGGCCGGCAACGTGGTGTGGTTCAGCGGCTACGAGGCCTCGGAGGATGTCCTCGCCCAGTGCCGGCGCTGGGCCCCGGCGGCGGTGGGCTGCCACTCGGCCAGCGTGCTGTGGCGGCTCTACCGCGACGGCGGACGCTCCCTGCTGATGCTGGTGGCGCGCGAGGACGCCGAGCTGTCCGGCATCATCGAGTACGCCGGCCACCGCCTGCGCCTGGCGGGCGGCACCTGCGCCTGCCTGGCGGTGGAGGCCGACGGCGCCGCCCGACTGCTGCACGACGACGAGGCCGCCGGCTCCACCCTCGAGAGGATCGCCTGATGCGCCGCACCGCCCAGCCCTTCGCCGATGCCGCCGGCCGTCCCCTCACCCGTGGCGGCCTCGGCCGCTCGGCCTGCTGGATCGCGGGCGGGCGCACCGCCTGCTCGCTGGTCGAGCACGGCGGGATCGAGGAGATCGCCTGGTTCGGCGACCAGCCGCTGCACCGCCAGGCGCTCTTCCGCGGCGGCTTCCGCAGCGCCTACGCGCGGGTGTTCCGCCCCCAGCTGCTGGTCGGCGACCGCCTGTGGACGCTCGGGATCGGCGACGGCGCGCTGCATCCCTCCGGCTGGACCGGCCGCATGGCCATCCCCGCCGAGGGGCTGGAGCTGGAGCTGGCGGTGGTCTGCACCAACAACGCCCTGATCCAGTCGGTGCGGGTGCTGAAGAATCCGCGCCGGCATGCCCTCGGCCTGCGCCTGTCGCTGCGCGACTACCTGCGCGTGCAGCTGGAGCGCCGCAGCTGGAGCGCGTGGAAGCCGGCCGACGGCGCCGTGGTGTGCACCGTCACCGACACGGCACCGCCGCACCAGGATGACGGCCACGAGGAGCTGAACGCCGGCCAGCTCAGCTTCACCTATCCCGACCAAGCCGAGCCCCGCACCACGCGCATCGCGGTGGTCGGCGATGGCGCGGTGGCGATGCGCTCCTTCCGCAGCCAGCTGCGCCAGTTCGACCTCGCCCCCGGCCGGCGCGCGGTGCTGGGCATGGCGCTGGTTTTCGCCTCGTCGGCCAAGGCCCTCGCCGCCGAGCGCCGGGCGCTGGCCGGCGGGGTGGGCGCAGCGGCGTGGACGGCGACCGCCTCCTGGGCGGCGGCCGAGCGCGATGCCACCCGGCCCGCCGGGCTCTCGCCCGAGGTGGTGTCGTTCGCGCAGCAGGTGCCGGCGCTGGTCCACGCCGCCATGCCCGCCGACCTGCCCGGCGCCATGCGCGCCAGCTACAACTCCTACTGGGTGTGGGGCTGGGACACCCTGGTGCACGCCCACACCTACCTGCTCAACGGCGTCGACGACCTGGTGGCGCCGGCGCTCGACCTCTACGTGCGCACCGCCCACCCCGAATACGGCATCGGCCACGCCTTCGACAAGCGCATGCGCCCGCTGCTGACCCAGCCGCTCACCGCCCAGGGGCTGTTCGCCATCGCCGCCTGGCAGCTGTGGTCGCTGCGCGGCGACCTCGATGCCGCGCGCCGGCACTGGCCGTTCATCGTGCGCTGGCTGCAGCGCTGCCGCACCCGCCCGGTGCGCGACGGGCTGTTCGTGGGCATGGCCCTGATCCCCGACTTCCCGCAGGACGCCGGCCAGGACGGCGACGACCTCAGCCCGTTCAACAACAGCGTGATGTACCAGGCCTGCCGCTGCATCGAGGGCCTGGCGGGCGCGCTCGGCGACCACGCCACCGCGGCCTCGGCGGGCGAGGTCACCACCGCCATGCGCGCCGGCTTCGCCCGCCGCCTGTGGGACCCCCGCCGCGGCTTCTGGAACGACAGCGTCAGGGCCTCGACCTGGCAGCGCCGGCCCAGCTACCCCGCCCACGCGCTGATCTGGGTCACGCCCTTCTGCCGCGAGCTGATCAACGATCCCGAGACCGCCGCCGCCTTCGCCGAACGCCACCTGCGCATGGCCGGCGGCATCCGCCCGTATCCGGCCTGGGACCCCGCTTTCAACGCCGACGGCAACCAGCTCGCCCAGCATTACGCCCCCGGCCAGGATCCGCTGTTCCTGCGCCTGATGGCGATGACCGGCCGCCAGGCGCGCCTGCGCGAATGGCTGCGCTGGAAGGACGAGCTGTGGGGCGACCTCACCGTGCCCGAAGGGGTGACGGTGGAGGCCGAGAACGACGGGCCGGTGCGCCCCGACCTGCCCGGTGGCCGCCAGATGTTCGCGGTCAAGGCCTGGAGCGACGGCCTGTTCGGCGCCGTGCTCGGCATCGCCGTCGACCCCGGCGGCCTCACCGCCGAGCCCGGGCTCGATGGCCCGCTGCGCTGGTCCAACATCCCCATCCGCGGCCGCCGCTGGAGCGTCCGGGTGACCGGCGCCGGCGCCCACATCGCGCGCATGCGGGTGGCGGGCAGGGTGTGGCACGGCACGCGCAAGGTGCCGCTGCCGGCCCGCGGCGCTGCCACGGTGGTGATAGAGCGCAGCGCGACCCCGCCGCGCCAGCCGGTGCTGCAGGCCGCCGACGGGGCCAGCGTGCTCGCCAGCCGGGTGGGCAGGGACGGCCTGGAGGTGCGCCTGGCGGCGCCCGGCCGCACCCTGGTGCGGCTGTGGGCGCCCAAGCGCCCGCAGGTGCTGGTCGACGGCGCTGCTGCCGCCATCACCTGGGACCGCGCCAGCCGCATCGCCGAGCTGTGGCTGCCCGCCTGCCCGCAGGGCTGCCTGGTGTCGGCCGGCTAGACCCCGAACCGTTCCCCGAGCAACCCACCAGGTGCGTCCTACACGCGGCAGTTGGTAGCGGCAGCAAGGCGCCGACACGCGATGTGTACTGGTGTACATGAGCGTGTCGGGAACGCAGCTGCCGCCTCCAAATGCCGCGTGTAGGCTCAGTGCACGCGCTGGCCCGGCTTGGCGCCGGCGTCGGGCGACAGCACGAAGATCTCGGCGTCGCCGGGGCCGGCGGCCACCACCATGCCTTCGCTCAGGCCGAAGCTCATCTGGCGCGGCGCCAGGTTGGCCACGAACACCACCAGGCGGCCGGTCAGCTGCTCCGGCTTGTAGGCGGTCTTGATCCCGGCGAACACCGTGCGCTGCTGGTCGCCGCCCAGGGACAGGGTGAGCTTGAGGATCTTCTTGGCCTTGGGCACCTCCTCGGCCGCCACCACCCGCGCCACGCGCAGGTCGACCTTCTGGAAGTCCTCGAAGGTGCACACCGGCGCCAGCGGCTCGGCGGCGAGCGCGGCCCCGTCGTCGACCGGGGCGGCCGCGGCCGGTGCCGCGGCGGGGGACTCGACCGCGCTGGCGGCGATCATCGCCTGCAGCTTGGCGGGGTCGACGCGGGCGACCAGGTGCTGGAAGGGCGCGATGGCGTTGCCCGCCAGCGGGCGCTGGGCGTCGCCCCAGGCGGCGATCGGCGCCCCGAGCAGGTGGCTGGCCTCGGCCGCCAGCCCGGGCAGCACCGGCGCCAGGTACACGCACAGCTGGCGGAAGAGGTTGAGCGACACGGTGCAGGCGCGCTCCAGCTCGGCCGCCTTGGCGGGGTCCTTCTTCAGCGCCCAGGGCGCGGCCTGCTCGACGAACTCGTTGGCGCGGTCGGCCAGGGCCATGATGCGGCGGGAGGCCTCGGCGAAGTCGCCCGCCTCGTAGGCGGCGGCGATGGCGTCGGCCTCGGCGGCGCCGCGCGCGAACAGCCCGCCGTCGTCGGGATAGCTGGCGGCCAGCCGGGGCACGAACTTGGCCGTGCGGCTGGCGAGGTTGGCCACCTTGCCCACCAGGTCGCTGTTCACCTTGGCGGCGAACTCGTCGAGGTTGAGGTCGAGGTCCTCGGCGCGCGCGGTGAGCTTGCTGGCGTAGAAGTAGCGCAGGTACTGCGGGTCGAGGTGGTCGAGGTAGGTGCGGGCGCGGATGAAGGTGCCCTTGGACTTCGACATCTTCTCGCCGTTGACGGTGAGGAAGCCGTGGATGTGCACCTTGGCCGGCAGGTCGATGCCGGCGGTCCTGAGCATCGCCGGCCAGAACAGGGTGTGGAAGTAGGTGATGTCCTTGCCGATGAAGTGGTGGATCTCGGCGCCGCCGCCCTCCCACCAGCGCTTCCAATCGTCGCCGTTCTTCGCGCACCAGTCGATGGTGCTGGCGATGTAGCCCACCGGGGCGTCAACCCACACGTAGAAATAGTTGCCGGGAGCGTCGGGGATCTCGAAGCCGAAGTAGGGCGCCGGTCGGCTGACGTCCCAGTCGCGCAGCTCGTCGACCAGGAAGGTGTTGGCGATCCACCGGGCCATGTCGGGGTGGAGCGTGCCGCTCGCGGTCCATTCCTTGAGGAAGGCGCGGAACGGCTCGAGGCGGACGAAGCAGTGCTTGGCCGAGCGCAGCTCGGGGGTGGCGCCCGAGAGGGTGCTGACCGCGTTCTTCAGCTCGGTGGGGCTGAAGGTGGCGGCGCACTTGTCGCACGAGTCGCCGTACTGGTCGGCGGCGCCGCACTTGGGGCAGGTGCCCTTGACGAAGCGGTCGGCGAGGAAGCAGCCGGCCTTGGGGTCGTAGAGCTGGGTGACGTCGCGTTCGACCACGTGCCCGGCGGCGCGCAGCGCGGCCCAGATGCGGTGCACCAGCTGGCGGTTCGATTCGCTGTCGGTGGAGCCGTAGTGGTCGAAGGCGATGCCGAAGCCGGCGAAGTCGGCCTGGTGGGCGGCGGCCATCTCGGCGATGATGGCCTGCTCGCTGCGCCCCTCCTGGCGGGCGCGGATCATGGTCGCGGTGCCGTGCGTGTCGTCGGCGCAGATGTAGACGGCCTGGTTGCCCACCAGCTTGTGGAAGCGCACCCAGATGTCGGTCTGGATGTACTCGACCAGGTGGCCGAGGTGGATGTGGCCGTTGACGTAGGGGAGGGCGGCGGTGACGAGCAGGCGGCGGGGCATGGGCGGGGAGTGTGCGCCCCGCCCCGGCTCCGCCAGCGCCCGTCAGCCGAGAAGGCGCAGCACGTTCTGGGCGGTGAGCCCGCGCTGGGCCTGGGTGGCGATACCGGCCTGCATGAGGATGTTCTGGCTGGCCAGGTTGGCGGATTCGCGGGCGAAGTCGGTGTCGCGGATGGTGGATTCGGCACCGATCAGGTTCTGGCTGGCCACCGCCAGGCTGCGCAGCCCGGTCTCGAGCGCATTGGCCTGCACCGCTCCCAGGTCGCCGCGCTGGCGCCCGACCTCGGTCAGGGCGGTGTCCAGGCGGGTGAGGGCGTCGGCCGCCCCCTCGGTCGAGGACAGCGAGGCACCGGACAGGCCCAGCCCCTGGCGGTCGTAGCCGGTGGAGCTGCCGCCGATGGTGCTGGCGATGGTCAGGTCGATGCTCTGCCCGCTGTCGGTCCCGGTCTGGATGGAGCGGTCCTTGTAGCTGCCATCGAGCAGCTTGTTGCCGCCGTAGCGGGTGTTTGCGGCGATGGCGTCGATGGCCTTGCCCAGGGCCTGGAACTGCTTGTCGAGCACCGCCCGGGCCGAGGGGTCGAGCACCGCATCGTTGCCGGCCTGCAGGGCCAGGTCGCGCTGCTTCTGCAGCAAGGCGTTGGTCTGCTCGAGGGCGCCATCAGCCACCTGGGTCAGGGCGACGCCCTCCTCGAGCCCGTCGCTGACCCGGCTGAGCCCGGCGATCTGGGCGCGCATCTGCTCCGAGATGGAGAGCCCGGCGGGATTGTCGGCGGCGCGGTTGATGCGCATGCCGGTGGCGAGGCGGGCAAGCACCAGCTGCATCTCGCGGTCGCGTTTGGCGAGCTGGTTCACCCCTTGCAGGGCTCCGGCCTGGTTTCCGATCGACAGGCTCATGACGCACCCCCTGGCGGGACCACGCTCCGCCGCGCGTGCAGTCTACCACATCCGCGCGGCCAAGGGAGCGGCAGATGGAGCAACCGCCCCCATCGTCGCTGGTCTGGCACGGCCCTCGCCCATGAAGCCAGCAAGGCCGCCGCACGTCGCGGAAGCCGACAGGAGCCGTCGTGCCGGAAGACGCCCAGGGCGGGGAGAAGACCGAACAACCGACACCCAAGAAGCTGGCGGATGCCCGCAACGAGGGCCAGGTGGCGGTCTCCCCCGAGGTCAATACGGCCCTATTGCTGCTGCTGGGCCTGATCGCCATCGGCCTGTGCTCGCCGTGGCTGTTCCAGGTCTCGGCGGTGAGCGTGCGCACCTGCATCCTCGAGGATCTCGGACGGGAACTGACCATCACCAGCGCGATGCAGACCATGCTCACCCTCGCCACCCCCTTCGCCGCCCCCACCGCGGTGCTGGTGGGACTGGCCTTCGCCGCCGGGCTGACCGCCTCGATCGGCCAGGTCGGGCTGCAGGCCTCGCTCAAGCCGCTGATCCCCAAGTTCAACCGGGTCAATCCGCTCACCGGCCTGCAGCGGCTGTTCGGCATGCGTGCGCTGATGCGCTTCGCGGTCAATCTGGTCAAGCTGATCCTGATCCTGTCGGTGGCCTGGCTGGTGCTGCGCCAGGACATCCCGCGGCTGGCCTACCTCGACCTCGATGTCGGCAAGCGCCTGGCCACCGACGCCAGCCTGATCTGGTGGCTGGGCCTCAAGCTGGCGGCGGTGCTGGGCCTGATCGCCCTCGCCGACCTCATCTACCAGCGCTGGCAGCACACCCAGGACCTGATGATGACCAAGCAGGAGGTAAAGGAGGAGATGAAGCAGGCAGACGGCGATCCCCTGGTCAAATCGCGCATCCGCCAGCTCCAGCGCCAGATGGCGCAGCGGCGCATGATGCAGGAGGTGCCCAAGGCCGACGTGGTCATCACCAACCCCACCCACGTCGCGGTCGCGCTCAAATACGACGCCGGCGCCATGGCCGCCCCCATCGTCCTCGCCAAGGGCTACGACGAGGTCGCCCAGCGCATCAAGGCCATCGCCGCCGAGCACAACATCACCATGGTCGAGAACGTCACCCTCGCCCGCGCCCTGGCCAAGGAGGTCGATATCGGCAAGCCGGTGCCCACCAAGTGGTACCAGGCCGTCGCCGAGGTGCTGGCGATGGTGTACCGGTTGAAGAAGGCGGGGTGAGGCCGACGGCCACCTGGGAGTAGGCGATACCCACCAGGATGGAACTTGCCCCGGTCGCCAGCTGTGCCACCAGTCAATGCGTCGCAGGGCTGAATGCCGGCGCCGGGTGACCGACCAAGCAGCCTGTGATCCCAATGACCACGCCCGTGTTGCGATGCGTCGTCTCTTCCAGGTCGCCCCTCGCACCAATTGACCCTGTCGTAGACACGTTACACTCTATGGTGTAATGAAGAACAGCATCTCACCAACCTGTACCCCGAAGGCGGACCTGGCGAAGCGACCGTTCCTCTCCAAGCGCGAGTCGGCGGACCTCGCCGGCCTCTTCAAGATCCTCGCCAATCCCGTGCGGCTGCGGATGGTGCATGCCCTGGTGGTCCAGGGACAGATACCCCTGACCGAACTGGGAGAGGCCGTCGGGCTGAAACCGCAGGCGGCCTCCAATCAACTCCAACGCCTGGTGGCCGCCGGCTGCCTGGCAAAAGAGCGACGAGGCAAGTCGGTGTTCTACCGCATCTGCGACCCTTGCGTTCCCATCCTCATCGAACGCGGCTGGTGTCTGCTGGAAGACGCGAAAGGCCGTCGGTCATGACCCCGTTCCCCGACCTGGACGAAGGGTTGCATCAGTTGCGGGCCGCCACCCAGGCGAAGAAGTGCTGGACCTGCAACTGCTTTCACAGCTCGTTGCGCTCCCTGGAGCGCGAACTGCCGGCGGATCGCCGTCCGCCTGTCCTCAACGAGGCAGTCACGGCGGCCCAGGCCGTCCTGCAACCGATCCGCTACGAGTGCCTGGGCTGCGACCCCTGCCACCCGCCCCAGGCGTTGAATGCCCTCGGCGTGGCGGGCGAGGCCTGCGGCGCCGCCCCCGTCGAATCGCGGGCGGGATGGCCGCCCCTGCCCGGAAGCTACCACGTCCTGCGCTATTCGGCGCCGGTGGCAATCTGCACCCTGACCGACGAGAATCTCGCCCACCGTATCGCGGCGGCAGGATCGCCGCAGATCGCCATCACCGGTCCCATGCAGACTGAAAATCTCGGCATCGAGCGGTTGATCGCCAATCTGGTAGCCAACCCCAACATACGATTCCTCATCCTGTGCGGGAATGACACCGAGAAGGCAGTCGGCCACCGGCCCGGCGCCTCCCTGGCCGCCCTGGCACGATCTGGCCTGGACGGGGCCAGCCGCATCATCGACGCGCCTGGCAGGCGGCCGGTCATCAAGAACCTTGATTCCGCCGCGGTCGAGCGATTCCGCCAGCAGGTGGAGATCGTCGACCGCATCGGCAACGCCGACATCCCCGCCATCCTCCATGAAGTCGCCTCCTGCGCTGCCCGCTCGCCCGGACCAGCCACGCCGTTCGCCAGCGCCCGCCAGATCGAGACCATCACCGGACGGGTTCCCGAGCGCATGGTCAGCGACCCGAGCGGGTATGTGGTCATCGACGTCGACCGGGCCAACCGTCAGTTGGTGGTGGAGCACTACACCACGGCTGGCGTCCTCGATCTGATCATACGCGGTGCCACCGCCAACGAGGTGATGGCACCGGTGTTCGCCAGGAATCTGGTGTCGCGCTTGGACCACGCCGGGTATGTCGGCAAGGAGTTGACCCGTGCCGAGGCGGCCTTGCGCAGCGGCGACGGATTCACACAGGATGCCGCGCCCGAGCAGCGTCGTGTCGCCATCGAGTCGGCCGCGTCCTGCGGCAGCGGCTGCGCCTGCTACGCTCCACCCGCACCCACGTCCAACCCACACGCCGATTGCGGATGCGCCCCGCAGCTGGAGTCGTCAATGACCACCCGCACGAAGCCCGTCCTGGTCGTCGTTGGATTGCTGGCTCTGACGGCCGTCGCCCTCGGCCTCCGCACGACTCGGTCGTCAGCCGGTACCGCCGAGTCTCCGGCAAACCCGCCGGCGAATGCCGTGGATGCTCCGCTCGGCATCAACGCTTTCATGCAAATGGAGCGCCAACCGAAGGAAGCGGTCGCGGTCCAGGGTGTCGTCAACGGCCACTTGGCCGATCAGCATCTCCTGTTGCTCGTCGATGACGCGGATGGGGCCTGTGCCGGCCAGTCCTGCTGCGCGCCGCTGATCCTGCCGGTTCGTTGGCCCGGGACGGTACCGACCAACGGAACGGCGGTGATCGCCACCGGACAATTCGGAACCGAGGGCGGCAAACAGGTCTTCCTGGCGACGAGCGTCGCCCCTCGCGGAGGCAAGCCGTGAACCGCCTGACCCAGGCCATCTGGTCCATTGGTGGCTTCATCGGCGTCTTCTCCCTCCATGCCGGCTGGCATGCCCTCTTGCCCAGCACGGTCGACGCCGCCCAGTCGCGCTGGGTGACGGTGCCGACGGCCGCTCCGCCCTGGCATCAGACCTACCTGAACGGGGGCGATGTGTGGCTCGGCCTGTCCATCGCCAGCGCCGGAGCCTTCGCCACCTGGGCGATCCGCCGCTGGTGGCTCCGCCGCACCGCCCTCATGGGGGTCGCCGGCGGCGAACTGCTGATCCCGACCTGCGTCCTGCTGTTCGGGGTCGATCTCAAGCTCGCTGGCAGCCTGGCGATGGCGGTCAGCCTGCCAACCATGCTCATGGGATTCGTCCGCTACAGCCGCGATCCTACCTTCGCCGTCATCAGACGTGAACGCCGTTTCCTGGCGTTGCTCTGCCTGGGATCGCTGATCGGGGTCGCTCTGGGTGGTCTGCTTCTGGGCGCCGTGCCGACCGATTGGCTCCTCGGTGGTCTGTCGTTCATCCTCGCCGTTTCAACCCTGAAGACGTGGATGCACGCCCAGCCGGCAGCACGCACCTCGTGATTGCTTCTCGCTCCATTAATCCACATCAGCATGGTCGAGAACGTCGCCCTCGCCCGCGCCTGGCGAAAGTGGTCGACATCGGCAAGCCGGTGCCCACCAAGTGGTACCAGGCCGTCGCCGAGGTGCTGGCGATGGTGTACCGGCTGAAGACGGCGGGGTGAGGGTGAGGCCGGCAGCTGTACCGACCCAAGGAGAGAGTTGATTCGTCTATACGATGGTCATTGCTGCCATTGACAGGAGACGAACCACATGTTCGGAGGTGACGTCAATCAACTTCAAGCTGGGACCACTACACGCGGCTCGACGAAGATGGTCCGCCAAGGAGCCGTTGGTGCGGCTTGGCGCTCTAGCGCCAAGTCCGCCATGCGAGCCCCGATCTCCACGTTGCACTTGTCGACGGTCGCCAGCGGCGCTCCGGGGAAGTGCGCCATGTCCCAGTGCTCGCTCCAGAAATCATCGTATCCGGCCACCGGCACCGGAGCTCCGTGCAGGACCGCAGCTTCGCGGCAGGCGGCGACCCAGGCGTCCGAGGGGGCCAGGATGGCGTCGATGCCTTGGCATCGTCCGATCAGGTTGCCTGCCACAAGCCGGATACGTGCCACGGCGTGTTGGCGGGCGCGGCCGCGCATCAACACCCCGTCGCCATGCAGGCGCACCTCGGGCAGCGGTGCAATCCCCAGGCTGGCGCAGGCACGTGTGTATCCCGCCAGTCGCTCGCACGTCCACGATTTGGCGGCTTCTGGCAGGACGGGCAGGATACGGCGATAGCCCAACCCGACGAGATGCCGTGTCAGGGCCTCCCAGCCGGCGGCATGGTCAGACAGCACATGATCGGCCTCCTCGAGCAAATGCTGCCCGCTGAAGATCGCTATGGCAGTACCGGCGGCGCACAGGCGTCCACACAACCGGCGCAACCAGTCGTCGCTGCCGGGGTGGTATTGACCGGGCTGCGACTCGGGGACCAGCAGCATGCCGGGTGGCGAGGCGGCGATGGCGGCCAACGACCCCTCGTCGAGATGGGCGACATCGACCGAGCGTACCTGCCTGCCCGCCGCCTTCAGGCGCTGAACCGCGCCCAAGGTGATGAAATCCGACCAGCCTGGGGCGGCCCGAGATTCCGTCACGGTCAGCGAGGAGGCGGCAATCAACGCCGTGCCGCGATCGAGAGGCGGCAGCGAGGGCGCCATGGCCGCACCGTTGGGCATGCGGGCGATGATGCGGCGGTAGCCGCCCAGATGGCGGATGACGCCCTCCTGCTCCAGCCGCCGCACGGCATGACGCACCATGACCCGGCCGCAGTCGAGGCGCATGGCCAGATCGCGCTCGGACGGCAGGCGCTCACCGACCGCCAGGTGGCGTTCGAGGATCTGCCGACGGAGCTGCTCGAGGACGGCATCGACACCGGTCGCGCCGCTCATGGCGACCCAGCCTGCTCCGCCATCAGCTGAGTGTGGCCCGCGGGCATCACGGCGACGCGGGCGTCGGGTCCGGCCAGACGGCTGGCGACATGCAGGCCGGGAGTCACGGACATGTCCATCGACTTTCCGGGCGGCAGCATGCGGTCAAGACGATGCTGCATGTCGAGATGCCGGCAGACGTAATCCCCGCGCCACCAGCGGCGCGCAGGTCGGTGCCCAGGCAGACGAAGGACCTGCCGACACTGGCGGCGGCGTCCTCAGACGGCGGCGCAAGCTGTTGTCCGCCCGGCTCAACCAGCCACCAGCGAGGCCAGGAGGGGGCGCCATGCACGCTTCCACGGGAGGGTGCACGCAGCCACAGGCATGTGCCCTCCTTCGATGGGGAATCTGGCGTTGAGGCGCCCCAAACGCGGGGAAAAGCCTGCTGCTGATTCATGGCCGCACGCCTCCTGTCGCCGGCCCCTTCGCTTCGCCTCCCGCATCCGTGGGGAATGGCCGGATGTGGATGCCCTGCGCGGCATCCATCGGCGTCTCCTGGAACTCCAGGGCTGAGCGCGCATCGGCCTGTTCCTGGCGCAGGACGACGTTCTGGCAGGCAAAGCCCTGGACGCCACGCGCATAAAGGCCCCACACGGCCAGGGCTCGTGCGTTCTTGCCAGGTCGGTCGAAGGCGCGAGGCACCTCGTCCGATGCCCGCCAGGACACGTCCACATCGCGCAAGGTGACGGCGCGGATCCAGCCGCCATCCCACCCCTCGAAACTGAGTGGCGCACGGTACTGGCCGGTGACCCGCAGGCGTTCGACCAGAAGCCCGTGCAGCGAGCAATCGCGCAGGGCGACCACGTGCAGGGCCGTGGTGACCGCCTGCATGGTCAGGTCGCGCAGCACAATGCCGCTGCTGGCGCCGGCCATGCCGGGATCCCAGGCCGCCGGCTGGATGCAGATGCCGGCCAGCATGTTGGTACGTCCGCTGGTGCGGTGCGGACGCCCACCGGGGCCGATGAAGGTGCAGCGCTGCACCTCGAAGCGGTCCACCGGGCCAATGATGCGCACGCCGTTGCACGACGAGTTGATGGCGCAGTCCTCAATGGTGAAGCGTCGCAGAAAGCAGCCGGCGATGCTGTCGTCACCGGTCACGAAGCGGCATCGCCTGATGGTGATGCCATCGCTCCACTGCTCAGCCGAGCCGCGCAGGTGCACGCCGTCCCAGCCGCCGTCAAAGGAGCAGTCCTCGATCACCACCTCGTTGCAGTGATGCATGAGAAGCGCGTAGTTGCCGGAATCGCGAATGGTGATGCCGCGGATGGCGAGCTGGGCGCAACCACCCAGCATGATGGTGTGCGGCCCGCGGATGCGCTCCTCGCCCGCCGGATCGGTCACCGCCCCGCCATCGACGGTGCCGGCACCGGTGATCGATACGCGCTGGACGCCTTCGGCGAGGATTAGGCTGCGCAGCCGGTTGCGGGCCGGCAGTCGGGCGTCGGCTCCGCTGTAACCCGAGTAGGTCTCCGCATCCGCATGGCCGCGCAAGGTGGCACCGGCTGCCAGATGCAGTTCGATGTCGGACTTCAGGCGGAGCGTGCGGGTGAGGAACACGCCAGGGCCGACCACGACCCGACCGCCGCCACCGACGGCGCAGGTATCGATCGCCGTCTGGATGGCGGCGGTGTCATCGGCGACGCCGTCGCCGATGGCGCCGAAGGCGCGGGGGTCGTGGTCGAGGGCGGCGAGGCTGGTCATGGTCGCGGCGAAGAAGATGGCGATGGCGGTGTTGCCCCCGCCGATGGGGAGTCGGTTCATGGCCACACGAACAGGGGGAAGAGGGTGGGATCCTTGCCTCCGTCGATGCCGGGGGCGAGGCGGATGAGGCCCTCCCGGCACTTACCTGCAGGATCGTCGAGATCCTGGACGAGCAGATTCAGGCGCAGGCCGGTAGTGAGGTCGCCGGCCTCGAACCCGAACGGGGCGAAGGGCAGTTCGAGCCGGTAGACGGTCTCGTCTTCTCCGCGCTCGACCTGGGCGGTGAGCGCATTGACCGCCGCTGCGGCGTTCCTTCCCGTCGGCGCGATCCAGGCGTGGCGCAGCATGTGACCGTCATCGCCGCGGGCGAACCCCAGTTCCCACCAGCCGGCCATACCCGGGGCCTGCATGGCGAGCTGCAGGCAGTCGCCGGCCCACATGCCGGCTTTGTCGAACGGCTGGCGATGAACATCATCCCGCACGCGTACCAGCAGCCGAAGGGATTGCTGCGTGCGGTGCAGCCAGGCGCGGACCGACAAGTCCTGCGCTCCCTTCCAGGTCAGGTGCATGGTGGTCGGATCGACATCGTTGCTGTTGACCACCTGGTGGGGGCGGTCGAGGACGATGTCGGGCGCGCGGGCATCGCCACCGCCATCGGGCACCAGGGTGGCCAGCACCACGGGCACCCGCGTGCTGGCCATCAATCCACCGATGTCGGCATTGAGGATGATGGCCGCATCGCCGGACAGGCTGGCGCCCAGCGGACAGTCGATGCGCAGAGCGATCGACTGCTCGGTGCCGCCGGCGATATCGATCACCTGCTCGGGCTCGGGCAGGATCAGCGGGGCAGGTGCATTCGCACCCAGGCGCACCCGCACCGGCGTGGTCCCGCCCTGGCGCAGCCGCACCGTCAGCTCGGCCGGCCGGCCGGGGACGGCGGCCAGCACCGGCTCGCTGCGCAGAGCCCAGCCGTGCACCTCGGGACGGGCGCCAGCCCGGCGCAGCACCAGGTAGCCTGGCTCGCGCGCCACCGTCCACAGCACGCGGCCGTTCTGCACAGCCAGGGAGGTGCGATTGCCCATGAGGTCGATCGCCTCGGCTGCGGTGGCCTGCGGGCATGCGACTACCAGGGCCTCGGCGGTGGCGGTGGCGGTGGCGTTCCAGCCGACCAGCACCCAGTCGTCGGCGCTGCCGCCGTCGATGCTGCCCGCCCCTTGGAAGGCGCCGACCCAGCGCTCGCAGCCGGCCGCCACGGCGCCGTCGGGCCGCCGTCCGCGCAACATGCGCGCCATCGTGTCGTAGGCGATCCAGGCCGGACGCGGCGACCAGTCCGGCCAGAACATGGCGTAGGTGTCGGCACTGCCCCCCGAGCCGTCGCTCCAGATGGTGAACCAGTACCAGCCCTTGGCACCGGTGGCCCACGACCATGCCCCCTTCTGCACCAGGATGGCGGCCTGGTCGCGGTCGCGCCCGCGCTCGCGCCCGACGGCTGTCTCCGTCCAGTAGAGCTGTCGATCGGCCGCTCCATGCTGTGCCATGAGTGGACGTAGCGATCCTTCGATCTCGTCGCGCATCATCTCCCAGGTGCCATGGCGGTGGTAGGCCAGCCAATCCCAGGTGCCGGTGGCCTGCAGGGTGCGTACCAGGACGTCGCGCCGATGGGTCGGGTGGTCCATGTTGGCGAAACCGCCAGTGGTGACCACGCAGGCCGGATCCGCGCGCTTCAGCTCCTCGTGGGCGATGGCCAGCAATTCGACGTACTCCTCGGCGCTGCCGCGCCAGAACGGCAGGTCGGGCTCATTCCACACCTCCCAGGTGGTGACGCGGCCGCGGTAGCGCTCGGCCAGGCTGCGCACCCAGCTGCGCCACAGCTCCGGGCGCGGCGGGTAGGTGGCCAGCGGCCAGCGCCGCCGGACATCGATGCCGGCAGCCGCGGCGCGCGCCAGCGTCTCGGGTGACTTGGTCCAGGCGTTGCCGCCATAGGCGATCAGGCCGAGCGGCGCCATGCCAAGGGCGATCGCACGGTCGATCTGCGCGTCATAGCGGTCCCACCGCATGGCGCCCGCCGTCGGTTGCACGGTGGACCAGTCGAGGTCGATGCGCACATGCTCGGCGCCCACCACAGCGATGGCACGGGCAGCGATGGCCTCACGCTCGGGTGTGCTGTCGATGGTCGAATTGCCGAGGTGGAAACCGTCCTCGACTCCGGCCGTGATGCCCACGGGGGCGAACACCGCGCAGGTGGCCAGGCCATCCCGTCGCGCATCACCAGCGTGGGCGCTCCAGAAGGCGTAGCGGATGGCGCGCCGGCTGCCCAGGCAGTCGGCCGGCACATCGACATCGACAGCGCCAGCGGCCGGCACCACCACGTCGACCGGGGCAGGCAGGACCGGAGATCCGTTGGGATGGTCGGCGATCGTCCAGGCGAAGCGCAGGCCAAGCGTCGTCGCACCTGTGTTGGCAAGGCGCAGCTTGGCGCCAGCGCCCGGTACGACCACGCGCAGGGGATCACCGGTCTCGAATGCCACGGATAGCGATGCGAGGGGACCAGCCTCGCCGGCCGCGAGCAGGCCGACGAGAAGGATCAGGGGGATGGAACGCATGGAATTCCTCAGTAGCGAGCGTACCAGCGGTTGGGTGGCGCATTGCTGGGTATGAGGTTGGCCTGGAAGGTGGCGGTATCGGAAGGCATCGCCATTTCGACGCGACCGTCATAGCACAGGACGTTGGAGCGGCCTCGATGGTTGACGCGCCACGACGCATATGTCCATGGTCCGTTCATGGTCGGAGTGCGGCGCTCGCCGGCGACGTAGCCGCGGGCGGCGATGTCGATCTTGGCGCTGATGTTGGTCGAGGTCCCATCGGTGTTGATGCCCCAGATCTCGCTGACGGCGATGGTCTGGCTGGGTTGCGGAACGCGAGACCGGACGATGCCGCTGAATCCGCCGGCCATGCCCTGGCTCGCAAGAAGAGACGCCGGAAGATTGGCGTTCATGCCATAGCTGGACATGAAGAACTGTGCCGCATTGCCGATCTGCGACCGTTTCCAATTGCCGTCCGGACATGCAAAGTAGGCAGGCGGCTCCAGTGGCCTGACGTCCAGGTGCCCGGCGATCTTGGCGGTCCAGTGTCCCCAGTGGGTGTTCTGGTTGGAGGTGCCCCACGGTCCGCCCATATCCGCAGCCGCCATCTCCCAGAACGGGAACTGCCCGTCCCAGTCGTTGGCGTAATCCTGCAGCGCCAAGCCGATCTGCCTGAGGTTGTTGGCGCAGACGGCAGTGCGAGCGGTACTGCGCACCAGCGAGACTGCCGGCAACAGCATGGCCGCCAGGATGGCGATGATGGACACCACGACCAGCAGTTCGATGAGAGAGAATGCGCGCGTTGTCATGGTGTCTTCTCCATGGTTTCATAGCCGGGAGGACCAGGACGTTCTTCAAGGATGCGGCCGAGCGAACCGATCAACATAATGCGATCGATGCGTGTGCCGCCACGGCCGAGTACGGCTAGAACATGGGCTACCGGCCATTGCCCCTGCTCGGGATGGGCGAGGCCGACGGCGCTCGGCCACAACAGGGCGTGGGTCCCGGCGGCTGTGGCATCGACCCGCTGGCCCTGGCCGAGCAGGGCGACAAGAGATGTCAGCGAACGCCCCTGCATGGCGAGGACTGCGGCGGCAGCACTCGCCGTTGCTGGCTGCGGCAGCAGGTCTGGCACGGGTACCTGTCCCCCGGTCAGCCACACCTCGCCACCGCGCCCTTCGAAGGCGGTGCGATCTACGCTCGGTGTTGATTCATGCATGAGCCAGAGCGAACCTGTCACCGCCACGGCCGCCGCCGTGAGCAATAAAACGGCTGCGCGTGCTGGGAACCGGTTCGAGTGAGGTCCTGCCGGTTTTCGATGTGAAGCACGGCCCGAGTTGCTCATGATGCTGCTCTGCGGGTGTTGCCTCTGATGATACCTTCGACAGCTGACAACCGCCAGTCCGAGGCACTGGGCCTCCGGGCTGAATGCAGATGCTGCGGCCAGAAATGACACCAGTGGGCGCTGGCGACCCCGTTCACGGCGACACGCGACGACGATAGACACCATCGGTCCATGCCAGATACATCCAGGATCCCGCCTGGGCAAAGGAACGGCCGCTGTAGACATCGCGCAGAGGCCATACTTCGATGACGCGCGTGGTGCCATCCTGGGCGATGAGGGGCACGCGCAGCGGAACGGCGCCAGGCCGGCGTCCAAGGGGCAAGCCGGTACTGGCCTGGCGCCAACCCGCGCCGCGATCATCACTGATCCACACGCCATCGTCGGAGGCCAGCCAGATGCGATCCGGCTTCGCCCGATCCCACACCACCGGGCCCGTGCCGCCTCCGGCGCGAATGCGGATCCACGACTCACCGGCGTTGTCGCTGCGGTAGATGCCACTGGCCGTCTGCACCACCAGACCGCCCTGATGGTACCGATCGACATCGAGGGCAAAGGCCATGTCGCCCTGCAGCGGCATGCCAGAATAGTCGACGGAAGCACGGTCGATGCCGTCGCTGGTGCGCTGCCAGGTCAGGCCGCGATCGTCGGAGCGGAACACGCCGGCCCGCTCCCCCTCGCCGGTGGCATAGACCGCGATATGTATGCGGCCCCGGCGATGCGGATCGTGGACGATTGCCGTGATGGTCAGCGATACGTCCGTGCCCGCGCTGGCTGTCGTTCCCGTGGGAAGGCCGGCGGTCACGCGCTTCCAGCGCCGTCCGCCATCGTCGGATGCATAGAGTCCTCCATCCGTGCCAAGCAGCGCCCGGCGCGGATCCTGCGGGTCCAGCGCCAGGCTGACGGCATTCATGCCACGACCACGGCGGATACCGGCATTGCTGGCCGTCCACGTGCGGCAGTCGTCTGCGCTGATCCACACGCCGGAGCGCTCGTAGCCAAGCAGCCATCGGCCGGGTGTGGATGAATCCTGCACCATGCCGTTGTTCACCCCCACGGCGCCGTCGGCATCGGTGGGCGGAGCCCCATGCCGGGTCCAGGTGACGCCGCCATCGCCGCTGCTCCACACTCCGAAAGGACGGGTGGCACACCACAGGCGCCGCTCGTCGGCGGCATCGCAGCGAACCTGGTAGGCGATGGCTGTGCCGGGCTCGAAGCCCGGCCCAATGGGTTGCCAGGCGCCCTCGTCTGAGGCGAGAATTCCGATGGAGGCGAGCAGGAGCAGACTGCGCATGGCCGCCCTACTTCGCCACACTGACATCGTCGATGAAGATTTCGCCTGCCGGACTGTCCGTGGCGCTGAAAGTGACGGCGTAGCCGTGCAGGCGCACGGGCAGGTCGATGACCTTGTCGACCTTGCCGCTCGGCCCCCAGCTGCCGTCCGGCTTGGCCGCATTCAACGGTATGACCACTTCCCGCCAGCCCTGGCCCCTGGGGACCTTCACCCGCCATTGGAAGACCTCCTCATTCGCGTCGCGCAGGCGGATGGCGAACTGTTCCACCTGGGCGTCGGGCCCCAGGTAGAGCCAGGCGCGCGCCTCGCCAGCGACGCCCGCGTCGAACATGGTCATCGGCACTTGCGACAGATACGAGCAGTCCGCGTAGATTACTTGCCTGTTCGGCCACGACAGGCGCAGGGCTGTGCCCTTGCGGCCGTCCGGCGCGCTGACCAGGGAGACCTCCGACTTCATGCCATCGGCACCGTGTCCGCGCAGCCCAAGACGGCTGGCCTCGAAATCGTCGATGGTCACCGCCGCGGCGGTGCTGGCCGCGAACAGGTGACAGGCAAGGAGGTGGACTGATGTCATGGCTGCCTCGGGCTGGGAGGATCCGGTCTGCGCTACAAACCAAATACCAAATTTGGGTCATCTGTCAAGCTGCAGTCAAGCCCAGCCACGACGCAGACGCGAGTCAGGGGATGCGATGGATCCACATACGAGGACGATCGCCCGGCATCGGCGTCCAACCTGGCAAGACTGGGTGCGCGCGCCGCAGGCATCATTGCAGCCGATAGCCAGCCCAAGATCATGAAATTTGACCAGGATGACATTCAGTCGTCTCGGCATCTCAGCGCCAGCGCAGAGAGCGGACGCCAGCAAGGGCAGCAGGACGAAACACACAAGTTCCTCAGAAGATCCATTTACCATTTTAGGAAATTTACCGCATGACGTAAGGCGCCAACATCGGACGAACAGCAAGACGAGGTCGCCCAGTGCATCAAGACCATCGCCGCCGAGCACCACATCACCATGGTCGAGAACATCGCCCTCGCCCATGGTCGGGTGCACCGAGTTCATCGACGCGGCCTGGCAGTACGGGGATGGATCCGAAATAGCCGCTACCTCTGACCCCGGTTTATTCCCCGTATACCGCTTCTATGAAACAGCTTATGACCGCATCATGCGGGCGGTTTTCAAGCTCGAAAGCCGGTCTCCGCTGCCAGTTGCGCCCCCTTCAACGATGGCGCGTGGCGTAGCGGGGAGGGGTGACGATCTGCGCGCGACCAGCGTGCTACCAACCAGGCCGATGTGGTAAGGAGTGGCGGTCGCAAAACCCACCTGTTTGGCTGGCCCGCCACCAATTCCCCTGGGCGCAGGGGGCCCATGCGGTCATGGGCAGGCGTAGATCGCTCGCGAGAGCCTTTCCAGGCAGTGGATCCAGACCTCCGCCGGGGCTTCGCCCCTGGCCCCTGATAGGGCGTCCAGGATCCGGGGGTGGCGGCTCTACGCGGCCTTGCGGCGCGATCGTGCGGGCAGGGCCTCAGGGTCGTCCTTGGCCCAGCAGAGGCGGCCCAGGGTGATGAGGTTGCTGGCAAGGACGGCGGTCTGGAGGAATCGGGCATAGCCGTGGCGACCCTTGTCGGGGCAGCGGCGGCAGCCGCGGTTGTCTTGCAGGGAGCCGATTGCGGCCTCGATGCCGGAGTGGTGGCGTCGCTGCCAGGTCCAGGAGGCGCTGGCGCTGGCAGCCTGGGCGGCGAGGGCCTTCTCGCCGGAGTTGGGTAGGCAGGCGTCGGGCAGCAGGTCGGCGATGCGTCGGGCGTTCTCGGGGCTGTGGAATCCGCGATCGAAGGAGGCGCTGGTGAGGGCCGGGTGCGCGGCCTTCAGTCTTTCGACCAGCGGGATCGCAGCGTCGCGGTCCTGCTGGCCGTTGGGCATGACCTCGGCGGCGACGATGAAGCCGGCGGCGTCCTCGGCGACCAGGACCCGGTGACCGAACTCAACCGCTGCCCGGGCCTTGCCCCGGTAGATCAGTTCCGTGTGCGGCTCGAAGATGCTGAACAAGCGATCAGACAAGGCGACCGGCCGGCCGAGGACGAGGCGCTCGCGCGCCACGTGGGTGCAGGTCGCCAAGGCCGTCACGTCGAGCATCATCCAGCGGTGCTCGCTGGATGCCTGGGCGTGGGTGATGGCGTCGAGCCCCGGTTCGGCCTGCCGGGACTGCCCGCTCAACACCAGCGCTTGGTCGCAGCGCTCGTCGGCGAAGTCGCACAGGGCGGCGACCGCTGCCGCCAGGCGCTCCTCGCGATCGCGGTGCCTTGACGCCGATGCCCGGCTCGCCGCCAGCACCAGGTGCCGGGACCGGCGCTCCAGGTGCGCATGCTGGCGCAGCAACGTGCTCCCGATCGCCTCCGCCAGGCGCGTGGCGTGGCGCAGCACCACCCGCAGGCCATCGGCCACCTGCCGGATGTCGCTGGGGTGGTGTACGTTCGTCTGCATCACGAAGCTGTCGACCCGCACGTGGGTGGGAGCCTCCGGCGCGACCTGATGCCCCAGCCGAACCACCCTCCGACTGATCTCGGCAACCGTCTCGGCCCGGACCTTGCGCACATTGCGCCAGATTCGCGTCCAGTCGAACACCTCCTGCTGCTGCCAATCGCCGATGCCCAGCGCCGCCCGCACCAACCGATGGTTCTCCACCAGGTCCTCCAGTCGGTCATAGTCCAACCGCAGCGCCTCCCGGCAGCACAGCAGGACGAAGATCGACCACAGATCCATGCCCGGTCGGCCCACATCGTCGCGGACCTGGCCCAGGACGTCCTGGCGGATCAGCGCCAAAATCGCCTGCCGAGCCTCCAGATCGCCATAAACCGCCTGCAGGCCACGCATCATCTTCACCGTTTCATCCCGGCTGCGCGGATTCAGGTGCACCGACATCAACGGGGTCTGGTCGATGCGCTGCTGGGTCAGAGGGTCATCGATTCGCATGCGAAGATTCCCAGGATGGGGGTGAATGCACCGCGGTTGCCCTGACATTCTCTGGCGTCTTCGACGGGATGAGGTGCTGAATCCCACGGCATTTCTTCGGTCATTCGCATTTCGCCACGCCCACTAAGGAGGCCGCACCGTCGGCTCGGTGGCGATGCTCGAGCCCGCCTGCACCAGCCAGCCACGCATGGCTTCCGGGCGGGGACGGATGGATAGGTCGTGGCCGCGCGTGGTCGGCACACCGCAGCGCCAGTGGATCGCCGCCACCCGGCCTCCTGGGCGAACCGCCGCCACCGCTGAGCGGAGCAGTGCGCCCAGGTCCTCGCAGTGGGGCAGGTTGAACAGAAGCACCAGGTCGGCGCTGCAAGGATCAACGCCCAAGGAGGTCGCGAGAATACCGCCCAGACGCGTCTGAACCTGCCCAAGCCCGGCTTCCCGGGCTCCCGATGGCCACCCCTTTCTGTATCGGCCTCAGGCCGGGCGCATCATGGTCAGCAGCCAGCGCGACGGCTGCTCGGCGCGCACCCCATGTGGCAGGGCGGCCGGCAGCAGGATCACTTCGCCCGCCACCACCGCGTGCAGCGCCTCGCCGACGGTGACCTGGAGGGCGCCGTCGAGCACCTGGACCAGGGCCGGGAAGCGCACGGTGTGGGCGCTGATCGCCTGGCCGGCGTCCATGGCGAAGAGGACGATCTTGCAGCCGTTGGCCTCGTGGATCGGGCGGGAGACATTGGCCCCGGGCACGATGGGGGCGGCGTCGAGCAGGCGGAGCGGGGCGGGGGTATCCATGCCGGCAGCCTAGCGGGCGGGGTCCGGCAGGGCCATGATCCAGATCAACCCCACCCGACGGCTGCGGGCCGGGCTTCATCACGGCACCTGGGCGACCTCGAGCAGGCGGGCGAGGTCGAAGCCCTGGGCGCGCGCCGCCGCCTCCATCGCCGCACGGTCGCCGGGCGCCAAGACGGGGGTGCGGGCGAGGAACCACAGGTAGTCGCGCGAGGGATGGCCGACCACCGCCCAGCGGTAGCCGGGATCCAGCGCCAGCACCCAGTAGGACCCCCAGAACGGCCAGAAGAAGCGCACCCGCAGCTTGGCCGGCTCGGCCGGGTCGGGCAGCCAGGCCACCGCCTCGGCGCGCTTTTCCGCCCCGTCGAGGCCGCCTGTGCGGCCGGCGTTGACCACCGCGATGCGTCCATCCGGCAGCGGGGTGTAGTCGGCGGTGACAGCGACCATGCCGCGCTCGAAGATGTGGTCGTAGCGCGCGATCTCGTACCAGCGCCCGCTGTAGCGCTGGAGGTCGAGGGCACCCACCACCTGCACCGGGGGCAGGTCGCTGCGGGCGCAGCCCGCCAGGCCGAGGGCGATCAGGAGCAGGGGGAGCAGGCGCATGGCGTCATCAGGCCAGGCTTCCGGGGCAAAGCCAGCGCGCCGGCCGCAAACGCAGACAGCCGCGCCTTGCGGCGCGGCTGTCTGGATCCCTCAGCGGGATGGCCCGGATCGCGATCAGTGGATCTGGGCGCCTTCGATGCGCATGCTGTAGAAGCTGCGGTAGACGAAGATCGCGCTGACGATGAAGAAGACCACGGCCAGGCCGATGGACACCTGGCGATCCAGGCCGACCGCCAGCGAGACCGCCAGCAGGCCGAACAGGGTGGCGAACTTGATCACCGGGTTCATGGCCACCGAGCTGGTGTCCTTGAAGGGGTCACCCACGGTATCACCGACCACCGAAGCCTCATGCAGCGGGGTGTTCTTGGCGCGCAGCTCGCATTCGACGACCTTCTTGGCGTTGTCCCAGGCGCCGCCGGCGTTGGCCATGAACATGGCCTGGTAGAGGCCGAACACCGCCAGACCGATCAGGTAGCCGATGAAGAAGAAGGGCTCGGCGCAAGCGAAGGCCAGGGTCGAGAAGAACATCGCCAGGAAGATGTTCCACATGCCCTTCTGGGCGTAGATGGTGCAGATCTCGACCACCTTCTTGCTGTCCTCGGTCGAGGCCTTGGTGGCCCCTTCCAGCTTCATGTTCTTCTTGATGAACTCGACCGCCTTGTAGGCGCCGGCCACCACCGCCTGGGTCGAGGCGCCGGTGAACCAGTAGATGATCGCGCCGCCGGTGACCAGGCCGAGCAGGAACGGGGCGTAGGTCAGGCCGAGCTTGGACACCTGGGTCGCATCGGCCAGGCCGCCGGTCAGCTCCATGATGATCGAGAAGATCATGGTGGTGGCGCCCACCACGGCGGTACCGATCAGCACCGGCTTGGCGGTGGCCTTGAAGGTGTTGCCGGCGCCGTCGTTCTCCTCCAGCAGCTCCTTGCCGACCTCGAAGTTGGTGTCGAAGCCGAAGTCCTTCTTCACCTCGTCCTTGATGTTGGGGATCTGCTCAATCTGCGAGAGCTCGAACACCGACTGGGCGTTGTCGGTCACCGGGCCGTAGGAGTCGACGGCGATGGTCACGGGACCCATGCCGAGGAAGCCGAAGGCGACCAGGCCGAAGGCGAACACCGCGGCCATGGTGGCACCGATGTTCCCGCCGCCGAGGGCGGCGGCCAGGCCCATGCCCGAGACCCAGTAGGCGATGCCCATCAGCGCGACCATCATCAGGCCGAGCCAGTAGCAGCTGAAGTTGCCCGCGGTCAGACCGGCGAGGATGTTCAGCGAGGCGCCGCCTTCCTTCGAGGCCGTGACCACCTCGCGCACGTGGCGCGAATGGACGGAGGTGAAGACCTTGACCAGCTCGGGGATGATCGCGCCGGCGGCGGTGCCGCAGGAGATGATCAGCGAGAGCTGCCACCACAGGTCGCCGGCGTTGGCCGCGGTGCCGACCGAGGGGATGAGCAGCTTCGAGAGCACGAAGGTGACGATGACCGACACCACCGAGGTGATCACCACCAGGGTGGTCAGCGGAACCTCGTAGTTGAACTTCACCGCGTTGCCGAACTTGGGCTTGGCGATGAACCAGTCGTTGAGGAAGTAGCTGCCGACCGAGGTCCCGATCATGGCCACGCGCATGGCGAAGATCCACACCAGCAGCTGGACCTGGATGGTCGGGTCGTGGACCGCGAGCATGATGAAGGTCACCAGGGCCACGCCGGTCACGCCGTAGGTCTCGAAGCCGTCGGCGGTGGGCCCGACCGAGTCGCCGGCGTTGTCGCCGGTGCAGTCGGCGATCACACCCGGGTTGCGGGCGTCATCTTCCTTCACCTTGAAGACGATCTTCATCAGGTCGGAGCCGATGTCGGCGATCTTGGTGAAGATGCCGCCGGCGATGCGCAGCACCGCCGCGCCCAGCGACTCGCCGATGGCGAAGCCGATGAAGCAGGGGCCGGCGAGGTCGGCAGGCAGGAACAGCAGGATGCCGAGCATGATGATCAGCTCGACCGAGATCAGCAGGGTGCCGATCGACATGCCCGACATCAGCGGGATGCCGTAGCAGGGGTAGCCCTTGCCGCGCAGGGCGGCGAAGGCGGTGCGGCTGTTGGCGAAGGTGTTGATGCGGATGCCGAACCAGGCCACGCCGACCGAGCCCAGGATGCCGATCACCGAGCAGGCCAGGATCATGAACACCTTGTAGGCGCCCAGCCCGCTGCCGCCGGCGCCGTCGGGGGTCAGGAAGCCGAAGTAGGCGATGATGATCACCGCGATCAGCACCCACAGGATGCCGAGGAACTTGACCTGGGTCACGAGGTAGGTCTTGCAGGTCTCATAGATCAGTTCCGAGATGTCGCGCATCGACTTGTGCACCGGCAGGTTCTGCACGTTCTTGTAGACCATCAGGCCGAACACGAAGCCGAGCACGCAGATGAGCAGGCCGCCCATCAGGAAGGCCTTGCCGCTGAGGCCGAGGAAGAACACCGGCTTGGTGTAGCCGGCGTCGCCTTCCTTGAGCCCGGGGGCGTTCCAGGGCACCGAGCCCTTGGTGGTGATCTTCTTGCCGTCCTTGGTGGTGACCTCGACCAGGCCCACCTTGGTGGAATTGTCGAGCGAAGGCAGGATCAGGTTGGCTTCGCCGCCACCCACATGGGCGGCCGCACCGGCCGCACCGGCAACCGCCGCGTGGGTATCGGCTGCGGCCTTGGTGGCGGTGGTGTTGGCCGCGGCGGAGACGCCAGCGACGGTGTTTTCGGCGGCACCGGCGGCGCCGACGGCGCCGACGGCGCCGATCACCACGGCCAACGCCAGGACGGCGGGCCGCAGGGTGCGGAGAGAGCGGGTGGTGAGAAGACCAAGGCCGAGTGCTGTGGCGGCCAGGGCCAGGACGATGTCCATGACGCCTCCTTTGCGGTGGAGCCGCGACGGTAGGCCATTTCGGCTAAGCAAATCCGAAAATCCATTTTGAGGGTTTACCGCACCGCTATTCCGCATGGGTTACGATGCGTGGTGCGCATTTCAAACCATACGCGCGCCAGAATGAGCGGGATGTTTGCTCGCACAATTCCGAACAAACACTCGGGATTACCCTCATTCCGCGACCGGGGTCAATGCGGCATTTCGCGGCAGAAACCAGACAGAACGCATCCGGATGCAGGACTGGGACCGCTGCCGCCCCGAGCGCGGCAGCGGTCCGTCGTCAATCCATTTTCACATCAACAATGATGCAAAACCGTCATGCTCCGGCGGGTGCCGGCGGCCGCGCCACCACCACCTGGGCGGCGCGCACCAGCTGCTCCTTGAGCCTCCAGCCGGTGCGGTGGACCTGGAGGATGGTGCCCTTGGGCACGCTGGCGTCCTCGTGCTCGGCCAGCACCTCGTGCACCGCGGGATCGAACACCCCTTCGCACACCACCTGTTCCAGCCCCTGGCCGGCGAGCCCGGCGCGCAGGTTCTCGCGGATCATGGTCACGCCCTGGGCGAACTCGGTGAAGGCCTCGGGACGGGCGGCGTCGATCGCCCGCCCGAGGTTGTCGAGCTCGGTGAGCAGCGGCTTGACCGAGCGCGCGACCGCGCGCGTACCGGCCTCGTCGGCCTCCTTGCGCAGGCGCTTGCGCACGTTGTCGAATTCGGCCTGGTTGCGCAGGCAGCGCTCCTTCCATTCGCCGACTTCGCGGCGCAGGGCCTCGAATTCGGCCACCGGCAGGGTGATGGTCTCGGCCGAGGCGGCAGCCTCGGGGGCGGGCTGCTCGGCGGCGGGGGCGGGCTGGGGGGCGGGGGCGGGCTGGGGGGCGGGGTCGCTCATGGTCAGGTGAACATCTTTCTGATGCGGTCGAAGAAGGAGCGCTGCTCGCCCTGGTCGTCCTCGATGCGGCCGAGCTCCTGCAGCAGTTCGCGCTGGCGGTCGGTGGGCTTGCGCGGCACCGTCACCTGCACCACCACCAGCTGGTCGCCGCGCTGGCGGCCTTCGCCGATGCCGAGGCCGCGCATGCGCAGCACCTCGCCCGGCTGGGTGCCGGCGGGGATGCGCAGGGTGGCGGAGCCGTCGAGGGTGGGGATGTCGATCTCGGCCCCCAGGGCGGCCTGGGCGTAGGTCACCGGGGCCTTGCACACCACGTCGTCCTCGTGGCGCTCGAAGAACGGGTCGGCGGCGACCTGGACATAGACATAGAGGTCGCCGCGCGGGCCGCCGTCGCGCCCTGGCTCGCCCTCGCCCGACACGCGCAGGCGCGAGCCGTCCTCGATCCCGGCCGGGATGCGCACCTTGATGGTGACCTTCTGCGGCACCACGCCCTGGCCGCGGCAGTCGCGGCAGGGGTCGCCGATCATCTGGCCGCTGCCGCCGCACTGCGGGCAGGTGGTCTGGACCACGAAGAAGCCCTGGCCCTGGCGCACCGCGCCGTGGCCGTGGCAGAGGGTGCAGGTCTTGGGTTTGGTGCCGGCCTTGGCGCCGGTGCCGTGGCAGGTGGTGCAGGTCTCGTTGCGCTTCAGCTCGATGGTGCGGGTGCAGCCCTTCACCGCCTCGCGGAAGGGGATCTCGAGCCCGAGCTTGAGCGAGGCCCCCTGGTTGCGTTCCCCGCGCCCGCCGCCGGCCCCGAAGAACTGGTCGAAGATGTTGCCGCCACCGAAGATATCGCCGAACTGGGCGAAGATGTCCTCCATCGACTGGAAGCCCTGGCCGGCGTGGCCCATGCCGTCGACGCCGGCGTGGCCGTGCTGGTCGTAGCGGGCGCGCTTCTTCTCGTCCGAGAGCACCTCGTAGGCCTCGGCGGCCTCCTTGAACCTGGTCTCGGCCTCCTTGTCGCCCGGATTGCGGTCAGGGTGGAACTTCATCGCCAGTTTGCGATAGGACTTCTTGATGTCGTCGATGGAGGCCCCGCGCTCGACGCCAAGAACCTCATAATAGTCGCGCTTGGCCATAATTCTCTCGTGGGGGCGGGTCAGAGTGGCCCGGTCGCGGGACTGTCTAGCGCGGAGTGTTCCAGCCGCCGGACGGGGGGCGCGGTTGCGGCGACCAGGATAAGGCCAAGGGTGGGGGCATGACCGCCGCGCCTGCCGTCCCCCCCCTGCGCGTACTCGCCTGGGAGCTGACCCGCGCCTGCCCGCTCGCCTGCAGGCACTGCCGCGCCGAGGCCCTGCGCGCCCCGCCTCCCGGCGAACTCGACCACGCCGAGGCCCTGGCCCTGATCGACGATCTCGCCGGCATGGGCGGGGGAGCGGATTCCCGCCCGGCGGCGGCCCACCCCGGCCGCCCCCCCCGAGCCGGCGGCGCCATGCCCGGGCGCACCGCCATGGCGCCCATCCTCATCCTCACCGGCGGCGAGCCGATGCTGCGCCCGGACTTCTGGGAGCTGGCCGCGCACGGCCACCGGCGCGGGCTGGTGGTGGTGGCGGCGCCCTGCGGCGCCTACGTCGACCGCGCCGCGGCCGAGCGCATGCGCCAGGTCGGCATCGCCGGCATCTCGCTGTCGATCGACAGCACCACCGCCGCCGGCCATGACGCCTTCCGCGGCTGGGACGGCGCCTTCGCCATGGTCACCGGGGCGGCGGCGGCGGCGCGCGCGGCCGGGCTGCCCTTCCAGGTCAACAGCACCATCCACGCCGGCAACCACCACGAGCTGGAGGGCCTGGCGGCGCTCGCGCGCCAGCTCGGGGCCGCCAAGTGGGACGTGTTCCTGCTGGTGCCCACCGGACGCGCGCGCCAGCTGCGCGGCCGCGAGCTGACCGCCCGCCTGTACGAGGACGCCCTGCTGCGCGTGCGCGCCGAGGCCGAGCGCGGCGACCTGCCGGTGAAAGTCACCTGCGCGCCGCATTCCATGCGGGTGTTCGCAGAAGAAGGCCGCGAGCCGCGCGCGCTCGGCGCCACCCCCTGCCTGGGCGGCAGCGCCTTCGCCTTCGTGTCGTCCACCGGCCAGGTGCAGATCTGCGGATTCCTCGACCTGCCCGCCGGCAACCTGCGCGAGCGCCCGCTGAGCGCGATCTGGCGCGACAGCCCGCTGTTCCTCGCCATGCGCGACCGCGCCGGCTACCACGGCAAGTGCGGCGTGTGCGACCACCGCGACCACTGCGGCGGCTGCCGCGCCCGCGCCTATGCCGTCGGCGGCGACGAGCTGGGGGCGGAGCCGTACTGCTCGTACAACGGCTGAGCGCCCGGGTCAGGGGGCGGCAAGGCGCGCCGCAATCGCGTCGGCGAAGCGGGCGAAGCCGGCGGCGTCGGGGTGCAGGCCGTCGGGCAGCCAGCGGTGGTCGTGCGGCATGCAGGCGCTGCCGTCGACCAGCTCCAGCTCGGGCGAGAGCGGTTCCAGGGCGTCGCGCAGGGCAGCGCGCACCCGCCCCACCCGCGCCCCGGCGGCGGTGTCGAGCGGCACGCCCATGTACTCGGGCGGGCCCTTGCCGTCCTCGCACGGCTTCCACGGCGGCAGGATCCACACCGCCCGCGCCGGCCGCGCCGCCAGCACCAGGCGCGCCAGCTCGAGCGCGCGCCCAGCCGCCAGGGCGGCGTCGGAGTCGCGCCAGCCGTGGTTGCTGCCGAGGTTGACCGTCACCAGCCCCCACGGCTGCGCGGCCAGCGCCCAGGCGAAGGCCTCGGGCTCGATGCGGATGCCGCCCACCCCCAGGTTCCAGGCGCGCAGGCCCCAGCGCCGCTCCAGCCGCGCCACCCAGCCGGCCAGCGGCGACCGGCACGAGAACCCCTGGGTCAGGCTGTCGCCGATCGCCAGCCAGCGCGGCGGCGGCACCGGCGCGGCCTCGACCAGCGCGCCCTCGGCCACCGCCACCCCCGCCACGGCGCAGGTGGCGATGGCGGGCAGCCACAGGGCGCAGGCGGCGCTGCCGCCGCCGCGCTCCAGGCCGGTGGCCAGGCGCACCGCCAGGTCGCCGTCGCGTTCGCGCAGGTCGGGGCTCTCGACGGTGAGCACGCCGTCGGCGTGCTGCACCTCCATCGCCAGCGACTGGGCCACCGGCTGGTGGTGGCGCAGGCGCGCCAAGCGCAGCTCCAGCCACGGGCTGTCGGTGGCCAGGCGCAGGCAGCAGCCGGGCGACGGGCGCAGGTTGGCGAGCGGGCCGATCTGGCCGGCGAGCAGGCCCTCGACCGCGCGCGGGAAGCGCGCCAGGCGCACCTCGGCCAGGCCGCGGTCGACCGGCTGCGGGCAGTCGAAGGCCAGGCGCGGATCGGCGGGGGTCAGCAGCATGGCGACACCTTGGCCCGTCGCCGGCGCTGGCCAGCGCCGCCCGCGCCGGCATCCTGCCGCGCGCCATGCATGACGCCGTCACCGCCATCACCACCGGCCTCGCCCTCTCCGCCGACGCGGTGGCGGTGGCGATCGCCGCCACCGCATCGGCCGGCGCGCGTCCCGGCCGGGTGCGCCGCGCCTTCGCCATGGCCGCCACCTTCGGCGGCTTCCAGGCGCTGATGCCGCTGCTCGGCTGGCTGGGCGGCGCCGCGCTCAAGGAGCCGCTGGCGGCGGTCGACCACTGGATCGCCTTCGCGCTGCTGCTGGCGGTGGGCGGCAAGATGGCGTGGGAGGGCTGGCGCGGCGGCGACGAGGCCGACGCCAGCGAGATGGGCTGGCGCCGCCTGCTGCTGCTCGGGGTGGCGACCTCGATCGACGCCCTCGCGGTGGGGGTGACCTTCGCCTTCATCGCCATGCCGCTGCTGCTCACCGTGGCCCTGATCGGCGCCACCACCTTCGCCTGCTGCCTGCCCGCCGGCCTGCTCGGCGGCCGCCTGGCCGCACTCGGCCACGGGCGGGTGCAGATCGCCGGCGGCCTGGTCCTGGTCGGCCTGGGCGCCAAGATCCTGATCGAACACCTGCGCGGAGGCTGACCCATGCGCGTGGTCCTGCTCGCCACCGTGATCCTGCTCGCCGCCTGCGCCGACGCCCCGCGCGAACACCAGGGCGTGTGGGTGCTGCGCTGGATGGAGGCCCCCACCGCCGCCGGGAACCTCGCCGCGGTGCCGGAATCCGACCGCGTCAGCTTCCGCAAGGTCGGTTCGTGGGATCCCGACGCCCCGCTCGCCGCCCCCGACGCCTTCGCCATCGCCCGCGACGCCCTGCTCGAGGGCGACGTGCTCGCCTTCCGCATGGGCGAGGCCGAGGCCGCGCGCAGCATCGCCACCGGCAACCTCAACCACGTCGCCTACAGCCTCTACCGCTACGGCCACCTCGCCATCGTGGTCAAGGACCCGGCCAGGCCCGGCCGCCTGGTGCAGTTCTCCTCGCAGAGCTTCAAGGGGCCCAACACCGACGAGGGCCTCGACCTGCTCGCCGGCCACCGCTGGGACGTCTACCGCCTCGACCGCCGCGACCGCATCGACACCGCCCGCCTGGACGAGTTCGTGCGGGTGGCGCGCGAGAAGGCCGGGCACTGGTACGGCTACGACTTCATCGGCATGTTCGGCATCGCCAATGCCGAGCTGCACCCCGACACCCCGGCCGAGGTCGGGCGCTGGTACATCTGCTCGACGGTGGTGCTGGCGGCGCTGCACTACGCCGGCGTGAGCCTCGACTGCGAGCGCAACCGCGGCATCGGCGACCTGGTCACCCCCGCCCAGGTGGTGGCCAGCCGCGGCCGCATCGTGCCCCCGCCGCAGGTGCGGATCGAGGCCGAGCAGCGCTGAGCCCGCCCAGGAAGGGATGACAGGTCCGGGCGCTGCTGCGGGGTGCGGCAGACGGCGGGCGGATTTGCGGGTATCCTGGGGCATGGACCCTCTCGAACGGAGCATCCGCCGGATCGGGCTGGAGCTGTTCGCGGCCCAGGCCGCCCACCAGCCCTGGCCGCTGTCGCGCGCCTGGCTGCACGACCGCGGCATGGCCCTGTCGCTCTCCGACCCGGCGCTGCAGCTGGCGCTGTTCCGCTTCATCGACGCGCTGCCCTCGGCGCGCGACGGCGCCACCGCCGCGCGCCTGCTGCGCGAGCACCTGCAGCCGGTGGCGGGCCGCCTGCCGGAACCGGCGCGGCGCGCCCTGGCGGCGCTGCCCGCCGCCCCCGCCGGGTGGGTCGGCGCGCTCGCCGGCCTGGGCGCGCGCGAGCTGGCGGCGCGCTTCCTGCTCGGGGCGCGCATCCCCGCCATCGTGCGCCACCTCGACCGCCTGCACCGCCGCGGGCTGTGCTTCACCGTCGACCGCCTGGGCGAGGCGGTGCTGACCGAGGCCGAGGCCGACGCCTACCTGGCCTCTTACCTGGAGCTGCTGCCCGCCCTGACCGGGGCCGCCGCCGCCTGGCCGGCGCAGCCGGGGGTGCCGGCGGTCAACCTCAGCATCAAGCTCTCGGCCCTCACCAGCCGCTTCGAGCCCGCCGACCCTGCCGGCACCTGCGCACGGGTCGGCGCCCGCCTGCGCCCGCTGCTGCGCGCCGCACGCGCCGCCGGGGCGCTGGTCAACCTCGACATGGAGCACCACGCCTACCGCGACGCCACCCTGCACATCCTGCGCACGCTCGGCGGCGAGGACGAGTTCCGCGCCTGGGACGGCCTGGGCATCGCCATCCAGGCCTACCTGCGCGGCTGCGGCGACGACCTCGCCATGCTGGCCGCCTGGGCGCAGGCGCGCGGCGCCCCGCTGTGGGTGCGGCTGGTGAAGGGCGCCTACTGGGACCACGAGACCGCGCTCGCCGACAGCCGCGGCTGGGACTGCCCGGTGCACCGCGACAAGGGCGCCACCGACGCCGCCTACGAGCGCCACACCCGCTTCCTGCTGGAGAGCCGCCGCTGGCTGCGCCCGGCCTTCGCCAGCCACAACGTGCGCTCGCTCGCGCACGCCATCGCCCTGCGCGACCGCCTGGGCATCCCCGCGCACGAGGTCGAGTTCCAGCTGCTGCACGGCATGGCCGACCCGCTCAAGGCGGCGCTGGCCGGGCGCGGCGAGCGGGTGCGGGTCTACTGCCCGGTGGGCGAGCTGCTGCCGGGGGTGGCCTACCTGGTGCGCCGGCTGCTCGAGAACACCTCCAACCAGGGCTTCGTGCGCGCCAGCAGCCTGGAGAACCGCCCGTCCGCCGAGCTGCTGGCCGCGCCCACGCCCGCCGACCCGCCTGCCAAGGAACCGTCCATGTTCAGCAACCACCCGTGCGCCGACTTCAGCTGCGAGGACCAGCGCCGGGCGATGGCCGACGCCCTCGGCGCCCTGCCGGGCTGGGAGGCGGCCGGCTGGGAGGCGCGCATCGCCTGCCTGGAGCGCCTGGCCGGGCGCCTGGCCGAGGACCGCTGGCGGCTGGCCGCGCTGCTGGTGCGCGAGGTCGCCAAGAGCTGGCGCGAGGCCGACGCCGAGGTCTGCGAGCTGATCGACTTCTGCCGCTATTACGCAGTCCAAGCCTGCCGCCTGGCCGCGGGCGCGGCGGTCGACGCACCCGGCGAGACCAACGACACCGTCTACGGCCCGCGCGGGGTGGCGGTGGTGATCGCGCCGTGGAACTTCCCCCTCGCCATCCTCGGCGGCATGGCGGTGGCCGCGCTGGTGGCGGGCAACCCGGTGGTGCTCAAGCCGGCGGAGCAGGCCCCGGTGGTCGCGTGGGCGCTGCACCGCCACCTGCTCGCCGCCGGCATCCCTGCCGAGGCGGTGCACTACCTGCCCGGCGACGGCGAGGAGGTCGGCCCGGCCCTGGCCGACCATCCCGCCACCGCGCTGATCGCCTTCACCGGCTCGCGCGCGGTCGGCCTGGGGCTGAACCGCCGCGCCGCCGAGGCGCTCGACCAGCGCCGGCAGGTGGTGCGGGTGCTGGCCGAGATGGGCGGCAAGAACGCCATCATCGTCGACGCCTCGGCCGACCTCGACGAGGCGGTGGCGGGGGTGCTGGCGAGCGCCTTCGGCTACCAGGGCCAGAAGTGCTCGGCCTGCTCGCGCGCCATCGTCCACCGCGACCGCTACCGCGACTTCGCCGCCCGCCTGGCCGAGGCGGTGCGCGCGCTCGAGCCCGGCCCCGCCGACCATCCCGGCCACCTGTTCGGGCCGGTGATCGACGACCAGGCGCGCCTGCGCCTGGAGCGCCAGTGCGCCGAGCTGGACGCCCGCCACCGCTGCCTGGTGCGCGGCGACATCGGCGACTGGGCCGGACAGGGAGCGTGGGTGGCGCCGCGCCTCTACGGCGAGGTCGACCCGGGCTCGTGGCTGGCGCAGGAGGAGCTGTTCGGCCCGGTGCTGGCGCTGATCCCCGCCGACTCGCTGGAGCAGGCGCTGGCGATCGCCAACGGCACCCGCTACGCCCTCACCGGCGGCTGCTTCGCGCGCTCGCCGGCGGCGCTGGCGCAGGTGCGCGCCGGCTTCGCGGTCGGCAACCTCTACCTCAACCGCGGCATCACCGGCGCGCTGGTGCACCGCCAGCCCTTCGGGGGCTTCCGCCTGTCCGGCATCGGCTCCAAGGCGGGCGGGCCGGACTACCTGCAGCAGTTCTGCCTGCCGCGGGTGATCACCGAGAACACCCTCCGCCACGGCATGGTGGGGCGGAGGGACGAGCGGCCGGGGACGCCTCAGTAGACCTTGATCCGGCGCAGCACCGGCGCGGCCTGGGCGGCGAGGATGCGCACGCGCAGGCGGCGGCTGACGAAGGGCGGCAGGCGCAGGATGCGCTGCGGCCCGATGGTGGTGCCGCGCGCCAGCTCGGTCCACGCGTTGCCGTACTCGGCCTCGACCGCGAAGGCCTCGACCCGCTGCCCGCAGCGGATCTCCTCCTCGATGCGGATGCCGGTCACCGCCTGCTCGGCCTCGAGCTGGATCTCGATGGTGGCGGTGGTGGCGCCCTCGGCCGCCGCCCACCAGCCGCCGCCGCGGGTGAGCGCGGCGGCGTCGCCGCGCCCGGGGGCGTCGGTGATGACCGGACGGCCGGCGGCGCGGTCGGTGGCGGTGAAGCCCTCGACCAGGCGGCGGAAGCCCGCCAGCTCGGCCACGTCCTGCTCGGGGATCAGGCCGCGGCGGTCGGGGGTGAGGTTCAGCAGCAGGGCCGAGCCGTGGCCGACCGAGGCCTGCCACAGGCCGAACAGCTGCTCGGCGGTCTTGGGGCGCTCCTGCTCGTGCCAGAACCAGCCGGGACGGATGCTGACGTCGCATTCCGCCGGGCGCCACACCGTGCCGGCGGGATCGCCGTGGGTCAGGTAGGCGATGTCCTTGACCCCGCCCGGGGCCAGGCCGGCGGGATTCTGCCGGCACCAGTTGGTGAAGCCGGCCACCCCGCGCTCGTTGCCCACCCAGCGCAGGTCGGGGCCGGCGTCGCTGAACAGCACCGCCCCCGGCTGCAGCTCATGGCAGCGCGCCCACAGGCGGTCGAAGCGGTAGTAGCTGGCTGGGTCGATGGCGCGCTTCTCCTTGGCGCCGCCGTACCAGCCGTCGCCGCCGTTGGCGCCGTCGAACCACACCTCGCACAGCTCGCCGTAGCGGGTCAGCAGCTCCTCGAACTGGGCGTGATAGGCCGCCACGTAGCCGTCGCGGCCGTATTCGGCGTGGTTGCGGTCCCACGGCGAGCAGTAGATGCCGAAGCCGATACCGCCCTCGCGGCAGGCCTCGGCCAGTTCGCCGACCACATCGCCCTTGCCGCCGCGGAAGGGCGAGCGGGCGATGTTGTGGGTGGTGGTGGCGGTCGGCCACAGGCAGAAGCCGTCGTGGTGCTTGGCGGTGAGGATGAGCGCGCCCAGGCCGCCGGCCTTGGCCGCCGCCACCCACTGGCGGCAGTCGAGCGCGCTGGGCGCGAACACCGATTCCGGCTCGTCGCCGTAGCCCCATTCCTTGCCGGTGAAGGTGTTGACGGTGAAGTGCACGAAGCCGTAGACCTCGCGCCCATGCCAGGCGAGCTGGCGCGCGCTCGGCACCGGGCCGTGGGCGGCGGGCAGGGCGGAGCAGGCGGCGGTGGCGGGGCAGGACTGGGGAGCGGCCATGGGGGTTCCTCGGTACGCCCGCCAGCCTAGCGTGGACGGCCTGCCCCGGCCATGACCAGCGCGATCCCCGACGTGTCGTTTCCGCTCTTCGGCGGTGGTTCCACCGCGGTGGTGACCGACCGCCTGCGCCTGCGCCTGCTCTCGCTCAGCGGCACCACCATCGACCACCGCTGGGGCAGCAGCGACTTCGCAGCCCCCTACTGGCGCATCTACCTCAACCTCGACGACGGCGCCGAGGCGCGCCAGGGCGGCCGCGCCATCCCCTTCCAGGCCGGCCACCTCTATGTCATCCCGGCCTGGCTGTCCTGGGCCGGGCGCTGCCACGGGCGGGTGCGCCATCTCAACGCCTCGATCGACCTGCCCACCCTGCCGCGCGAGCGGGTGGTGGCGGGGTGCGACCGGGTGCTGCACCTGGGCGGCCCGGGGTCCCAGCTGGTGGACGGCTGGCTGGCGCTGGGCGCCGAACTGGCGGCGCGCGAGCAGGCGGACGCCGCCCAGGTGGCGCGCGGCTATGCCCTGGCCTATGCCGCCCTCGCCGCCGCCTTCGCCGCCATCGGCGCGCGCGCCGACGCCCTGCTCGGCGAGCCGGCCGAGGACCCGCTGATCGCGGTCACCGCCTTCATCGAGCACCACCTGTCGACGCCGCTGCCGCTCGCCGGCCTGGCGCGGGTGGCGCGCTGCTCGCCGGCGGAGCTGGTGCGGCGCTTCCGCACCCACCGCGGCACCTCGCCGGCGCGCTGGGTGCGCCAGCGCCGGGTGGCAGCCGCCGCCGACCTGCTGCGCTGCACCGCCCTCGGCCTGGACGAGATCGCCGAGCGCTGCGGCTTCAGCGACCGCAGCCGCCTGAACCGCTGCTTCACCGCCCTGGTCGGCACCGGCCCCGCCGCCTGGCGCCGGCGCGAGCGCGGGGGCTGACGCTCAGCGCGCCGCCTCCACCGTGCGCAGGGCCTGGCCGGCGGGGCCGGCGTCGATGAACAGGCTCCAGGCGGTGCCGGGGGCGGGCGGCTGGCCGGGGGCGCCGGCGTAGGGGAAGCGGCCGGCGCGGTCGGTGCTGCCCTCCTTGTGCAGCTGGGCGGCGCCATCGCCCTGGCGGCGGTGCACCCGCACCCAGGCGCCGGGCACCACCCGGCCGTCGGCGGCGCTGCGCACCGTCACCCAGCCGCGCTCGGCATCGAGTTCGAGGTCGAGGGTGCCGCCACCCACCACCAGTTCGCTGCGCGCCGTCCCCGCCTCGGCCTCGACCAGGGCCGGACGCCGGCCCCAGGCGGCGGGCGGTTCCAGCGCCTGGGCGCCGCCCGCGCACGACACCGTGCGCTGCTCGAGCGGGGCGATGCGGCGCAGGGCCGCCGGCGGCGCGGCGGCGGCGAAGGGCGGCAGCGCTTCCAGGTCGAGGGCGCGCCAGCGCACCGTCGCGGCGGTACAGGCGCGGGCGCGCAGCAGCACCCGCCCGTCCTCGCCCAGGGCGAGGGCGAGCGCGGGTGCGGGCGCCGGGGCGGCCTCCGCCGCCGCCGCCAGGGCGGCGAAGCGGTCGCGCCAGCGTGGCAGCGGATGGTCGGCATGGGCGGCGGCGGCGCGGCGCGCCAGCGCCACCTCGTCAGCCGCCAGCGCCAGCCAGCCGGCGAGGTAGTCGCGCAGGGTGTCGCCGGTGATGTCCAGGGCACCGGCCTGGGCGCGCGCCTCGTCGACCCGGCCCTGGCGCAGCAGCGCCGCCGCCAGCAGCAGGCGGTCGCGGCCATCCGGGGCGGCGCGGTGGGACAGGCGGTCGAGCAGATCGCGGTAGAGCTGGGCGTCCTGCCCGCCGGCGGGGGCGGGATGCCCGGCCCGGCGCAGGGCCGGCGGCAGCGGCGCGGGATCGAAGTCGAGCAGCGGCTCGAAGCCGTCGTCGAGCAGGTCGAGGGTCACCAGCGGCGAATCCAGCAGCGGGCCGGCGGCCTGGCGGAAGGAGTACAGGTCGCGCAGGCACTCCCCTGCCGCCGGCATCAGGCCGTGGTGCAGGGCTGCCTGCCACCACTCCGGTTCGAAGCGCCGGCGCTGGCGCAGCTGATCGAGGGCGGCGGCGGCGAAGGCGGGATCCGCCAGGCGCCAGCGCCGCGCCTCCAGCCCGGCCTGGTCGAGGCGGGCGTCGCGCAGCCAGGCGAGGTCGTCGGCCGCCGGCGCCGGCGGCGGCGCCGCCACCGTCCAGGAATGGCCGGGCAGCGCCGCCAGGCGGCGGCCGTCCTCCGACACCGACACCCCGCACTGGGCGAAGGCGCCGGGGCGCGGCCAGGCGAACACCAGCCGGCAGGTGGCGCTGCCGTGCGGCGGCAGGTCGAGGTGGTGGACGGCGGTGGCGGCGGCGCCGTCGAACGGCACCGCGCCGGCGGGGATCTGCACCAGCACCTGCACCGTGCGCCGCAGCGGCGCCAGGTTGGCCACCGCCACCTCCTGCACATAGGAGCGGCCCGGCTCGGGATCGCCAGCCAGGGCCGGGGCGCGCCCGCCCAGCTCGGCGAGCAGCGCGCGGTCGAGCAGGCGGCGGTGCACCGCCACCGACGCCTCGCCCGCCGGCAGCACCGCCGGGGCCTCGCGCACCACCAGCAGCGCCCCGGCCGCGGTCAGGCGCGCGCCCTCGCGGCGATGGGCGGCGGCCGCCAGCGGCAGCGGCGCCAGCGCCAGGGCGGCGCGCACCGCGGTGGGGGTGGACAGGGATTCCCAGCCGCGCTCCGGCAGCCGGCCCTCGGCCAGGGCGGCCCAGAAGGGGCCGGCGGGCACCAGGTCCGCGCGTTCCTCGCTGGATTGCATGTGCCACCAGCCGGCCTCACGCACCAGGGTGGGATCGCGCAACAGATCGTGCTCGATGCGCAGATCCTTGGCCTTGCCTCCCACCTCCTTCTCCTGGAGCACGCGCTCGTGCACCGCCTCCTCGCGCCCCTGGGGCGCTCCGTCGGCCTGATTGGCCTGGTTGACGACCTCCACCTGGGCGGTCAGCGCCGCCTGCACCAGCCGGCTGGTGTCGCCGCCGATCGCATCGCCCTCCGGCGCCTCGGCCAGGGCCCGCCGTTCGGCCGCCGCCTGGTCGGGCGGCAGCCGGCGCGCCAGCAGGGCGCGTTCGCAGGCGTTGAGGCGGGCATGGCGGTCGGCCGCCAGCCAGCGGGCGGGGTCGCCGCCGAGCAGGCAATCGTCCACCAGCGAGCGCTGGCGGCGTGCCGCCAGCACCGGGCGCAGATGGCGCTCGAACCAGGCGGGGTCGTGCTGGGCCAGGAACAGATGCAGCTCGTGCGAGCCCAGGCGCGCGCACAGCGCCCGCCGGGCCGGCTCGTCGAGCTGCTGCCAGCGCGCCAGCGCCCGCCACTCCGCCAGCCCGGCGCGGGGATAGGCCGCCGCCAGCCAGTCGACCAGGCCGGCGACATCGTCGACCACCCGCACCCGCGCCCCTGGCCCGGAGGGCAGCTCGATGGTGGCGCCCGCCGCCACCGCCACCACCCCGGCCTGCACTCCGGGCGGATCGCCCGCCGCCAGCGGCACCGCCAGCCGGCGCTCGCGCGCCGCCGGCGCCGCGGCCGGCAGCAGCACCCGCGCCTGCGCCATGCGTCCGTGGTCGAAGGCCAGCACCACCAGTTCCGCCACCCCGGCCAGCTGCTGGCGCGGGATGCGCACGCTGCCATCGGCCGCCACCGGCAGCTGGTCGAGCACCAGCGGCGGCTGCGCCAGCCAGTCCCAGCCCGAGACCCCGAGGTCACCGACGCGGCTGTAGCAGCCCTTGCTGCCCCCCCCGCGGCCGATCGCCCGCGATTTCCCACCCCCAGAGCGGCTGCCGAACATGCCGCTGCCCCCACCCGGGGCATCGAACTTCAGCTCCGCCGTCACTGGCACCACCACCGTGGCCGGGGGCGGCAGGTGCACGCCCAGCCCCGGCGTGCGCTCCCGGCGCAGCAGGGCCAAGCGCTCGCCCTCGTCGAGGTCGCGAACCAGCATCCGTCCTTGCGGCGGAGCCCAGGCCGCCCATGGCAGATCCGGCAGGGGCAGGCTGTCGACTTCCTCATCCTGGGTCGGAGCCGCGACCAAACCCAGGGCCAGCACCCGCACCTGCGGCGACTGCCCGCCAAGGGCCGCCGTCACCGCCTCGTCGCTGACGTTCGCCACCAGGACGAGCGGGGCCGGGACGGAGGCAGCAGCCGTCCCCGGGGCCGCGACCGCCCGGGATGCGATCCTGCGCTGCCAGGTGCGCCCGTCGGCGGCGGCCAGGTCGAGGCGCCAGCGGCCGGCAGGCAGGTTCCCGACCTGCGCCCAGCCCTGCCCGAGCCGCACCTCCGGTCCGTCCAGGTCCTCCACCTCGCCGCCACCGCCCAGAAGACGCAGGCGGGCGCTGGCAGCCCCGGGCGCAGCCAGGCGCAACGGTACCCCGGCCGACACCGTCTCATCCTCCTGGCCGGGCGGCAGCAGATCCCAGCCCTGTGACATGCGCTCGTCGGTGTCCAGCGACAGATGCACGCATTCCGCCAGACCGCTCAGACGCACGCCGCCATCCGGCCCGGTGCGCACCGGGCCGGACCACCCGCCGGCCCAGCGATGGCCGACGGACAGCTGCGCCACCCGCCCCGGCCGCGGGGTGCCGTCAAGATCGCGGCATTCCAGCACGGCGGTGTCGCCGCCGGGATCGCGACGCAGCATCCACGCTTCGCGGGTGACCAGGGCGTCGTTGAAGGATCCGATCCAGCCGCTGCTGGCCAGCTCGGCCGGCCCCGCCGGCAGTTCCCAGCCACCGGCCACCCGCCAGGCCAGGCGCATCGCCCCCTCGGGCACCGGCGGCGCGAGCCGCGCCACCCCGTTGGCGTCGAAGGCCAGCGGCAGGGCGCTGGCCGCCAGCACGCGCTCCTGGCCGTGCCAGGTCAGCTCCAGGCGCGGCGCCTCCAGGCCCGTCAGCGGCAGGGCACGGCCGGCGCGGCGCACCTGGGCGGCCACCACCACCACCGCCGGCTCGCCGGCGCGCAGGCCCTGGCGCGGGACGATCAGCCGGGCCTCGAGCGCGGGCTTCGCCTCTGGCCAGTCGACCAGGGCACGGCCGCAACGCCCGTCTGGGGCGGTGAGCAGCACCGGCACCCGCGCCGCGGCGGCGGCGCGCAGCGGCAGGTGGATGCGCCCGTCGGCGGCGGCGGGGTGGCGGGTCTCGCCCACCTGCGCGGCGGCGGCCGGCTGCGGGCGGCCGAGTTCGTCCACCACCTGCACCACCAGGCCGTCCGCCTCGCCATCGACCAGGGCGTGCAGCGCGCCCCGCCGCAGCAGGGCGCGCAGGCAGCGCCCGCCGCCCGCCGCCTCGACCAGGTAGATGCCGGGGGCGGCGCATTCCGGCAGTTCCGGCGCCAACGCCAGGCGGCGCCAGGCCGGAGCCTCGGCGGCCAGGGTGCGCTCGGCGTGCGGTACCGCGCCGGCGCAGTCGGGCAGGCCGTCGTCGAGGGCGGCGGCGGGGTCGAGGCGGAACACGCGCAGGCGCACGCTGCCGAGGTTGCGCACCAGCAGCGGCAGGCGCGCCGCCACCCCCTCGCGCAGCCCGGTGGACGCCGCCGGGTCGAGCACCAGTTCGACGCCCTCCAGCTCGGCGGCGCCGCCCGCCAGGCGCAGGGCGGCGGCGGCGTCGCCGGCGCCGGTGCGCAGGCAGGCGAGGGCGTGGCGGCGGGCGGCGGTGCCCTCGGGCAGCACCGCCGCCCAGGCCTCGGCGCCGTCGGCGGCGAGCTGGCGGTCCAGCTCCAGCTCGGACAGCAGGGCGTGGTCGGCGGGCAGGGGCAGGCCGGCGAGGCGGCCGGCGGCCTCGGCGTCGA
>JAKLKR010000400.1 GCA_023150565.1 Planctomycetota bacterium
GGCCGCCTACTGCGCCTGGCGCGCGGCGCGCGACGGCCTGCGCTGGCGCCTGCCCACCGCCGACGAATGGCTGCTCGCCGCCCAGGGCGGCGACGGCCGGCCCTATCCCTGGGGCGACCAGCCCGACCCCGGTCTGTGCGCCAGCGCGCGCACCACCTCGCGCGGGATGTGGGACCTGCCGCGCGCCGGCTCGTTCCCCGCCGACCGCAGCGTGCAGGGCGCGGTCGACCTCGCCGGCTCGGTGTCGGAATTCGTCGACGCCACCGCCCCCGACGGGCGCCAGCGCCTGCACCTGGGCGGCAACCGCAGCGACCTCCAGGGCGAGCGCCTGGGCGCCCACACCCGGCGCGAGGCCGACCCGTCCGGCTTCGTGCACCCGGCGGTGGGCTTCCGCCTGGCGGTCAGCGTCGAACCGTAGTCCAGCGATTCGACCGCCACGACGCCACGGCGCCACGGCCGGAAATGGGATTTCGCCGACTTCTACTGCTCATCCAACGGGTGAAGGGGCGGATCTCCAAAAGCCCTTTCCTCGTCGCGTCGTGGCGTCGTGGCGGTGATCCATCCGCTCCTTACCGCGTCACTGCTTCTTCTGCTTCCTCAGCCCCCAGCTCGCGCACAGGCCGCCGATGAAGCCGCCCAGGTGCATCTGCCAGCTCATCTGCGCCGGGGCCACCCCCGGCACCATGTCGCCGAGCGCGCCGCCGTAGATCACCGCCACCGGCACCGCCACCAGGATCTCGACCCAGCCGCGGCGGAACACCGCGTTGGCGAGCAGGAAGGCGACCAGCCCGAAGATCACCCCGCTGGCGCCACCGTGGACCGTGCCCTGGCTGCCGATCAGCCAGGCGAGCATGCCCGAGCAGAGCATGGCGAACACCACCGCCACCGCGGTCAGGCCGCGGCCGGTGCGGCAGGCCAGCCAGCCGCACAGCAGCAGGGCGAGGGAGTTGCCGCTGATGTGGCCGAGGTCGGCGTGGACGAAGGGCGCCCCCACCACCCCCACCAGGCCCCACAGTTCGCGCGGCCAGACCCCGAGCAGGCAGAACAGCACCTTGGCCGAGCCGCGCTGGGCCCAGCCGTGCACCAGCACGGTCAGGACCAGGTCGACGATGAACACCGCCCATAACACCACCAGCCAGCGGGCGACCAGGGTGAGGTCGCCGACTGGCTGGCTTCCGGCCCGTGATGAGGCCATGCGCGGATGCCCGTGGGCTTACTTGATGCCCTTGGTGTCGACCGGCTTCTTGTCGCTCTTGGCGGCCGGCTTCTCGTCGGCGACGACCTTGACCTCGCCGGCGATCTTGGGCAGCACCACGATCTCGACCCGGCGGTTCTTGGCCTGGCCGGCCTCGGTGCCGTTGCCGGCGACCGGACGCTGCTCGCCGTAGCCGGCGAAGCCGAGGTCCTTGGCCGGCAGGCCGCGCTCGACCAGGTAGTGCAGCACCGCCTGGGCGCGACCACCGGAGAGGTTCCAGTTGTCCTTCCAGACATCCTTGGAACGGGTCACGGCATCATTGTCGGTGTGGCCTTCGACGCGCACCCAGTGGTCGGGGTACTGTTCCTTGATGGTGGCGACCACGCGCGAGAGGGTGGCCTTGGCCTGGGCCGACAGCTCGGCCTTGCCGGGGTTGAAGAGGATCGAGTTCTCGATCGTCAGCACCGTCTCGCGGGTACGCTCGTCGACGTCCACTCCGGCACCGACCCCTGCCTTGGTCACATCCTTCTTGGAGGCTCCCTCGGAGCGTGCCGCCTGGATGTCATTGCCGGCCTTCCTCGTGTTGGCCTCATGAAGCAGCCGCTCCAGCTCCTTGTTCTGCCGCTTCAGCTCTTCGGCCTCGACCTGCTTGTAGTCGAGGTCGCGGCCGCCGCTGCAGCCGGTGCTGGTGACGGCCGCGATGGCGAGGAGGGACAGGGCGATGGCGCGCACGGGGATCATAGTTTGGGAATTAGATGGGGTAGGGGTTTAGAGGCAAGACCCGGGCTCAGGCCACGGTGCGCAGGCGTTCCACCACCGCATCACCCATGGCGCGGGTGCCGAGGATGGTGCAGCCGGGCTGCTTGATGTCGCCGGTGCGCAGGCCGTCCTTGAGCACCTGGCGGATGGCCTTCTCGACCAGCTGGGCCTCGGCCTCGAGCTTGAGGCCGTAGCGCAGCAGCAGGGCCACGGTGCCGATGGTGGCGAGCGGGTTGGCCTTCTGCTGGCCGGCGATGTCGGGGGCCGAGCCGTGGATGGGCTCGAAGAAGCCCACCGGGCCGCCGACCGAGGCCGAGGCGAGCATGCCGATCGAGCCGGTGAGCTGGCTGGCCTCGTCGCTGAGGATGTCGCCGAAGATGTTGGTGGTGACGATGACGTCGAACTGGCGCGGATCGCGGATCAGCTGCATGGCGCAGTTGTCGACGTACATGTGGCTGAGCTGCACGTCGGGGTACTGCGCCTTGCCCATCGCGATCACCACCTCGCGCCACAGCTGCGACGACACCAGCACGTTGGCCTTGTCGACCGAGCACAGCTTCTTGCGGCGCAGGCGCGCGGCCTCGAAGGCGACCCTGGCGATGCGCTCGATCTCGGCCACCGAGTAGACCTCGGTGTTGATGCCGACGCGGTGGGCGCCGTCGCCGGTGATGCCGCCGGGGCCGAAGTAGATGCCGCCGGTGAGTTCGCGCACCACCATGATGTCGGTGCCCTTGAGCACCTCGGGCTTGATCGAGGAGGCGTCGAGCAGCTCGTCGTAGACCAGCGCCGGGCGCAGGTTGGCGAAGGCGCCCAGCTCCTTGCGCAGCTTGAGCAGGCCGGCCTCGGGCTTGAGGTGGTGGGGCATCGCTTCCCACTTGGGCCCGCCGATGGCGCCGAAGAGCAGGGCGTGGCTGTCCTTGACCCCCTTGATGCTGGCGTCGGGCAGCGGCACCCCGGTGGCGTCGATGGCGGCGCCGCCGGCGAGGTATTCCTTGAAGGTGAAGGCATGGCCGCAGCGCTGGCCGACCGCCTGCAGGGCGCGCACCCCTTCGGCGCACACTTCCGGCCCGATGCCGTCGCCGTGGATGACCGAGATGGTGAAGTTCGCCATGGTTGCCTCCTGCGCCCGGCGCTGCCGGGGAGGCGGGACGCTAGTGGGCTCCGCCTCCGGCGGAAGCCCTCAGTCCACCACCGGGATGATGGTATCCAGGCGGGTGATGCGCAGGATCTGGCGGTTCTGGTCATTGAGCCCGCGCAGGGACAAGGTGCGCCCGCCAGGCACCAGGCGGCCATGCACGGTCACCAGGT
>JAKLKR010000401.1 GCA_023150565.1 Planctomycetota bacterium
CGCGCCGGCGCTGCCGGCGATCGACCTCGACGCCGCCCTCGACGCCGCCCCCGCCCCGCTGCTGGCCGAGGCCGCCGCCCTGCGCAGCGACCTCGGCCGCGCCGCCGGCGCCCTGGCGGGCATGGTGCCGACCCTGCCGGGGATGTAGCGCGGAGGAATGCCCCCGGTGCGGGTTTCGGGTTTCCCGTTGCGAGTTTCGCCGCAGGCTGCGCGAAACCTATGAATTCCTCTATCGATGGCCTGCTCATCCTCGGCTTCGGCGGCCCCACCCCCGGCTGCTGCGGCCGCCGCCCCGGCTGCCCGCGCAGCGGCGACGGATTCGAGGCGGAATGCTTCGTCAGCGGCATCCTCGGCGACAACCCGGCGCGCGCGGCGCGGGTGGCCGAGATCGCCGGGCACTACCGCCACTTCGGCGGCTACAGCCCCTACAACGCCCTCACCCGGCAGCAGGCCGACGCCCTCGCCGCCGAGCTGGCGCGCCGCGGCCGCCCGCTGCCGGTGGTGTGCGGCTACCGCCACTGGGCGCCGTGGGCGGTGGACGGGGTGCGCGAGCTGCAGGCGCGCGGCTGCCGCAGCCTGGGCCTGCTGGTGATGGCGCCGCACCAGTCGTCGGTGAGCTGGGACTGGTACCTCAAGCACGCCGCCGAGGCGGTCGAGGCGGTGGGCGCCGGCGCCCCCGCCATCGGCGGGGTGGTGGCCCCGTGGTGGAACCGCCCCGGCTTCATCGCCGCCCTCGCCGCCCGCCTGGGCGAGGCGACCGCCGGCTGGGATGCCGCCCGCCGCGCCGCCGCCCGCCTGGTGTTCACCGCCCACGCCATCCCGCAGCCGGTCGAGGCCACCAGCCCCTACCGCCGCCAGGTCGAGGAGACCGCCGCCCTCGCCGCCGCCGCCTGGGGCCACCCGCAGCACGCGGTCGCCTTCCAGAGCGCCCCCGCCGAGAGCCGGGTGCCGTGGTCGTCGCCCGACATCCTCGCCGCGGTGCGCGCCGCGCACGCCGCCGGGACCCGCGAGCTGCTGGTGCAGGCCGCCGGCTTCCTGGTCGACCACACCGAGGTGCAGTACGACCTCGACGTCGAGGCGCAGCAGCTGGCGCGCGAGCTCGGCCTGGGCTGGACGCGCGCACGCTGCGTGCACGACCACCCCGACTTCATCCGCACCCTGGCCGACGGCGTGATGGCGCTGTAGGCCGGCGGCATGGCCGGCTCCTACCTGCTGGTCGCCCTGGTGGTGCTGGCCTGGGCCTCGGCCTTCGTCGGGGTGCGCGGCCTCGCGGGCGAGCTGTCGCCGGGCGCGATCGCCTGCGGCCGCTACCTGGTGGCGGCGCTGGCGCTGCTGGCGGTGGCGGCCTGGGCGCGCCCGCCGCTGCCCCGCCGGGGCGAGCTGCCGCGCCTGCTGCTGATGGGCCTGGTGGGCATCGGCGCCTACAACCTCGCCTTCAACGCCGGGCTGCGCACGGTGCCGGCCGGCACCACCTCCTTCGTGGTCAACGGCCTGATCGTGCTCGGCACCGCGGTGGGCGGGGCGTGGTGGTTCCGCGAGCAGGTGCCGCGCCGGCGCTGGCTCGCCCTCGCCATCGCCCTGCTCGGCCTGCTCGCCATCGCGCTCGGGCGCGACGGCAGCCTGGGCGGCCCGGGCATCCCCTGGCTGGTGCTCGCCGCCATGCTCGGCATCGCCTACAACATCCTGCAGAAGGGCCTGCTGCCGCGCTTCGGCGCCATCGGCTGCACCTGCTGGGCGGTGTGGACCGGCTGCCTGCCGCTGGCGTGGTGGCTGCCCGAGCTGTGGCGCGCGCTGCCCGAGGCCCGGCCGGCGGTGCCGGCGGCGCTGCTCTATCTCGGCCTGGTGCCGGGCGCGCTCGGCTACCTGCTGTGGGCGGCGGTGCTGGCGCGCATGCCCGCCAGCACCGCCGGCCTGTGCCTGGCCGCCATCCCCGCCACCGTGGTGCTGCTCGCCTGGTCGGTGCTGGGCGAGCTGCCGGCGGGGCTCTCGCTCGCCGGCGGCGCGGTGATCCTCGCCGCGGTGGTGTGGGGGCAGTGGCCGTCGCAGCGCGGCCGAGCCGCATGAAAGCCATCGTCGTCTCGTCCGCACTGCTGGCTGTCCCATCGTGGGGCTGTCGCCCCCCGGTCCCCCGATCCCCTGCTCGACGGAGTCCGCGTGGCGGAAAAGGAATCCGTCGAGCAGGGGATCAGGGCCGGCGCAGCCCGGCATCCTCGCCGGGCGCGCAGCCGAACACCGCGCGGTAGGCGCGGGCGAAGGCGCGGGGGTCGCCGTAGCCGCAGGCCGCCGCCACCTCGGCCACGCTGCGCGGCGAGCGCCGCAGCAGGTCGCGCGCGCGCTCCAGGCGGGCGCGGCGCAGGTACTCGCGCGGGGCGCAGCCGTAGGCGCGGCGGAAGCGGCGGAACAGGGTGGTGCGGTCGACCCCCAGGCGGGCGGCGGCCTCGTCCACCCCCAGCCCCGGCTCGTAGCCGGAATCGATGAGCAGGCGCAGCGCCAGCGACGGGTCGCCGGCCCCCGGCGGGGGTTCCGGCGCCAGCGCCTCGGCCAGGCGCCAGGCCAGCGCCGGGGCCTGGAAGGGCGAGCAGGCCACCCCGGCGAACACCCGTTCGATCTCGGTGCAGAGCCGCCACAGCCGCGGCGTGGCCGCCGCGCGCAGCACCCGCTGCGGGCCGGCGAAGCCGGCCTGGGCGAGCAGCTCGCGGGCGCCCTCGCCCGCCAGGCCGATCCAGGCGTAGCGCCAGGGCCGGCGCGGGTCCTCGCGGTAGCGCGCACGCTCGCCGGGCACCAGCAGGAAGGCGTCGCCGGCGGCGAGCGCCTGCTCGGCCCCGCCATCGACCGCCAGCCAGCCGGCGCCGTCCTGGACCAGGTGCAGGGCGGGCGCGCGCGCCACCTGCTCCCAGTCGAAGCCGCGGGTCCACAGCAGCCGTCCGAGCGAGGTGAGATGGGGTCCGCATCCCGGCGCCGGCGCGGTGGGCGCCAGGGCCAGGCGCTGCCGGTACATCGCGGTGCGCTGTTCGTGCAACATCCGGCCCCATGGTGCAACCATCGGCCCGGTGAACAAGGCCGGCGGAATGATCTTCTGCATCAAGCGAACAGCGGAGACCCCCATGAGCACCTGGTATCCCGACTCCCTCCCCCCCACCGCGCTGGAGACCTTCCAGGTCGACCTCAACGGCTT
>JAKLKR010000402.1 GCA_023150565.1 Planctomycetota bacterium
TGAGCAGCAGGCTGAGCTCGGCGCCGGGGGCGAGGCCGCCCGGCAGCTCGACCGCCAGGGCGGCGCCGGGGGCGAGATCCTCGACCGCCGGCACCAGCGCGCCCTCGCCGCGCAGGGCGGTGGCGCGCCAGCCGGCGGGCAGCTGCAGCGGCAGGCGGAACAGGCGGGTGCCGCCGGCGCGCACGGTCAGCACCTGGTCGAGGGTGGCGCGCTGCGGCCCCACCGCCACCGCGGTGCTGGTGGCCACCGCCAGGCCGGCGTCGGCGGCCAGCGGCGTCACCGCCATGCCGGCGTCGGGCCCGGCGACCGCGAAGCTGCGGGCGGTGGCGGATCCGCCGCGCGGCCGCCAGCCGGCGGGCGGATCGCAGGCCAGGGCCCGGTCGCCGGCCAGGGCGACGGTGCCGCCCTGCCAGGCGGCGCCGGCGATGCGCGGCAGCGCCACCGGCGCGCCGGGCGCGAGCAGGCCGTCGATGGCGATGAGCGGAGCGTCGGCGGCGCGGGTGATCGCCAGCCCCTCGGCGGTGGCGGCCAGCTGCGCCACCCCGGCCTGGGCGGCGGTGCAGGTGAAGCCGGGCGGCAGGGTCACCAGCAGGGTCGCGGGCGCGCTGCCGCGGCGGGCCTCCAGGCGCACCTCCCAGCGCAGCGGGCGCGGGCCGTCCTGCATCTGCACGGTGAGGGTCTGCTCGGCGCCGAACAGCGGGGCGTCGCCGTCGCCGCTGCCGCCCGGCAGCCAGGCGAGGTCGAGGGCGGTGCCGGCGGGGGCGGCCAGGCGCCAGCCGTCGCCGTCGCGCACCAGGCCGGCGGCCACGGCGGTGCCGCGGCCGTCGCCCGCCAGCTGCAGCGACAGCCCGCCCGCCAGCGGCAGGGGCAGGCGCTCGCTGCGGCGCTGGATGTCGCCGTCGAGCGGCACGCTCCAGCCGAGGGTGCCGGCGAAGCGCCCGGCGCGCGGCAGCAGCAGGCGCAGCGGCGCGCCCGGCGCCAGCACCGCCGGCTGGCCGCCGAGGGAAATGGCGCCCAGGCGCGCGGGCGCGGCGGCGAACAGCGCCGCCAGGGCCGGGCCGTCGCCGCGGTTGCAGGCGGTGAAATCGGCGGTGAACACCACCTCGCGGCCGTCCACCACCCGCGCACGCACGCTGGCGGAGGCGAGGAAGGCCCCGCTCGCCGGCGGCGCCGGCGCCAGCTTGGCGGCGGATTCCAGGGCCTGGACATCGGCCTGGGGCAGCAGCAGCCATTCCCGCGCGGGATCGAGGGCCTTCATCAGTTCGGGCAGCGGCAGCAGCACCGGCTGCTCGGCGGCGGCGAGCAGGGCGCCCGCGAGCAGGAGGGCGGCCAGGCGCACAGCAACTGCCGGGCTGGAGCCCGGCACTCCCAGGGGCGCGCTGCGCAATGCCCGCACCGCTGGCGCTGAAAGACGCTTCTTCCCTGGGACCGCCGGGCTCCAGCCCGGCTCTTGGCAACCGTTGTTCACGGCTCCACCTGCCACGGATCAGCTGCCGGGGCGGCGACCTGGCGGGCGGCGCGCCGGCGCGCCAGTTCCGCCGCAGCGATGACCAGCGCCGCCACCAGCGCACCCACCACCCCGCCCGCCACCAGCGGCCACCAGGCCGGGGCGGCGGCGGCGGCCAGCACCGCGCCCGCCAGGGCGGCGGCGACCAGCGCCAACGCCGGGCGCGGCCGGCGGCGCAGCAGCCAGCCGCCCAGCGCCACCAGCACCGCGGCGGCAACCCCCAATCCGATGAGCACCCGGTTCGCCAGCAGGCGCACCCGCACCGCGCCGCCATCGCCCAGGCGGGCGAGGTCGAGGCGGCGGCCGATCTCGGGAATGGCCACGGTGAGGCCGTCGGCGCGCGCCGGCCGGTAGGCGGGGGCCTGGCGGCGCAGGTCGCCGGCGAGGGCGATGGCGCCCAGGCGCTCGGGCAGCCACAGCGCCAGGGTGGTGCGCTCGACCGGCACCGCCTGGCCGGCTGCGGCGGAGCCGACCGTGGGCAGCGCCAGCTCGGCGGCCGCGGCCTCGCCCAGCGCGCCGCCGGCGAGCGGCTGCTCGTAGGCGAAGGCCACCAGGTGGGCGCCGGCGGCGCTGGCGCGTTCGCCCAGGGGCAGCACCAGCGCCCCGTCGGCGCGCCGGCTCGGACGCACCGGGCGGCCGTCCACCGCCACCTCCAGCAGCTCGGCCCCGGCCGGCAGGCGCAGTTCCAGCTGCGGCCGGCCGCGGCTGGCGAGGTCGACCGCGGCCGCCACCCGCAGGCGGTTGTCCTCGCCCAGCACCGCGCGGTAGGCCGCCAGGGATATGGCGGCGTCCACCAGCGCCACCAGGTCATGGCGTTCGACGGTGAGCGCGAGCGCGGTGGGCTCGCCGGCGCGGAACGCGGCGATGGTGCCGGGCCCCTGCAGGGTCGGGGGCAGGTCGGCGGCGGCCAGGCGCTCGCCCTGGGCGGCGCTGGCGGCGATGGTCAGCGAGCCTTCGCGCGCCACCGCCACCAGCACGGTGCGGCGGGTGGCGTCGGAGAGCGCCACCGCGGCCAGCTCGACGGTGGCGGGCCGGCCGGCCTCCAGCCGCGGCATCGCCTCGGCCAGCTCGACGGTGACGGTGAACGGCCCCAGCAGCGGGGTCTGGAAGCGCAGCTCGACGCTGCTCAGGCCGCCGGTCCCGGCGGTGACCACGCGCTCGGCCAGGCCGGCGGCGCGGATCTGCGCCCCCGCCACCGCGGCGGTGGGCAGGAGCAGGCGCAGCGATGCCGCGGCGGCGTAGCGCACCTCGCCGCGCCAGGTGATGGTGCGGCGCACCCCGCCCTCGCCGACCGTGACCAGCTCCTCCTGGTGCGCCACCAGCTCGCGGCTGCGCGGGGCGGCGGCCAGCACCGGGCCGCGGGCCTGGCCGAGCCAGCTCCACGCCAGCGCCACCTCCTCATCATCGCGCAGGCCGCGCAGGGCCTCGGCCAGCAGCGGGTCGGCGGCGGCGGCGCGGGCGTCGGCCCCGGCCAGGCCCTCGGCGCCGACCGCGCTCAGCGCCCAGCTGCGCGGCGCCGCCACCGCCAGGGTGCCGCGCGCCAGGCGCGCGCCGTCGAGCACCAGCAGGCCGGGTTCGCAGGCGGGCGCGCCGCCCTGGCGCGGCAGCGCCGGCGGGGCGCGGAAGCGCAGGGTCAGGCGGCCCTCGCCCAGCAGGCGGGCGCGCA
>JAKLKR010000403.1 GCA_023150565.1 Planctomycetota bacterium
GGCGGCGTAGCCGGCGGTGGCGGCGCATTCGCGCCACAATCCGCCGTCGACCAGCGCGGTGATGCTGCCGGCCCCGGCCTCGGCGGCGATCAGGCCGAGCGGCACCCCCACCAGCGCCAGGCTGCCGGCGGCCAGCACCGTCCAGCCCGCCCAGGCCCAGCCCGGCCGCGGCGCCGGCGGCGCGGCCCGGCCGCCGGCCCAGGCCAGGCCCCAGGCCAGGGCCAGGGCGGCGGCCTGGGCGGCCATGCCGGGCAGGGCGATGGCGAGGGTGGCGCCCGGGTCGACCCCGCCGGCCTGGGCGTCGAACAGCCGCACCGACCACGCCGGCACCGCCAGGCGCGAGGCCAGCTCGAACTCGGCGAAGGCCAGCGGCAGCGCCAGCCCGGCGGTGAACAGCCAGCGCCGTCCCGCGCCCCAGACGCACCAGGCCCACCAGCGCCGCGGCGCCGCCACCCCGGCCAGGCGCAGCAGGTGCAGCCCGGCGCGGTCGAGCGGCGGCGGCGGCAGCGCCGACGCCAGTCCGGCCGCGAGCGGGACCAGGTGCAGGGCGGCCAGGGCGAGGTGCAGCCCGGTGTTGCCGGCCAGCGGCAGGGCCCAGCGCGACCAGCCCCAGGCCACCGCCACCGCCGGCACGCACCACCACAGCGCTAGCACTACCGCCACCAGCCGCCGGCGCGGGATGGCCAGCACCACGGCGGCCCCGGCCAGGGCCAGGGCGTCGATGGCGAGCGCGCGCAGGAGGTCGGCGGCGAAGGTCACGGGCGCGCTGCGCCTCTTCCCTGGGAGCGCCGGGCTCCAGCCCGGCAATTCAGCGTGTCGGGATCACAGACGCCGATGTGCGCTTCCCTGCAATCCTGAGAACTGCCGGGCTGGAGCCCGGCGCTCCCAGGGAAGAGCCGCTTGTCGCCGCAGCGGTGGCAGGCGCCTGGGCTCACTTGCCGGCGTATTCCTCTTTGAGCCACGCCAGGCAGGGGGCGCGGGCGGCGAAGACCTCGGCCAGGGGGATGCCCTCGGCCACCGCCGGGCGCAGCGCGCGCACCGGCTCGGGCAGGCGGGCCTCGTCCACCGGCCCGAGCGGCACCTGGCGCGCGCTGCCGTTGGCGAGGATCAGCTCGACCTGGGCCGAGAGCAGGAAGTCGATCAGCTTGCGCGCCTCCTCGGGGTGCTTGCAGCCCTTGACCAGGGCGGCGGTGTTGGGGATGGCGACGGTGGGGGCCTTGGCGTCGTCGGCGACCCCCGCCAAAGCGGGCAGGAAGCGCACCCGCGCCGGCTGCATGCGCACCGGCGCCTTGCCGGCGAGCGCCTCGAAGGCGTCGTCGGTGTCGGTCAGCCCCCACTGCTTGGCGCCCTCGGCCACCACCCGCTTGACCGCGCCGTTGCCGTCGACCTCGGCCAGGCCCGCCTTGCGGGACTCGGCGTGCCAGCGCTTGACCGCCTCGCCGCCATGGCGCGCCCACAGCGCACTGTAGTGGGTGAGGGTGGTGCCGTAGAGCGGCTTGGCGATGGCGCCCTCGCCCGCTGTGCGCCCCTGGCAGCCCTCGCGCTCCAGCTCCACCCGCAGGCGGGCGGCGAAGCCGGCCCAGCGCCCGGCGGGATCGCGGTAGCGCTCGGGGATGCGGTTCCAGCCCGGGCCCTGGTAAACTTCCAGCGCGCCGGCCTCGGCCAGGTCCATGGTGCCGAGCTGCTCGTTGTTCCAGAACACGTCGGCGCGCGGGTCGCCCTGCTCCTGCTTGAGCCGCTCGACCAGGCCGAGCGACTTGGTCGCCTCGGTGTCGAACTGCACCAGCACGCGGATGCCGGTGGCCTCGCTGAAGGCGCGGATGGCCGGATCGGCGAGCTGCATGTCGTGGGCGCAGTACATCACCACCACCCCGGTGGGCTGGCTGGCGAACAGCCGCCAGGTGAGGAAGCCGGCGAAGAGGATGCTGGCGATGAGGATGATCTTGGTGATGCGGGGATTCATGGGGATGCGGGGGTGGTGACGGAGGGATGCGCGCTCATTCGGCGAAATACTTCTTCACGGCCTCTTCCTGCCCGGGCGGCAGCTGCTCGCGCTGCAGCGCCTCGGCCACCGCCTGGCGCACCGTGCCCTGGGCGCGGCGGTAGTCCTCCTGGGCGGTGCCCTTGTCGCTGGGGCCCTTGACCGACCACTGCATCAGGGTGCGCCCGGCGGTGAGGGCGGTGGGCGAGCGCTCGGGGTTGAAGCCGGTCTCGGCCTCGTCGCGGTATTCCGCCGGGCGGCCGTTGCCGACGCCCGGGCCCTTGCCCTGGCCGTTGCCGGGCTGGCCGCCCTGGCAGCGCGCCATCGCCGCCTCGTAGAGCTTGCGGTAGTCCTCGAGCGTGCGGCAGCCCTCGCCATTCGGGCAGCCGGGCTGGCCGTCGAGCTGGCGGGCCTGCTGCAGCGCCTGCAGCATCTCGCGCAGGGCCTGGGCGTCGCGCGCGTCCTGGGCCAGGGCCTGCATCTGCAGCCCGGCCGCCTGCAGCTGCTCGGCGAGGGCGTCGAGGGCCTGGTTGCGCAGGGCCGGATCGCTGGCGCGCGCCAGCTGGTCGAGGGCCTGGCGCAGGCTGCCGGCGGCCTCCTTGCCCTGGGCGGCGGCGGCGAGGTCCTCCAGCCGCTTGCGCAGCTCGGCGGCGAGCTGGCGGCGTTCGCCCGGATCGCTGGCGGCGGCCAGGCGTTCGGCCAGGTCCTTGGCCGCATCCAGCTGCTCGCCCAGGGCGCGGGTGCCGCCCTTGGCCAGCTCGGCCGCCAGGCGCTGGGCCTCCTCGCCCAGGCCGACCTGCTGGCCAAGCTCCTGGGGGTCGATCTGCGCCGCCTTGGCGGCGGCGAAGGCCTTGCCGATCTCGGCCTGGCGCTCGGCCAGGGCGCGGGCATTGGCCCCGGGCACGGGGTCGAGCTTGCTGAAGGCGGCGAGCAGGCGCTCGAGCGCCGCCTCGGTGGCGGGCGACACCGGCGCGTCCGGCTTCAGCTCGGCCAGGCGGCGGGTCTCGGCGCGCGCCGCCGCGCGCTGCTCGGCGAGCAGGGTCTGCTCCTGGCGCTGGCGGACCTGCTGCTGGCGCCAGCCGAAGGGGTCGCGCACCGGCACCAGGAACCAGGCGGCGACCAGCAGGCCGGCGCCGGCGGCGGCCAG
>JAKLKR010000404.1 GCA_023150565.1 Planctomycetota bacterium
GCCACCAGGTAGTCGAGGCGCTCGTGGTTGCGCGGGTTGAACTCGACATCGGCCTTGGCGCCTTCCATCAGGAAGAGGTCGATGGCCTGCAGGCGCACCATGTTGTAGCCGTGGCGGCGCACCAGCGCCACCCAGGTGCGGATGTTGGCGCGGGTCTTCTCCTCGTCGTCCTTGTCCGCCAGGCGGCAGTCGGGGCCCTTGAACAGGTGGTTGACCAGCACCTGGAAGCCGAACAGGCGCACCGGCCGGCCCGGCTGGCCGGGGAACTCGAGGTCGCCGCCGGGCAGGATGCGGGCGCGGCCGTGCTGGCCGGCGGGACCGGGCCCGACCAGGGCCGAGAAGTCGAGCGCGCTGCCGGGCACGATCTGCAGGCGGTCGGTGTCGATGCGCTTCCAGCGGCCCTCTTCGCGTGCGATCCACGGCTGCTCGACCGGCAGGGGGATGTCGCGGTCGCTGAGGGTGGCGCCGACCACGATCCAGATCGCGCTGGCGTCGCTGGCGAAGGCCACCTCGCTGATTTCGCCGGCGTCCTCGCCGAGGTCGAAGCGGGACAGGTACAGCCCGACCGAGGCGCTGCGGTTGGGCTGGCTGTAGACCACCGCGCCGTTGGCAAGGGCGCCGGCCGCCCACCAGTCGGCCACGTCGCGGCCCGACTGCACCTCGCTCACCCGGGTGCGGCCGTCGGCGGTGCGCACGGTGATGGTGCCGATGCGGCCCTTGGTCTGGTTCCAGCAGGTGGTGTGCAGCAGGTAGAGCCAGCGCGCACGCACCGGCGCCGGCGGGCGCACGCTGGCGGCGGCCAGGGGCACCCCCAGGTGCGGGCCGCGGAAGGCGAGCACCGCCTTGCCGGCGTTGGCGGCGGGATCGGCGATGCGGAAGGGCACGCCGCCGTATTCCTGCCGTTTCACGTCGAAGGTGCGCAGGTCGTTCTCCGGGCCCTGGTCGCTCCAGCCGCCCTGGCCGTCGCCGGCGACCTCGTCGCGGAAGCCCATGTTGGCCTGGGGCGCGAGGTCGAGGAATACCTCCTGCGCCGGCAGGGCGCAGGCGAGGGCGAGGACGGAGCTGAGCAGGGCGGTGCGGATCATGCGGTGGTCTCCCCGGGGATGATGTCGACCGCCACCTGGACCGCGGCGCAGGCCGCGGGATCGACCATGGTGCCGGTGGTGATGGCGTCGGCGAGCAGGCGCACCGCCGCCGCGGCGGTGCCGGCGGTGTCGGTGCGCACGGTGGTGAAGCGCGGATAGGCGTGGGCGAAGTCGGCGGCGTTGTCGCCGCACAGCTGCAGGTCGCGCGGGCATTCCAGCCCGGCCAGGCGCAGCTCGCGGTGCAGCTCGTGCAGCACCGCGTTGCCGACGATCACGCTGGCGCGCTGCCCGGCGGGCTGGGCGCGCCAGCGTGCGAACAGCCAGGCCCCCAGGCCGTGGCCGCATTCCCAGTTGGGGTGCTGGTCGTCCGCCGGCGCGCACCAGTCGACCGCGACCCCGGCGGCGCGCAGGCGCTCCAGCTCCTGGTCGACGCGCGCGCCCAGGGCCAGGATCGGGCGGTCGCGGGTGACGGTGATGCGGCGATGGCCGAGCCCGGCCAGGTGGCGCAAGAAGCAGATCTGGGGCAGCGGGTCGATCACCGGCAGGTGGGCGGCGGGCGGGGCGCTGACCACCACGAAGGGCAGGTGGTAGCGCGCCAGCGAGGCGTAGGTCTCGGGTTCCAGTTCGCCGGCCACGATCAGGGCGTCGATGCGGCGCTGGGACAGGATGGGGGAACGGATGAAGGTCTCGGCCTCGGCGAGCTGGGCGGTGGCGATGCACAGGCTGTAGCCGCAGGCGCGGCAGGCCTCCTCGGCCCCGGGCAGGAAGCTGGCGTAGTAGGCGTTGGCCCAGCCGCGGCCGACCGAGGACGCGAGCAGGAAGCCGATCGCGCCGGTGCGCCCGATGGCGAGCGAGCGGGCGGTGTGGTCTGGGTGGTAGCCGAGCCGCTGGGCGGCGTCGCGGATAGCGGCGGCGGTGGGGCCGGCCACCCGGATGCTGCTGGCCGCGCGCCGGCCCAGCACCGCCGAGGCGGCGGCCTTCGAGACCCCGGCGAGGGCGGCGACATCGGCGAGGGTGGCGCGGCTGGACATGGTGATTAACCGGTTTATCTTCCATTTAATCGCAAAGTCAACCGCGCGCCTCCTGCGCTTGCCCCGTCAGGGGTTGCACCCGACCAGCGGCCGCGGTCCGGGTTCATTCGCTGGCCAGTTCGAAGAACAGCGCGGGGCCGCCGGCCAGGCGGGCGGTGTCGATGGCGAGCGACAGCACGCCGTCGTCGGCCGTCACCGGGACGGCATCCCTCCGGCTGCCATCGAGCGCAAGCGCATGGCAGCGCAGCACGGCGGCGTGGGCGTTGCGCAGGCGCGCCGCCATCGTCCCGGTCTCGGCCAGCACCGGCAGGGTGCCGAGCTTGCGCAGCACCACCCGGTCGGTCGAGGTCTCGTGGCCGGTGTTGACGGCATCGGTGGCGTACACCAGCAGCAGGCGCCGGCTGTCGGTCAGGGGACGGCCGTCGAGCGCGGCCACCGCCACGGTGGCGGGGACGTCGCTGGCGATGGCGGTGAGGGCTCCGGCATCGGCGCTGGCGCCGGGCTTGACCACCGCCCCGGCGGCGCGCGCGCTGGCCACCACCAGGCGCTGGGCCCTGGTCTCCAGCAGGATCTCGCCGGTGTCGCTGTGGTAGATGCCGGCGGCATGGTCGGTGCGGTTGCCGGCCGGCAGGATGCCGACGGACCGCATGCGCGAAATGGCGTGCTCGGCGGTGTCGCCGCCCGCACCGGGGCGCAGGTCCAGCTGCGCGGGCGCGGCCGCAGGCACGTCGGCCGGGCGCGGCCGGCCCCGGTAGCGTATCCCGAATCCGCCGAGCAGGGCGACCCGGGTCAGCTCGTTGTCGAGGGCTGGGATCCAGGGCAGATGGCTGGACAGGCTGAGGAGGGCGTTGCCGGCGTCGAACACGAAGGCGTCATCGAGCGCCATCTCGATGCGGGCTGGCGAGCGCGCCACCGCGCGGCCGGCGAAGATGAGCGCCGCCAGGGCCTGGTTGGCGCGGTTGATGGGGTCGCGGCCGAGGTAGAAGTCCTGCAGGGCGACCGGGTGCAG
>JAKLKR010000405.1 GCA_023150565.1 Planctomycetota bacterium
ACCCATCCCGCCAGAGGGCTTTCCCGGCTTCCGTTACGAAAACCGGTCGTGATGATCGGGGCATGCCCCTCTCCTACGTGGTCGGCTTCCGCCATCAGCTGGAACCCGGGCGGGCGTGCGGGCTGCACGCGCACCGCGACTGGGAGCTGGTCTTCCACCCCAGCGGCAGCGGCACCACCTCGGCCGGGGCCGCCGATACCCCCTTCGGACCCGGCGACCTGGTGGTGTATCCGCCGCGCTCGGCCCACGACCAGGTGATGGACGCCGCCGGCGAGGACTGGTGCATCCATGCCCGCGGCTTCGAGCCGCCGGCCGAGCTGGCGGAGGCCCTGTGGTGCGCGCCGGTGGGCGACGACCCCGCCACCGTGGCCGAACTGGGCTGGCTGACCTCGGGCCTGGCGGTGGCCGACGCCAGGCTCGCCGACCTGCGTCTGGAGTCGGTGCTGACCGCCGCCCTGGCCTGCCGGCGCAGCGCCCGTTCCGCCACCAGCAGCGATCCCGCCCGCGAACTCGCCGAGCGCGCCGGGCGCCTGGCGGCCGAGCGCGGCCACGCCATCAGCGGGGTCGAGGAGCTGGCCAAGGCGCTGGGGGCGAGCGCCGACTGGCTGCGCCACGCCTGCGCCCGCGCCGGGCTGGAGCCGCCCCTGCGCATGCTCACGCGCGCGCGCCTGGCGCGCGCCCAGGCCCTGCTGGTGCACACCCGCCAGCCCCTGGCCGAGGTCGCCCGCCAGAGCGGCTACCGCGACGCGCGCTACCTGGTGGCGGTGTTCCGCCGCGAATTGGGATGCACCCCCGGCCAGCTGCGCGCCGGCTTCACCCCGGCGGAACCCCGCCGGCGCTGAGGCGCGGGGGGGCCTGGAGTGGTCAAAGGCGATGGATGCGGCAGGACCGCCCCTGGGACCGCCGGGCTCCAGCCCGGCAATTCACGCCGTTGTCATGCTGCTCCGCCTGGAGAAATAGAATGAACTGCCGGGCTGGAGCCCGGCGCTCCCAGGGAAGAGAGTCTCAGCCGGCAACCGCCAGACGGGTGTCCGCCAGCTGCAGGCGCAGCGCCGCCAGGGCCTTGTCCAGGCCGGCAGCGAGGTCGTCCCAGCCGCTCTCGATCGACACCGGGCCCTCGTAGCCGATGGCGGCCAGTTCGTGCAGGAACGGTCGGAAGTCGTCGCCCGCCACCCCGGGCGCGGTGCGCTTCTCGCGTTCGGCCACGTGCACGTGCACCAGCAGGCCGGCGCAGGCGCGCAGCGCCTCGGGTCCCTCGCCGGCGCGCAGCATGTGGTAGAGGTCGGCGAGCAGGCGCACCCCGGGGGTGGCGGCCTCGCGCACCACCGCGGCGCCCTCGGTGACGCTGGTGATGAAGTTGCACTCGCCGGGGTTGAGCGGCTCGACCGCGATCTGCACCCCGTGGCGTTGGGCGAGGGGGCCGAGTTCGCGCAGCAGGTCGACGAACTGTCGGCGCGCCTCGGCGCGGTCGAAGCCCTCGGGGATGCGCCGCGAGCCGCCGCTGCCGAACACCACCGTGCGCATGCCGGCCTGGGCGGCGCGGCGGAAGGCCACCGTGGCCCAGGCGCGGATGGCGGCGCGGTCGACCGCCGGGCCGACGCAGGGCAGGTCGCCGGGCAGGAAGCAGCAGGCGGCGAGGATCGGCCGCCCGCCCGCCAGGGCCGCCGCCAGGCGCGCGCGCCAGGCCGCCTCGTCGCCGTCGCGGGGGGCGAGGAAGGACTGCACGTTCTCTTCGACGTAGTCCACCGTTGAGGTGGCGATGGTGCGGGCGTTGGCGGCGGCGTTGGTGCAGAGTCCGAGCAGCATGGCGATCTCCGTGCGGGCGTTGGATCCACTATATCCGATGATCGCTTGGAAATCCTCAGGAAGTCCGTTCACTGAGTTGGACTTCTGTGACCACCGAGGTGCGCCGTGCCCGACCATTGGGCGGTATTCCGTCCGGCCCCCAAACCCACCCAGGCCTTGCCCTTGGGTGCGCGCTCGGTGGGGCGTTTCGGCTTCGCCCGGGCGCAGGTGGTCGACGACCTGCCGGCGCGGGGGTTCGTGCAGCTCTACTGGTGCGAGAGCGGCCGGGTGCGCTTTGCCGTCGACGGCGGGACGGTGCTGGCGGGGCCTGGCGGGGTGTTCCTGTTCCGTCCCCACGATCCCCACCAGGTGGCGACGGTCGAGGACGGCACCGTCTACAGCTGGTTCACCTGCGACGGCCCGCTGGCGCAGGTGGTGGCCGAGGCCTTCGGCCTGGTGGCGCCCTGGCCGCGCCCGGCCGGCCCGCCGCCCGAGCCGCTGCTGCGGCGGCTGGCGGCGGTGATCGCCGACCCCATGCCGGCGGCCGAGCGCACCGCCTCCGCCCTGGCCTGGGAGCTGCTCTCGGCCGCCGCCAGCGGCGGCCAGTCGGGCGCGGTGGCGGATGACGTGGTCGAGCGCCTGCGCCGTGAACTGGTCGACCGCGCCGCCGACCCGGCGCTCTCGGTGGCGCGCCTGGCAGGCTCGCTGGGGGTGGAACGCAGCGTGCTCACCCGTCGCTTCACCCGTGCCCTGGGGGTGGCGCCCAAGCCGTATCTCCAGTCGCTGCGCCTGGGCCGGGCCATGGCCCTGCTGCACGGCACCGCCGAGCCGGTGGCGGCGGTGGCGCTGGCCTGCGGCTTCGCCGACCCGGCCTACTTCGCCAGGGCCTTCCGCGCCCACACCGGGCTGTCGCCCGAAGGCTTCCGCGGCCGGCGCGGCTGAGTCAGTCCTGGCGCGGCGAGCGGCCGAGCTGGAGGCGGTGTACGCGGTGGAACTGGGCGTAGCTGCCGAAGCCGGCGGCGAGCGCGCACCACAACAGGGTGCGGCGCGGGTGCTCGCCGCGCAGGCGCTGGTAGCGCTCCAGCCGGCACTGCTGGCGGAAGGCGGTGAGGGTGAGGCCGAGTTCGCGGCGGAACAGCCGCCCGAGCAGGTCGCCGCCCAGGCCGCTGGCGCGCGCCAGCGCGGGCAGGGCCAGGGCGGGGTCGCCGGCGAGCAGTTCCGCCGCCCGCGCCACCCCGGGATGCACCGCCGCCCCGGCGGCGGCGGTGCCGGCGGCGGTCCACTCCGCCCAGCCCTGCAGCACCGCCAGCACCAGGGCGGCCTC
>JAKLKR010000406.1 GCA_023150565.1 Planctomycetota bacterium
CCTCGCGGTCGTCATGGCCGACCCAGGCCGCGCCCAGGCGCAGCGCCGGCGCCGCCACCCCCGCCGCCACCACCAGCGGCAGGCCGGTGCGCGCGGCGGCGGCGAGGGCGCGCGGGCCGACCTCGCCGCACAGCACCAGCCCGGCCGGACGGCGCGCCGCCACCGCCGCGGCCAGGCCGGCGCCGCCCGCGGGCAGGCAGGCCACCGGCAGGGTGCAGCCCTGGGCGTCGGCGGCGGCGCCCAGGCCGTCGAGCAGCCGCGCCAGGTAGGGATGGTCGGCGCGCAGCCCGCAGGCCAGCAGCAGCAGGCGCTCGGCCCCTGCCGCGGCCAGCGGCGGCGCCTCGCAGAGGAAGGTCCCGCGCCCGTGGCGGCGCACCAGCACGCCCTCGCGCGCGAGCTGGTCGAGGGCGTCGACCACCACCGAGCGCCCGGCGCCGGCCAGGCGTTCGATGGCGCGGATCGACGGAAGCCGATCGCCCCGGCCGAGACCGGCCAGGGCGAAGCGTCGACGCAGATCCGCCGCGAGGCGGCTGGCGAGGGGACCGGCCATGCCGCAGCATGGCCGGGTGGCCCCCCGCGCTCAACGGGCGGCGCCGGCGGCGGCGGCCTTGGCGCGCTCCTCGAAGTAGGGCATGCCCATCAGCTCGTCGCGCACCGAGGCGATCTGGGTGGCCATGATCCCCGGCGAGTGCAGCGAGCGCTCGGCGGACAGCCCGCGGCGGTCCATGAACTCGCCGAGCAGGCGGTTGGCGGCCTCGATCGCGTCCAGCGCCTCGACCACGTTGAAGCGGCCGGGGCTGGTGGGGGGCGGCGGCCAGCGCGCGTCGCTGACGTAGCCGGTGGTGAGCCTGCGCAGCACCTCGCGCAGCGCCGGGTCGGCGCGCAGCTCGGCGATGCCGAGGCGGGCGGCCACCGCCAGCGCGCCCTCGTGGATCGAGCGGCAGAGCGGGTCGAGCATGCGCGAGTAGACGGTGTTGGCCCAGGCCTTGGCGGTGCCGCCGTGCCAGGCGCAGCCGTTCTCGATGGCGGCGAAGCGCTCGGCCGGCACCGGGGCGTGGCGGGCGGCGGCCTCGCGCGGCAGGATCAGCTCGAAGTCCTGCTCGCGCGCCGCGCCGAGGATGTCGGCGAAGCGCTGCACGCTCTCGGGGGCGTGCTCGAAGAAGCGCGCCTGGCCGAACTGCTTGACGTAGAAGTAGGCGGTGGTGCCGACGTACTCGGCGTCCTCGGCGTAGGGCATGAGCAGGCCGTCGCCGCCGGGGATGCGGCCCTTCCAGCGCGCCAGCATCGCCCGCACCTCGTCGAGCTGGATGGGGGTGTCGCGATTGCCCTCGGTCGCGCCCATCAGGTACCACAGCATGATGTTGCACATCATGTCGGTGCGGAAGATGACCTGCAGCCCGTTGCCCAGGGTGTTGGGGCGGGTGAGCAGGCGCAGGATCTCGGCGCGCTTCTCGATCAGCGGCTCGAGCTTGAACAGGGCATTCTTGTTGCTGTGGCCGCGCACGTCGAAGCGCAGGCCCGAGCCCTCGCGCAGCTCGGGGTAGGCCGAGAGCAGCCAGGAGTCGGCGTCGGCGATCAGGGTCTTGATGCCGGCCTCGCGGTAGATGTCGGGCAGGTACGAGGCCCAGCCGCACTCCGGGTTCCAGCCGGTCACCGGGCGCACGCCGGTCAGGCGCTCCCAGGTGTCGAGGCCCTCCTTGAGCGAGTCGAGCGCCACCTGGCGGCCGACGTTGCAGGTCATGATGTGGGTGTGGGGCGAGGCCACGCCCTCGATGCGCCCGGCCTTCATGCCCGCCACCAGCTGGGCCATCACCTCGGGGGTCTCCTGGGCGACGATCTCGAGGGTCTCGCCCGAGGCCTCGAAGGCGATCCTGGCGTTCATGCGCTCCGAGAGCGCGAAGATCTTCCCGTAGGACTCCCGCGACACCCAGGCGCGCTTGGCCGGGGGCAGCTGCGAGTACTGGAGGTTGCCGTGGGGCATGAAGATGATGCCGGGTTTCATGGAGGCTCCTGGCGGCCGGTCGGGACCGCGGCCGCCATCCTACCCATCCGCCGCCCCGCCGGTCAAGCCGGCGCGGCGGATACACCTGGCAACACCCATCAGCCTCAATCCGGAGATCCGACCGCCACGACGCCACGGCAGGAAATGGACTTGGATCAAAACTGCCTCTCACCCATTGGGTGAACGGGCGAATCTCCCCAAGCCCTTTCCTCGTGGCGTCGTGGCGTCGTGGCGGTGATCCATCCGCCTCTTCCAGATTCAGCCCTTGCCCAGCTCCTTGCCGCGCGCCTCGGCGGCGGCCAGGGCCTTGGCCCACAGCGCCATGAAGCCGCCGTCGTCGAGCGCCTTGAGCGCCGCCGCGGTGGTGCCGCCGGGGCTGGTGACGGCGATGCGCAGGCGCTCCGCCTCGAAGCCGCTTTCCATCAGGTAGCGCCACGAGCCGGCGCCGGTCTGGCCCACCAGCAGCACCGCCTCGTCGCGGCTGAAGCCGAGCTGCATGGCGCCGGCGACCAGGGCCTCGGCAAAGCGGAAGAAGTAGGCCGGGCCGCTGCCGCTGACCGCGGTGATGGCGTCCATGCGCCCCTCGTCGGCCAGGCGCAGGACCTTGCCGCAGGGCGCGAACAGCGCCTCGGCGGCGTCGAGGTCGGCGGCGTTGGCGTGGGCGCCGGCGCAGATGCCGACCATGCCCTGGCCGATCGCCAGCGGGGTGTTGGGCATCGCCCGCACCACCCGCGCGCCGGCCGGCAGCCAGCCCGCCAGGCGGGCGGTGGGGGCGCCGGCGAGGATCGACACCAGCAGGTGGCGCGGCGTCCAGGCCGCGGCCAGGCCGGGCACCACCTGGGGCGCGACCTGGGGCTTCACCGCCAGCACCACCACCTCGGCGGCGCGCACTGCGGCGGCGTTGTCGCTGGTGACCTGCACCCCCAGGGCGGCGAGGGCGGCGTGCTTGCCGGCGTCGGGTTCGCTGACGGTGATGGTCGGGCGGGGCGACAGGCCGGCGAGGCCCTTGGCCATGGCGGTGGCCATGTTGCCGCCGCCGATGAACGCGATGCGGGAGGGGGGGAGCAGCCGCAGGCTGCTCGGGGGAGCGCCGGAGGC
>JAKLKR010000407.1 GCA_023150565.1 Planctomycetota bacterium
AGGGCGGCGCCGTCAGGCCGTGCCGGCGCCAGGGCGGCGCCGGTGGCGGGCCAGGCGGCGTCGCGCTCGCGCCACACGATCTCCTCCTTCCATTCGCGGCTGGGCTTGACCCGCACCTGGGCGAAGCAGGCGGTGAAGCCGGGGGCGGCGCCGGCGGCGGGCGCCGCCCAGGCCACCCGCAGCACCTGGGCGGCATAGCGCGCCGGCGAACGGTCGCTGCCGGTGCGCCAGAAGTTGGCGGGGGGATCGCGGAAGGCGCTGCCGTTGGCGGTGAGCAGCCCGCCCAGGGTGCGCTCCCAGCTCCAGCCCTGGCGCCAGCTGTCGCGCAGCCAGCGGTGGTAGGCCTGCACCCCGTTCGGCCACAGGTTGGAAGGGAACTCGGCCTTCACGCACAGCACGTCGCCCCAGCGCTGCGCCCAGCGGTCGGCGGCGCCGTCGCGTTCGAGCAGGCGGTCGACCAGGGCGGCGCGCTTGCCGGGGTCGCGCTCGGCGAGGAAGGCGCGCACCTCGGCGGGGGCGGGCAGGGCGCCGGTGACGTCCAGGCTGGCGCGACGCAGGAAGGTGGCGTCATCGCAGGGTGCGGGCAGGGCGCGCCCGGCCGCCGCCCAGCGCTCCGCCAGCACGTGGTCGAGGGCGAGCACCGCCGGATCGGCCTCGGCCGCCACCACCGCCCAGGTCACCGCGGCCATCAGCACTGCACGCAAGGCCATGGCCCAACCCTAGCCAATCCCACGGGCGTGGGGATGGGGGATTTCGCCACGGGAGGCCTGCACCTCGACAGCCGGCCGGGGCGGCGATCCTGCCGCCATGCCGCACCAGCTCCTGGCCGACCTGCCCGACCTCTTCGCCTGCGCCGACGGCGGCCGGGTGCGCACCGCCGCCGACTGGCGGCGGCGGCGCGGCGAGCTGGCCGACGCCCTGCTCGGCACCGTCTATGGCCGGCTGCCGCCGGCGGGGACGGTGCGGCTGGAGCTGCTCCACCGCCACCACCCGGTGGCGCGCCTGCACGACGCCTTCCACTACCAGTACCGGGTGGTGCTGGAGGGCGGGGCGCGGCCGTTCTGGTTCCTGCTCGACCTGCTGACGCCGCGCGGCGACGGCGCCTTCCCCCAGACCGGCCGCGCCCCGGTGGTGCTGTGCGGCGACGGCTGCTGGAAGTACGCCTCGGACGAGGTCGCCGCCGAGGTGCTCGGGCGCGGCTGGGCCTTCGCCACCTTCAACCGCACCGAGCTGGCCCCTGACTGCTACGACCCGGCGCGCGACAGCGCCCTCTACCAGGTGCATCCCGGGCTCGACTTCGGCGCCATCGCCGCCTGGGCGTGGGGCTACCACCGCGCGGTCGACGCCCTCGCCTCGCTGCCCTTCCTCGATGCCGGGCGCATCGCCGTGGTCGGCCATTCGCGCGGCGGCAAGGCCGCCCTGCTCGCCGGCGCCACCGACGAGCGCGTCGCCCTCACCGCCGCCAACGACAGCGGCTGCGGCGGTGCCGGCTGCTTCCGCTGGCTGGGCGAGGGCTGCGAGCGCATCGAGCACATGCTCAAGGCCATCCCCTACTGGTTCGCGCCCGCCCTGCGCGCCTACGCCGGCCGCGAGCAGGACCTGCCCACCGACCTGCACGCGCTCAAGGCGCTGTGCGCGCCGCGCCCGCTGCTGACCACCGAGGCCTTCGGCGACCTGTGGGCCAACCCCACCGGCACCTGCCAGACCCACCGCGCCGCGCGCGAGGTGTGGCGCTTCCTCGGCGCCGAGGACCGCCTCGGGCACTGGTACCGCCCCGGCGGCCACACCCACGGCCTGGATGACTGGCGCGCCTTCCTCGACTTCGCCGACCGCCAGCTGCTGGGGCGCGGCAACCGCACCCGCTTCGACCAGGATCCCTTCCCGGAGATGGCCGACGCCTTCACCTGGAAGGCGCCCTGAACCGGGCCTAACGCCAAGACGCTGAGCAACTCTTCCCTGGGACCGCCGGGCTCCAGCCCGGCAGTTTTCCCGCTCGAATTGCCGGGCTGCAGCCCGGCGGTCCCAGGGGCGCGCCTGCCTGTTCGTGCAGTTCGCGCGATTCCCAAACGCCATTGTGGCTAGACGCCACGGCCCGGCCATGTCCGACCACCGCGCCGCGGCCTTCCCCGCCACCCGCTGGTCGCTGGTGCTGGCGGCGGGCGAAGGCTCGGCTCCGGCCCTCGACCAGCTCTTCCGCGACTACTGGTACCCGCTCTACGCCCACCTGCGCCGGCGCGGCCATGACGCCGACCAGGCCCAGGACCTGGTCCAGGGCTTCGTCTGCCGGCTGCTGGAGCGCGCCGCGGTGGCGCGCGCCGACCCGGCGCGCGGGCGCTTCCGCACCTTCCTGCTCGCCGCCCTGCGCAACCACTTGGCCGACGAGCACGACCACGCCACCGCCGCCTGCCGCGACCGGCGCCGGCTGGTGTGGCTGGACGGCCTGGCGGCCGAGCAGCGCTACCACCTCGAGCCCGCGGCCGGCGACGACCAGGCGGCCTTCGACCGCGCCTGGGCGCTGGAACTGCTCGACGCCACCCGCCGCGAGCTGCTGGCCGAGGCCGGCCCCGGCGCGGCGGCCGCACGCCTGCTGCCGCTGCTCGGCGGCGACGACGGGCGTTCCCAGGCCGAGGCCGCCGCCGCCCTGGGCCTGACCGCCGGCGCGCTCAAGACCGCCCTGCACCGCCTGCGCCGGCGCTGGGCCGAGCTGCTGCGCCAGCGGGTGGCGGCCACCCTCCAGGACCCGGCCGAGGTGGAGGCCGAGCTGCACCTGCTGATGGCGGCGGTGGCGTCACCACCGGGCCCGGAAACCCGGTGATGACGTTGGATGCGAGCCCGGGAGCGCGGCCCTCCGGGCCGCTCTTGGGAGAGAGCGAAGAGCGGCCCGGAGGGCCGCGCTCCCGGGGCACCGTGCTGGCGTCGATGGCATCTCCTTGCGCGATGCCGGGCCGCAGGCCGAATGTCGGTAACCTGGCGAACATCCTTCCTTAAGTATCCCCACGCCCATGGCCGTCTGCCCCGCCTGCTCGACCGCGCTCCTGGCCGGCGGCGCCTGTCCGCGCGGCGGGCGGCGTCGAGGCCGAAGCGCACCC
>JAKLKR010000408.1 GCA_023150565.1 Planctomycetota bacterium
CGTTGTAGACCGTGGCGCCGCCAAAGAACTTCCCCGCTGCGCGGGGTTCCGGCGTTGCCGGAAGGGCCGGCTGCGCCGTCCCGAGTTCTTGTCTGCCCGGGGGCTGCCCGCCCCCGGAGCGCGCCTCCGGCGCTCCCCCGAGCAGCCTGCGGCCGCTCAGGGCTCCCAGGCCGGGTTGGCGGGGTCGGTGAGGGCATGCCAGGAATTGCGCCCCACCGGCAGGGCGGCGGCATGCTGATCGTAGAACAGGTGGTTCATGGTGGCGCCGTGCCGGCGGGGATCGCCGCCATTGGTCCCCCAGGCGGTGGGCGCGGCCCAGTTGTCGGGGCTGAGCAGGGCGAACTGGTTGCGCGTCTCGGCGAACAGCACGCGCTTCGCCAGCGGCCCGACCTTGGCGTCGCAGAACGGGCCGCCATAGAAGCCGTTGTACTGGTCGGCGCACGGCTTGGCGAGGTTGCCGAGCGCGGGCTGGTAGTTCATGCCATAGCCGGTCTTGGCATAGAGCCCGCCGGCGAGGGCGGCCGGGCGCTCGCGCCGCCATTCCGGGCAGCCCCACACGATGCTGCGGTCGAGCTCGGCGATGCGCCGCTCGAAGGTGGCGTCCTCGGTCATCGCCGCCACCCGCTCGTCGGCCAGGGGCGCGATGAGCGAGAACCAGTGCAGGGTGTACCAGCCATAGCGGTTCACCTGCTGGTCGGGGTGCAGGCCCTCCCAGTCGTTCTTGTAGACCTCGAAGCCGAGCCCGAGCTGGCGCAGGCTGGACATGCAGGCGGCGGCATGGGCCTGGCGCTTCACCAGCGCCACCGCCGGCAGCAGCATGCCCGCCAGCACCGCCACGATGGCGACCACCACCAGCAGCTCGATCAGGGTGAAGGCGCGGCTCATGGCCGGCGCCAGGCGTTCCGCAGCACCAGCGCGCGCGCGGTCGGGGCGGTGGCGGGCTGGGCCGGGTCGATGGGCAGGTCCTGGTGCTCGACGCTCCAGGCGTCCCATTCGCGGAAGGCATGGTAGGTCCAGTCCCAGCCGTACTCCTCGCACAGGGCGATGCAGTCGGCGAGGTAGCGGTCGGCGCCGGGGGCCCAGCGCACCGCGCTGAACTCGCCGACATAGATGCGCGCGCCATGGGCGAGCTGGAAGTCCCGGACCGGCTGCAGGTGCCGGCGCAGCGCCTCGCGGTCGAACGGCGCCCCGCCCCAGCTGCCGGGGTAGGCGATCGGCTTCGACCGCCCCGCCTGGTAGTCGGCGCGGTCGTAGACCCCCTGGTGGGTGTAGGCCAGCGGCCAGTACATGTGAACGGTGTAGATCACGTTGGCGAGATCCACCGGGGCGAGGTAGGCGAAGCCCGGCACCGCCCCGCCGAAGTCCGGGGCGATGGTCACCGCCACCGCCGGGTCGATGGCGCGCACCGCGCGCGCCGCCGCCACCTGCAGGCCCAGCCAGTCCAGGCAGCCGGGCGGCGACGGGCGGTTCTGCACCGGCTCGTTCAGCAGGTCGTAGGCCCATACCCCGGGATGGCCGCGGAAGCGCCGGGCGATGCACTCCCAGGTGCGGATGTACTGCTCCTGGTAGGGCTTCTCGATGAACATCGCCATGGTGTCGTCGGCCAGGCGGCCGCCCGGGACGCAGGCGATGTTCACCGCCACCCGCTGGCCGCGCGCCGCCGCCAGGTCGAGCAGGCGCTGCAGCTCCTCGATCTGCACCCCCACCCAGGCGTCGTATTCCCCCTGGTCGCGGTCGGTGCCGACCTGGCCCCAGTTGCGGAACAGCGGCCAGCGGATCAGCGAGACCCCCCAGCCCGCGAGCAGGTCGAGATCGCCGCTCGCGGCCGAGGATCGTATCGCCTGCACGCCGCGGAGCGGGGAGCGCGGCGGTGAGGCTGACGGACCCGGCGGCGGACGCACCGCCGGCGCCGCCACCACCGTCAGGCGGGCATCGGCGAAGCGCGCCGTACCGGCGCTCTCCTCCAGCCCCAGGCGCAGCTCGCCAGCGCCGGCATCGGCAGGGATCGCGGTGATGGTGCCGACCTCGCTCCACGGGAAGGTGCCATGGCAGTCGCGTTGCTGGACCCAGGACTCGCCGCCGGAGGGGGAGCGGTGGTACAGGGTGCACTTGATGCCGTTCCAGCGGTTGCGTCCCGGCCGGGTCACCCCGTCGGCGGCGACGGTGGCGGTCACCGCCACCTTGAGCCCGCGCCAGGGTGCGAGGTCGATCGGGATGCGCACGACGTGGCCGGCGGTGGCGTCCGCTGCCGGTACCGTCACGCGCAGGCAGGTGGCGCCATCCGGCCCCTCGGCCACCCAGGCCCCGCCGGCCGGCAGCGGCAGCCCGGCCACCGCCGCTGGCTCCAGCCGCCACAGCAGCGTCCCCGCCCCGGGGACCGCCCCAGGCGTCGCGGCGGGGGGCCGCCCGGCAGCATCCTGGGCGCACGCCGCCAGGCCGATGGCTGCCATAAGCACCAGATGGAACCGCATGGGCGTCCTCCTGGCGGAGCGATGCTAGGCGGCGGGACCATCCCGGTCCACCCGCAGGTGATGGGCTACCACCCCCAGGTGATCAGCGCACCACCAGCCGCCCGAGCCCGCCGCGGTCGCGCCAGCTGTCGCGGCTGCCGGCCCAGAACAGGCGGAGGCGCGCCCCGCTGTCGTCGTCGGCGTCGTTGAGCACGGCGGCGAAGCCCGCCACCGCGCCCGGGCGCAGGGCCGCCAGCTTCCCGTCGAGCGGGATCGCCAGCTCCAGCTCCCAGCCGCCGGGGAGCGCGCGCCAGGCCGAACGGGTGCGCCCCGCCACCCCCAGGTTGGCGCCGCCGTCGCGGATCAGCAGCGCGCCCTCGGCAGCCGGCAGGCCGACCATCAGCTGGCCGCCCTGGCCGCCATAGCCGGGGTCCTGGCCGTCGCGGTCGGGGCGCAGGTCGAGGAACAGCTCGATGCCGTCGCGGTTCCACGCCGCGCCGGGATCCTTGGCGGCGATGCCGCGCCCGTCGTCGCGCACCTGGGCGGCGACGTACAGCCAGCCCTGGTGATGGCCCAGGCGCAGACCGCCCGAACAGTCGTCTGGACCGCGCCAGCTCGCCAGCCAGTT
>JAKLKR010000409.1 GCA_023150565.1 Planctomycetota bacterium
CGCGAAGAAGCAGTGCTCCTTGCGCCGGTAGTGCTTGTCGACGTCCATCAGCTCGTTGAGGCCCTGGCGCAGGCGCAGGCGCAGCGATTCCTGCCCGCCGCCATCGTCCAGCGCCCGGCGCAGCTCCTGCGCCAGCACGGTGAGCGCGGCGTTCTCCTGGTGCAGCACGTCGGCGGGATGGCCGGCGGGGACCGGGGCGCGGTCCGGGGCCAGCACCTCGGACACCGCCTCGCGGTGCAGGTCGCACATGCCCATGATCTGGTGCACCTGGATGCCGTCGGCGATGAGCTGCTGCTCCATCGCCGCGATCTCGCCGGCGTCGCACTGGCCGACCAGCTCCTGCATGCGCCGCTTGACCTCGGCCATGGGCGCACCGGCGTGCAGGTCGAGCACGATGCGCTTGAGGGTCTGCACACGGTGCTCGCGGTTGTTGATCAGCTCGCTCATGGCGCGGCTCCGGCCAGGCGCGCTTCGAGCGCCGCCAGCACCCCGGCCAGCGGTCGGCCGTGGCGTTCGCAGGCTTCACGCAGGGTGGTCCGTGGTGCCATCACCGCCCGCACCACCGGATCCGCCAACGGGGTGAAGCCGACCGCCACCAGGGCGGGGATCAGGTCGGGCTGGTCGGCGATGAGCGCTGCAACGGTGCGGTCGGGGTCGAGGGGCATGGTGGTCGCACTCCGGGGACTGATGGCCACATGCTATCGATTCGCATGAACAACGCCTTGATCTGGATCAAGCCTGGCCCGTCGGAGCGTCGTCCGGGGCCAGCCCCAGGGTCGCCACCCGCCCGCCGCCGCTGGTGCACAGATGCACCACCAGCTGCCAGTCGCTTGCCGCCACCGACTCATCGAGCACCGCGACCGGCTCCAGCGGCCGATCGCCGGCGACCGCCGCCGCCACCAGGCGCCGCCGCCGTTCCCAGGCCGGGCCACCGGTCGGGACGCCCGCCAGCCAGGCCCGCGCCTGCGCACGTTCGCCCTGGCGCAGCAGGCGTTCGGCGGTGCCCAGGCGCAGCCAGGGGCTGGCGGCGAGCACCGCGGGGGTGGCGGTGGTACCGCAGCGCAGGGCGCGCACCACCGCCCCGCTGCCATCATGGACCCCCGCCAGCAACGCGCGTGCGGCGCCCCGTTCGACCTCGCCGCCCTGGTAGACCTGGACCCGCAGCAGCTGGGCGGCGGTGCGCCGGTGCCCGGCCTCGGCCAGGGCCTTGGCCAGCAGCAGGCGATGGCCGGGGGGATCGAGCGGCAGACGCAAAGCCAGGCGCAGGGCGGGTTCCGCCAGCCCGGCGTCGAGAGCGCGCCGCACCGCCGCGGCCAGCACGGCAGGAGCAGGCGCCACCGGCAACCCGGCGCGCAGCAGGGATCCAGATGCGGCAAGGGCGCCTACGTGGAGCGGCGACAGCAGCGCCGGCAGCGGGCGCTGCGGATCGGCCACCCAGGCCACCAGCGCGGCCTCGTCCGACCACCACCAGGCCTGCATCACCGCCAGCCGCTGATGGCAGCGCCAGGCGGTGATGGCGGCGGCGGCGGCATGGCCCTGGGCGAGCTGGCCGATGGCCTTGCGCAGCACCAGAAGCTCGGCGTACCAGTCGCGCCACTGGGCTCCGCCCGCTCGGCGCACCGCCTCGCTGCCGGCCACGAAGCCGCCGCCACCGGCGCGCAGCAGGGCGTCAGCCACCCCCGCGGCATCCTGGCCCGCCAGCACCGCCTCGCGGTAGGCCCAGGCCCACACATCAGCATGGGCGGTCAGGAAGCCCTGCTGCCAGGCGGGCACCCCGCCCAGGTCGGCCAGGCGATGGCGAGCCTCTGCCAGCCATCGCAGGGATTGGGGATTGTGCCAGCCTGGGGCCTGCACCCCGGCTCCGACCTCGGCTTCGCTCCAGGTCATGATCGCCGCCATCACCGCGGCGGGCAGGGCTCCGTGGACCAGCATGTCGTTCTCCTTGTGCTAATGAGTATGATTTGCATTTGCATTTAGTCAATGAGGCTCCCATGTTCCTTTGCCATGCAACCACTCCAGATGATCCGTTCCGCCACCTTGGCCCTGGCCCTCGGCCTGCCGCTCTGCCCGCATGAGGTGTGGATCGAGCCGGTCCTGCTGATCCATTTCGGCGATCCCGGCAAGCTGCTCACCCCCTACAAGCCGGAGCGCATCCTGGGTCTGCTCGCCCGCGGCGCCGAGGGCCAGCAGGTGCCGGTGACCCCGCTCGCCATCGGCGACACCGGGGTCATCGTGCGCCCTGGCGCAGCTGCCCCGGCGCTGGTGGCGGTGCGCTGGGAATCGGGCTACCGCCTGAACAAGGACGGCAAATGGCAGCAGGTGTCCGCCGCCGAGGCGCTCGCCGCCGGCGGCTTCCGCCACAGCCAGTTCCACGCCAAGAGCATCCTGGCCTGGCATGCCTCGTTCAGCCAGCCGGTGGGTGAACCTGCCGAGGTGGTCCCGCTGCGCGATCCCCTGGCCACGGGCGCCGGGGCGCTGGCCGTGCAGGTGCTGGCCGACGGCCGTCCGGTGGCCGGCGCCATGTGGAGCGATGACCATGACCCGGCCGCCGGGACACGCACCAGCGATGCCGACGGACGCCTGGAACTGCCGCTGGCCGCCGGCCCCGGCACCCAGGTCTTCCGCCTCAAGTTGGTGACGCCGGAAGGCGGCGGGGAACTGCACCGCTATCCCGTGCTGTCCTTCACCCGCCGTTGAACGCACACACCCCGCGGGCAGGGCCCGCGGGGTGTGTGCGTCGTGCGGCGGCGGCCGGATCAGGTCGCGGAAGCGCCCTTGGCCAGCTTGCCGATCTCCTTGTCGATCCAGTAAATGCCCTTGCCGTCGGCGCCGATCACGCGGATGCGGTCGACGATCTGGCGGAACAGCTTCTCCTCCTCGTGCTGTTCGGCGGTGTACCACTGCAGGAACTGGAAGGCCGAGAAATCGCCCTCGTCCATCGCCCCCTTGACCAAGCTGTTGATCTTGCCGGTGATCATCTGCTCGTGCTTCAAGGTCAGCTCGAAGACCTCGCCGATGCCGGTGTAGTCGGCCTTGGGCGCCTCGGTGGCGCCGATGCGCGCCAGGCCGCCGGCC
>JAKLKR010000040.1:0-15144 GCA_023150565.1 Planctomycetota bacterium
TTCCACTACGCCACCAAGTACGCGCCCGAGACCATGGGCGGGCAGCCGGAGCCGGATTGGGAGCACCAGCCGCAGGCGTGGAAGGACTACGACCTCGACGCCGCGGTGGCGCTGGCGCCCTTCCTGCCCTTCGACCCCAATCCCTTCACCGGCGAGGCGCGCGGCGCCTGCGCCGCCGACGCCGACTGCAGCGGCGCCTCCCTGGGGGCGCTGTCGCGGCTGATCTACTACACCTATGGCGTCACCGGCGCCATCCCCGGCGACGAACGCACCACCTACCTGCGCGCGGCGCCCTCGGCCGGCGGGCTCTATCCCACCGAGATGTACGTGGTGGTGCGCGACCTGCCCGGCATCGCCCCGGGTCTGTACGGCTACCACCCGTTGCGCCACGCCCTGGTGCCGATCGCCGCCACCGATGAGGTGGCCGAGCGGGTGGCGGCGGCCTGCTATGGCGATGCCGCGGTGGCGGCGGCGCCGGTGCTGCTGGTCTTCACCGGGGTGTTCGCGCGCAGCCGCTGGCGCTACCACGAGCGCGCCTACCGCCGGGTGCTGCTCGACACCGGCCACGTGCTGGGCAACGCCCAACTCGCCGCCAACGTGCTCGGCCTGCGCCACCACCTCACCGCCGCCTTCTGCGACGAGCGCCTCAACCACTGCCTCGGCCTGTCCGCGGCCCAGGAAGGGGCGCTGGCGGTGCTCGCGCTCAACCGTCCGGGCGACTGCGAGCGCCCATCCTGGCGCGCGCTGCCCAGCCCGGTCGGGCCCGAGGACGCCGCCCCGCCGCTGCTCGACGCCCTGCACCGCGCCAGCCGCTGCCCCGCCGACCGTCCGCGCCCGGTGGTCGATGGCGACGGCTGCGCCGAGCTGGCCAACGGCAGCCACGGCCTGGCGGTGGGCGTGCATCTCGACGGCGGGGCGCCGCCGGCCCTGGCCGGCCGCGAGCTCGACACCATCCTGCACCGCCGCAGCACCCGCCGCTTCCGCCCCGGGCGCTTCCCGCGCGCAGCGCTGGCGCGCATCCTAGCCGCCGCCTACGCCCCGGACAAAGCCGGCCTGGGCTGCTGCCCCGGGCTGGACGTGCGCCGCCTGCACACCTTCGTCGCCACCCTCGGGGTCGACGGCCTCGCCCCCGGGGTGCACTACCTGGCGCCCTGCGGGCTCGAGCTGCGCCCGGTGCGCCCGGGCATGACGCGCGAGGAGATGGCCTTCCTCTGCCTCGGCCAGGACCTCGGCCGCGACGCCGCCGCGGCGGTGATCCACGTCGCCGACCTCGAGGCGGCGGTGCGCGCGCAGGGCGACCGCGCCTACCGATACCTGCACCTCGATGCCGGCCTGATCGGCGAACGCCTCGACCTCGCCGCCCTGGCCGAAGGCGGCGGCGCCAGCGGCATCGGCGGCTTCTTCGACGACAATGTCACCGCGGTGCTCGGCCTGCCGCCCAAGCAGGCGGTGCTGTACATCACCGTGCTGGGGGTGCCGGGCTGACCCCGGCGCATCAGCCGATGCGCACCACCTGGCAGCCGAGCGGCGCGGCGATCGCGGCCTGCACCCGGCCCAGGCCGAGGCCGCGCAGGTCGAAGGTGTGGGTGGCGGGGGCGCCGCCGCCGTTGCGGTAGGCGACCAGGATGCCGCGCCCGCCCTCCGGCGCGACCGCGGCGAAGCCGCTCCAGCCGTCCTGGGCCGGACGCGGGCCGACCGGCACGATGAGCATGCCGGCCAGCTCGCGGCGCAGCTCGGCGTGGGCGTCGATCCAGGCGCGGATGGCCGCCCGGCGCTCCGGGGTCAGGGCGGTGAAGCGGGCGAAGCACAGCGGGCAGCACACCAGCGCGGTGGCCATCACGTAGTCGAGCGGCCATTCCTCGAGCTGGGGCATGATGTCCAGCTCGATCAGCTGGGCCGGGGCCATGCGCGCGGCGTCCCACAGGTTGGCCAGGCTGATCCACGGCTGGTACCAGCGGTGGTCCTTGAGCGTGCGGCCGCGGTTGGCGAGGAACAGCCGGCCGTAGTCGAGGGCGAAGTCGAAGCACGGGCGGTTGCCGCGCGTGGTGTCCATCTCGATCACCGCCCCGGCGGCCTTGAACTCGTCGAGCAGGCGGCGGTAGGCCTCGTAGTGCTGGTGGGCGTCGCCGGTCAGGCAGTCGTACTTGTCGAGCTGGTAGAGGTCGAACTTGTAGCGCGTGATGCCGCTCTTGGCGAAGGCCACCACCCGGTCGCGCAGGTGGCGGTAGTAGCCTGGATTGCACAGGTCGACCGACTGGTAGCCGCGCACTCCTTCCGAGATGTAGGTCTCGCAGGGGATGAAGTCGCTGGTGCGCGCCAGCCAGTTCCAGGGGTTGCCCTCGGTGATGGTGTCGTGGCATTCCGCCCCGTCCCACAGCTTGCCGTTGGGGTCGCGGGTATCGAGGCCGAGGGGGTTCATCCACAGCCCGAGGGTGACGCCGGCGGCCTTGGCCTCGGCCGCCACCGCCTCCAGCCCGTGCGGGAACTTGCTGCGGTCGACCTCGCCCATGAAGGTGGTGAACCAGCCGTCGTCGATGGTGTAGACCTGGAAGCCGCACTCGCCGGCGGCGGTGGCCTCGGCCACCATCGCCCCGGCCTCGACATCGAGGTGGAAGGCCTGCCAGGAGTTGCCGACGTACTCCAGCGCCGCCGGCCAGTCGGTGCGGTGGTAGCGGGCGCGCTGCCAGCGGCGCAGGCCGAGCAGGGTGGCGGGGTCCTCGAGCACCCCCAGCACCAGGCCGTCGCTGCGCCGGGACTCGCCGGCCAGGGCGCGGGCGAAGCCGGTGCCGACCACCGCCAGGGTGCCGTCGGCGAGGTCGAAGTCCCAGTCGCCCTTGACCGCGCGGCCGTCGGGGGCGGGGCCCTCCTTCCACACGAACACCCCGTCGCCGGCGGCGGCCGCGCTGGCGCAGATGCCGCGCTCGCGGCCGCGCTTGAGCGCGCGCTCCTGCAGACGGTGGTTGCTCTGGTCCGAGCACGAGAACCAGTCGTGCACCGTGACCTTGGCGGCGGCGGGCAGGGTGAAGCGGCCGAGCTCGGAATACCAGGTGCCGGCGAGGGCGCCCTTGGCCTTCCAGGTGTCGAGGATGCGCAGGGCGCCGGCGCCGTCGGGCAGGTCGATGCGCCGTTCCAGCTCCAGCGGCACCCCGTCGAGGCTGGTGGCGATGCGCACGCGCACGCTCTGGCCGGGGCCGAGGTGGGGGTCGCCGGCGAGGGTGCCGCGCTTCACCGACTTCACCTGCGCCGCGCCCTTGGCCGACAGCTCGGTGGCGGCGCCGGACGCCACCAGGCGCTGGCCCTCCTGCTTGAGCACGGTGCGGCCGCTGCGGCGGTCGACCAGGGCGGCCAGGCGGCAGCCGCGGGCGAGGTCGAAACGCGCCTCGATGCGCTCGTTGGCGAGGACCAGGGTGGTGGCGGTGGCGGCGGTCATGGGCTCTCCGGGGGCAGGGGGACGATGATGTGCGGGCTGGCAGGGGTGCGGCCGGCCACCAGCTGGGCGAGCAGGGCGACGGCGGCGGCGGCCAGGGCGGCGAAGGGTTTCGCCGGGCTGGCGCCGGGATCGGCGGGATCGTCGGCGAACACCAGCACCGGCAGGTCGAGCCCGCGCGCCGCCAGCGCCCGGCGGGCGCCGCGCGCGCCGCTGTCGCCGTGCGCCACCAGCGCGTCCGGCGGCAGCGGCAGCTCGAGCAGGCGGCGGGTGGCGGTCTCGGCCGCGGCCTCGCCGTAGCCCAGGCAGGTGGCGACCAGGCCGGGATCCCAGGGCAGCCCGGCGTCGGTGCAGGCCGCCGGCAACGCCGCCGCCAGGCGGTCGCCGCGGCTGGTGAAGCTGGTGCCCGGCTCGGCCGGCGGGCCGTTGACCAGCGCCGGCCGCCGGCAGCCGCGGCGGGCGAGGGTGGCGAGGGCGCGGCGCAGGAAGGCGTGGTCGTCGAAGCGCACCGTGCAAACCCCGGGCCGGGCGCTCTCGCGGTCGAGCAGCAGCACCGGCATGCGCGCCGCCGCCAGGCGGTCGAGGTCCTCGTCGCCCACCGGGCCGGCGGCGAGCACGGCGTCGACCTGGCGCTCGCGGATCAGCCCGCCGATCACCGCGTTGGCCTGGTGGTCGAGGCCGCGCTCGCGGTGGCAGCTCAGGTGCAGGTTCCAGCCGCTGGCATCGCAGGCCTCGGCCATCGCCGCCACCAGGCGGTGGTGGTAGGGCATGGCGCTGAAGGTGGTGAACACCAGCAGCAGGTCGGTGGAGGTGCGCGCCGGCCGGCTGTCGGGCGGGCGCTGGATGAAGGTGCCCTTGCCGTGCCGGCGGTGCACCAGTCCGCTGCTCGCCAGTTCGCCATAGGCCTGGCGCACCGTCATCGGGCTGATGCCCAGGCTGCGCGCCAGCGCCGCCTCGCTGGGCAGCTTGGTCCCGGCGGCATAGGTGCCCTGGTCGACCCGCGCCCGGATCGCCGCGCTGAGCTGGGTATAGATCGGGACCGGCGAGGTCTTGTCGATGCTGAGCGCGGAGGACATGGGCTGGATGCTCTAGAGCTCCTGCGTGCCGACAAGAACGATTCTTGGTGATAAACGCAGTTTATCAAATTATAAAGCAAATTAGTTGTCAACGCGTGAAGACATATAGAGTACACAGTAACAATCAGTGGAGCATCCTATGCGCTACGCCGTCCTTGTTCCCACCCTGGCCGCCTGCGCCCTGCTGGCCCAGGACGCCGGCTGGACCTTCGACGGCGGCGACAGCGGCTGGGCGGTGTGGGGGGTCGATGACGGCACCGCCCATGCCCGGGCGGTGCAGCTTGATGGCGGGGCGCTGCGCATCAGCGACCAGGACGCCGCCGCCAACCCCTACGCCGCCGCCGACCCGGCGCGCGCCGCCGCCGGGGTGGCGCGCTGGAAGCTGACCCTGCGCCTGCGCGCGGCGCGCGCCGACCAGCCGCCCGCCGAGGTGGCGGTGGCGGCCGAGGGTGGCGGCCGCTGGCTGGGCTGGCTGGGCCGCACCGCGGTGATGCCGGCCACCGCCTGGACCACGGTGTCGCTGGTGATCGACCAGCTGCCGCCCGGCACCACCCATCTGCGCCCGTCGGTGTTCCCGGTCGGCGAGGCGCCGCCCAGCGCCACCGCCACGGTGTGGATCGACGACGTGGTGCTGGCGCCGCTCGACCCGGTGGCCGCCGTCGCGCCCGCCCAGGCCCTCGAGCTGCGTCCGCTGATGAACCGCGCCCTGCGCGACGACCAGGAGGGCGACGGCATCGGCGGCTGGACCGACCAGGGCGACAACGACCTGCGCGGGCTGGTGCCGGGGCCGATCGCGGTCGGCGGGCTGGGCTTCACCGTCGGCGATCCCGCCGCCAACGGCGGCAAAGGGGTGGTGGCGATCTCGGCCGGGCGCAGCGGCTTCGCCGGGCGGGCCCAGCTCGCGGTCGGGCGTGCCTGCGACCGCCTCGACCTGCTGCACTGCGCCGCCTGGGCCTCGGCCGGCAAGGCGGTGGGCACGGTGGAATGGCGCTATGCCGATGGCAGCAGCGCCACCAGCAGGCTGACCGCCGGCCTGGAGGTGGGCGACTGGTGGAGCGGCTTCGCCGAGCGCGCCGCGCGCCTGGAGCTGCCCGCCGACGCCAACCCGCGCCACAGCCCGGTGTACCTGTACGCCACCCCGCTCGCCAACCCCCACCCGCAGCGCCCGGTGGCGACGGTGGAGCTGGTGGGGGCGGTGGCGCCCGCCGGCGGCGCGCCGCCGATCTGGCTGGTGCTGGCCGCCGCCACCGCCATGGGCGAGGCGCCGAGCGCCACCGCCGTCCTCGCCCGCCGCGACCTGTCCGGCTGGGCGCCCTTCGCGCCGCGGCCGTCGGCCACCGTCCGGCCGTTGCTCGACCTCTCGGGCCTGCTCGACGCTCCCGCCGGCAAGCACGGGCCGGTGCGCCGGGTGGGCGGCCGGCTGGAGTTCGCCGACGGCACCCGTGCGCGCTTCTGCGGGGTGAACATCCATGCCAACCGCGGCGCCCTGCCCGAGCGCGACGAGGCCGAGCGGGTCGCCACCACCCTCGCCCGCTACGGCGTCAACCTGGTGCGCCTGCACCTGCTCGAAAGCGTGCTGCTGACCCCCGAGGGCGGCCTCGACGCCGGCAACCTGGCGCGCGTCGACTGGCTGGTGGCCTGCCTGCAGAAGCGCGGCATCTACATCCTGCTCGACTCGGTCACCGGGCTGTCGGCGCGCACCTTCCGCCCTGCCGACGGGGTCGAGGACGGCTACGGCGCGCACCGCCCGTGGGCCTACTACCATCCGCGCCTGGAGGTCCTGGCGCGCACCTATGCCGAGGCCCTGCTCGGCCACGTCAACCCGCACACCGGCCTGAGCTACGCCAAGGACCCGGGGGTGGCGGCGACCATGCTGATCAACGAGCAGTCGACCTTCTTCGACTGGATGACCGCGCGCGGCAACACCATGCCGGCGACGGTGCGCTCGCTGCTGGAACAGCGCTTCGCCGCCTTCCTGCGCGAACGCCACCGCGACCGCGCCGGCCTGGCCGCCGCCTGGGGCGACGAGCTGCGCGCGGGCGAGGACCCCGCCACCGCCATCGCCCCGGCGCCCCTGCCCGGGCTGCCTCCCGCCGCCGGCATGGCCGGGCCGGGCGGACCGAAACGCACCCGCGACACCGTCGACTTCCTCGCCGCCATGCAGGAGTCGCACGACCGCGCGCTGCACGCCCATCTGCGCGGCCTCGGCCTGCAGATCCCCATCGCCGGCACCAACATCGTGGGTTCGCCGGCCGAGCTGGCGGCCCAGCGCCACAACGACTTCACCAGCCACAACTCCTATTTCGACCACGTCCACTTCAGCGCCGACCAGCGCACCACGCGCTGCGACAACCGTCCGCTGGTGGCGCTCGACCCCCTGGTCGCCGGGCAGCGCACCATCGAGACCGCGCTGGCGGCCGCGCGCCTGGCGGGGACGCCGTTCATCAGCACCGAAAGCACCATCAACTGGCCGCACGAATGGCGCTCGACCTACGGCCTGGCGCTGGCCGCCACCACCGCCCTGCAGGACTGGGACGGGCTGCTGCAATACGCCTACCTGGGCGGCTGGGGCTACACCGTCGCCCAGAGCACCGCCGCCCCCGGCGTCACCCAGCCCACCGTGGCCTGCAACGACCCCGCCATCGTCGCGCTCTATCCCGCCATGGCGCTGATGGTGCTGCGCGGCGACGTGGCCCCGGCGCGGGCGCGGGTGCAGGTGGTCTACGCCCCGGACGAGGTGCTGTCGACCCGGCCCTTCACCGCCCAGTCCGGCCACCCGTTCTCGTATCTGGCCTGGGTCAGCCGGGCGGAATCCGCCTTCGGAGCCGCGGTCGGCGCCCCCGCCGCCACCATCGGCCACGGACCCGGCGCCATCCCCTGGAGCGACCGCGACGGCCCCGGCCCGCTCCAGGCCCTGGCCCTCGACCGCGCGCTCAAGGCCGCCGGGGTGGTGCCGGCCGACCGCGGCCTGCAGGACGGCCGCCTGGTCAGCGATACCGGCGAGGTGGTGCGCGACTGGAAGCGCGGCCTGATCACGGTCGACACCGCGCGCACCCAGGGCTTCTCGGGCTTCGCCCAGGAGCCGGTGCGGCTGCGCGACTGCACCATCGCCTGCCCCGGCTTCGCCACCGTGGTGGTGAGCGCGCTCGACGGCGACGGGGTCAAAGGCGCCCGCCGCCTGCTGGTCACCGCGGTCGGCCGCGCCGAGAACGAGAAGGGCACGGTGTCCTATGGCGAGGCGGTCACCGGATTCGACGGCAAGCCGCGCGGCGAGGCCATGACCCTGCACCGCGACCCGGGCGACACCGGGCGGGTGCTGATCGAGCCGCTGCGCGCGCGCCTGATCCTGCCGCTGGCGGCCGCCACCATCACCGCCGTCGGTCCCGACCTCGCCGCCCTGGGCGATCCTCGTCCGTGCGCCGCCGCCGGCGATGGCACCGTCACCGCCGAGTTGACCGCGCCGGCAAGCGTGTGGTACCTTGTGGAAGCCGGAGGCCGGTGATGCGACGCGCAGGCTTCACCCTGATCGAACTGCTGGTGGTGATCGCCATCGTGGCGGTGCTGGCGGGCATGCTGCTGCCCGCCGTCAACATGGTGCGCGAGGCGGCACGCGGCTCGGTGTGCGCCTCCAACCTGCGCCAGGTGGGCATGGCGGTGATGGCCTATACCAGCGACTGGGAGCAGATCCTGCCGATGAGCAAGTTCGAGGGCGGCACCACCCCCGCTTCCTGGGGAACCGGTGGCGCCAACGGCAGCTGGGCGGATACCCAGGCGGTGGGTGCGTACCTGGACGGCAACCCGGTGTCCGGCGGGCAGTTCGCCACCCCGGCCCTGCGCAAGGGCGTGCTGGTGTGCCCGGCCGACATCCGCACCACCGCTGCCGACGGGGCGGCGATCTGGCAGGGATTCCAGACCATCAGCTACGGTCTCAACGCCAACCTCTGCAACTACATCAACAACGCCGCCCAACTGGTGAAATGGAGCGAGATCGTCCCGCTGTCCAGGCTCAAGGCCGGTTCGGCCCTGGTGCTGGGGACCGACACCAAGGAATGCCGCTGGTACTTCGACAACTTTCCCGACGGCAACGCCAGCGTCCCCAATCTCGCCTACACCAGCCAGGATGCCGTGTTCGCCACCTGGGGCGGCGCCAACCATCCGAACCTGATGCGCGGGCGCCATCGCGGCGGCACCAGCCTGGTGTTCGCCGACGGCCATGCCGGATACTCGAACAAGCTGGCGGCCGAGGTCGCGGCCAGGTCGATGTTCGTGCGCCGCTCCGACGTCCCCTGATCCCTGAACCGTTCCCGTCCACCTCCGCCGGTCCAGCGACCGGCGCCAGGAGCCCCCATGTCCATCGCCTCCCGTGCCGCGTTCGCGGCCGTCCTGTCCCTCTCCGCTGCGGCCCCGGCCCAGGACCTCCTGCGCAACGGCGGCTTCGAGGAACCCGGCAGCGGGGTGCCCGCCGGCCTGCTGATGTGGGGCGACGAGCGCTTCAAGAAGGCGGAATGGTTCACCCGCGACACCACCGCGCCACATGCCGGCAAGGCCTGCCTGCGCATCCACCACCCCGCCGGCACCGCCGGCTACCTGGTCACCTCGCCCTTCGACAACGCCATCCGGCCCGAGGCCGGCACCACCTACACGATCTCCTTCTGGGCGCGCAGCGACCGCCCCGGCAGCACCCCGCTGCTGCGCCTGGCCGCCTTCCGCAGCCTCGATCCCTGCACCGAGGGCCGCATCCAGGGCTCCTTCCCGCTGGCGGTGGACACGGAGTGGAAGCGCTTCTCGTTCAGCGTCAGCGAGGGCATCCACTTCACCCGTGCCGGTGCGCCGTGGATCAGCCTGTGCTGGTTCGCCAGCACCGACCGGCAGGAGGAGCGCACCCTGTGGCTCGACGAGGTGGCGGTCGAGGCCCGGCCGGCGGCGCCGGCGGTGCGCGCGCTGCCGGGCGAGGTGGCGGCGCGCTTCCCCGCCGTCGCCGCCACCACCCCGTTCGCCGACGGCGCGGTGGTGTCCTGCGTGGGCGACAGCATCACCCACCACGGGGCCTGGTCGCGCTACCTGCGCCTGTTCTACGCCACCCGCTACCCCGAGCGCACGGTCACGGTGTGGAACGCCGGCATCTGCGGCAACGTCGCCGCCGACGTGGCGGCGCGCTTCGCCGCCGACGTGGCGGTGCGCCAGCCGACGGTGGTGGCGCTGATGCTGGGGATGAACGACGTCAACGGCCCCGACTACGGCCCCGGGGCCCAGCCGGCGGCGCTCGCTCCGGCGCTGGACAAGGCCCTGGCCGCCTGGCGCGCCAACCTCGGCCGCGTGCTCGCCCAGGCCAGGGCGGCCAAGGCCGCGGTCATCCTCGTCACCCCGCCGCCCTACGACCAGGACAGCAGCGTGGGCGGCCCGGCCAAGACCGGCAAGAACGAGGCCCTGGCGCGCCTGGTGGGCGAACTGCGCACCCTGGCCAAGCAGGAGTCGCTGCCGCTGGTCGACCACTACGGCATCCTCCAGTTCCTCGCCGGCGGCATGCAGCGGGCCGAACCCTCGTTCTCCTTCAGCCCCGACCGCGTGCATCCCAACGAGGCGGGGCATCTGGTGATGACCTACGCCTTCCTGCGCAGCCAGGGGGTGGCGGGGCGGGTGTCGCGGGTGGCGGTCGATGCCGCCGCCGGCACCGTGGCCGCCGAGCGCGCGGCGGTCAGCGGCCTCGCCGTGACCGAGGGCGGCGTGGCCTTCACCTGCCGCGCCCAGGGCCTGCCCTTCCCGGTCGACTGGAAGGCGGCCCTGGCCCTCGACCTGGTGCCGTTCGCCGCCGAGCTGGGACGCGAGGAGCTGGTGGTCGGCGGCCTCAGGCCCGGCAGCTACGCCCTCGCCATCGCCGGCAGCGCGATCGGCAGCTACACCGCCGCCGAACTCGCCGCCGGCATCGACCTCGGCGCCTGCACCGCCACCCCGCAGTACCGCCAGGCGCTGGCGGTGGCGGCGCTCAATGACCGCCGCGCCGAGCTGGAGGTCGGCCTGCGCAACGTGGTGTTCCTCGAGTCGGAGATGGCCAAGGACCGCGTCGATGCCCAGGATCCCGCCGCCGCCCAGGCCTGGCTGGGCCGGTTGGGCAACTGGCGCAAGGGCCTGGTGCCGTCCTACCAGGCGACCAGGCCCAGGGCCGCGGCGGTGCTGGCCGAGGTGGTGGATCTCGACCGCCAGATCCACGCGGCCGCCCAGCCGGCAGCCCTGGCCTACACCCTCACCCGGGTGCCGTGAACGGGGTCTAGATCTCGCTCCCCCGTCCCACCCGGCTGGCGCTGGGGGTGATGCCGAAGGCCGCCTTGAAGCGCACCTGCAGTTGGCGGACGGTGCCATAGCCGCAGGCGGTGGCCACCTCGCCCACCGGCCGGCCGGCGCGCAGCTGGGCCTGGGCGCGGGCCAGGCGCAGGCGGTCGACGTAGGCCTTGGGCGAACAGCCGAGCCCGGCATGGAACAGCTGGCGCAGACGCAGGGGGCCGATGCCCTGGCTGCGCGCCAGCGCCGTGATCGGCGGGGCCGCACCGGGATCGGCCTGCAGCGCGGCGATGATGGCGGCGAGGCGCGGGTCGAGGCCGCTGGCGGGGGGATGCAGGGGGTGGCCGGCGAGCACCGCGTCGAGCAGCAGGTGGCGCAGCATGGTCTGGCCGAGCGCGGCGCCGAGCGCGGCGTCGTCCTGGGCGATGCCGGCCAGGCGTGCGAGGTCGGCGTGCCAGCGCCCGGGGTCGGGCAGCGGGCTGACCAGCCGGTCGGCCGCCGTGGCCCACGGCGTGCCCCAGGCGGTGGTGAGGTGGAGGTGGACGGCCAGGACGGTGCAGCTGCGCTGGCCCGCGGCATAGGCCACGGCGTGCGCCACCCCGTGCGGGACGATGGCGATCGCGCCGGGTGCGAGCGGTTCCGGCCCGGCCGGCCCCGTCATCACCAGCGCCCCCCGCACGGGAGCGAACAGGAACAGGTCGTCGAGGCGGCGCGGCGGGATCGACCAGGCAGGATCGGTGCGCCAGCGCCGGCAGGACACCAGGCTGAGCGCCGCCCCCGCCAGGGCGGTGGCGAGGGCCGCCTGGAGGCACCGGAACCGGCCCGAGAGGTCCTCGGGCGCAGTGACGGAAACTTCGCCTGGTGAACGCATCCAACGTCTTCCCGAGCGCAGTGTCCATGCATACAATGCCGGAGCAAACCCCAGCCGAGGCCATCCCGCATGAACGCTCCGCTCGCCCTGTCGCAGGCCCTTCCCGAGCCCTTCCGCAGGCCCGGCCGCAAGCCGGCATCCGCCCCCGGAGCCAGTCATGAACAGTAAGGAACGCGTCGCCACCGTGCTCGCCGGCGGCATCCCGGACCGCGTGCCCCTGGCCGACTGGTCGGTCGACCACGACACCGTCGAGCGGCTGATCGGCCGCCCGACCTTCCTGCGCAACAAGGCCGCCTGCACCAGGGCCTTCTGGGAGGGGCGCCACGACGAGGTCCAACGCAGCTGGATCGCGGACACCATCGCCCTGCACCGCGCCCTGCCGCTCGACATCGTCACCTTCACCATGGCGAGCTGGCACATCCCCGAGCCGACCGGCGAGGCGCCGCCGCGCCAGACCGCGGAGGACACCTGGGAGGACGCCAAGGGCCGCATCTGGCGCTTCACCCCGGCCGCCGACGACATCCTCTGCATCCATGACCCGGCCCCGCCGCGGGAATGGCGGGTGGAGGACTTCCCCGCCGATCCCGGCCCCGGCCGGCCACCCAATGCCGCCTCGCAGGCAGTGGTCGACACCATCATCGGCGAACTCGGGCACGAGAAGTACATCGCCGGGCCGTTCGGCGGCGAGGTCGGCATGGTCCTGCCCGGCGGCTACGCCGAGGGCTGCACCCTGCTGGCGGAATCGCCGGAGGTCATCGAGGCGGCGGTCGCGCACAGCCTGGCCTGCTGCGAGCGCGACGATGCCTGGATCCATCCCGGCCAGGACGCCGTCCTGTGGGGCGGGGATTTCGGCCACAAGACCGGCACCTTCTGCAGTCCGCGCATGTTCCGCCGCTTCTACAAGGAGGCCAACCGCCGCCGGGTCGAGCGTCTGCACGGGCGCGGGCTCAAGGTGCTCAAGCACTGCTGCGGCAACGTGGGCGCCATCCTCGACGACTTCGTCGACATCGGCTACGACGCCTACCAGTCGATCCAGCCAACTGCCGGCATGGACATCGTCGCTGTGAAGGCCGCCTACGGCGGGCGCATGACCCTGTGGGGCGGGGTCGCGGTCGAGCACCTGATCAGCGGCACCCCCGAGCAGGTCCGCGCCGACGTGCGCCGCGCCATGGCGGCATGCAAGCCGGGCGGCCGCTTCATCCTCGGCGCCAGCCACTCGATCGCGGTCGGCACCCGCTGGGAGAACCACCAGGCGATGCTCGATGAATGGCGCAGGCTGGCCGACTATCCCGCGGCGGCCTGAGCCGCCGGGACCCGCCTGGGGCTGCGGCGCCTCCACCCATCGCCATGAGCATCGCCAATGGGGGCGGCCGGTCGCCGCTCACGCCGCCCACACCCCGCCGTTGATGTCGAGGGTGGCGCCGGTGATGAAGCCGTCGAGCTCGCCGGCAAGGAAGGTCACCGCGCGCGCCACGTCCTCGGCGCAGCCGGCGCGGCCCAGGGGGATGCCGGCGATGGTGGCGTCGGCACTGGCCTTGGTGGTGTGGGTGGTGTGGAAGTGGGTGCCCAGGATCAGCCCCGGCGCCACCGCGTTGACGCGCACCCCGCGCGGGCCCAGTTCGTTGGCCAGGGCGCGGGTGAAGGTCAGCACCGCACCCTTGAAGGTGGAATAGGCCAGCGAGCCGGGATGCCCGCCCTTGCGCCCGGCCAGGGACGAGAGGTTGACGATGCTCGCCGGGTTGGCGAGGTGGCGCAGGCTGGCGCGGGTCACCGCCATCAGGCTGGTGAGGTTGACGTCCTGCACGGTGCGCCAGAAGGCGTCATCGCAGGCGTCGAGGGTGCGGCGGCCGACCAGGTCGCCGGCGTTGTTGACCAGCACGTCGAGGCCGCCGAGGAAGCCGGCGGCGCGCTCGACCAGGCCGGCGGCTGCGGTGGCATCGGTGAGGTCGGCGGCGAAGGCCTCGGCGCGCACGCCCAGCGCGCGCGCGGCAGCCACCGTCTCGGCCGCAGCGGCGGCGCTGGAGCGGTAGTGCACCGCCAGGTCGCAGCCGGCGGCGGCGAGGTCGAGGGCGATCGCGCGGCCGATGCCGCTGCCTCCGCCGGTGACCAGGGCGCGCTTGCCGAGCAGGCGGGAGGGGCGGGGGGAGGTGGTCATGCGGGCTCCAGGTGCAGGCAGGCGTGGCGGGTGAGGGACAGGTCGCAGACCAGGACGCCGTCCTCGCGGCGGGCGGCGATGGCGGCGCCGGTGAGGGCGTCGCGCAGGCGGGCGCCGGCGGGGGCGGCGAACGCCACCCGGCAGGGCAGGTCGTGGCGGTCGTTCTGCTCGTCGACCAGGTGCAGCAGGCGCCCGGCCGGGCCTTCCATCAGGTTGCTGAACACCCCGCGCGGGGCGTCCAGCCGGTAGGGCGGGGCGGCGCCGCGCGCCAGCGCCGCCGCCACCAGGCGGGCGAGGCCGCGGTGCACGCCGTTGCCGCGCTCCCAGGCCAGCTCGATGGCGCAAGGGAACCACAGCGCGCGGCCGCGGCCGTGCCGGCGCTCGAGCAGCAGCGGCAGCAGCGGGGTGCCGTCCTCGCCGGTGACGGCGTGGGCGAGCACCGCGGTGCCGGCCAGGGCGCGCACCGGCTGGGGTTCGGCGAAGGGGTGGCGGCCGGCGGGCAGCCCGCTGGCGGGATCGGCGGCCAGGTACTGGTCGTAGGTGGCGTCGATCTGGTCCCAGCGCAGCGCCGCCAGGGCGGCGGCGGTGGCGGGATCGGGCTGCCAGGGCTCGGCCCCGCACAGCGCGCGCATCTGCGCCGCCGGCAGGGGACCGCTGGCGAGCAGGGTGCCGCCGGCCTCCATCCAGGCGGTCAGCGCCGCCAGCTCGGCCGGGCGCAGCTCGCCCACCCCCGCCAGCACCACCGCCGCGTAGCGCGCCAGGCGCGGGTCGGTCAGCGCCTCGCGCGGCAGCACCACCTGCTGCACCCCGGCGTCGCGCAGCAGGCCGGCGGCGGCATAGAGGTGGGCGTCGTGCCCGGCGCGGTGCTCCTTGTTCCAGCCCTCGGTGGGCTGCAGGTCCATGGCCGAGATCACCGCCGCATGCGGCACCGGCTCGCTGCCGGCGGCGAGCGGCGCCAGGCGGGCGAGGTCGGCGAACAGCCGCGCCACCGGGCCGCGCTCGCTGCCCGGCAGCAGGAAGCGTCCTGCATAGCTGACGATCGGCGCCGCGCCCTGGGCGGTGGCGAGGCGGCCGTTGAGCTCGTCCTGCTCCTCGCTCTCGAGCGTCGACAGGCGCGGGAAGCTGGTGTGGGCGTGGGTGTAGTTCCACACCATCTTGTCGAGGTGCACGCCGCGGCCGACGCCCTTGATGCCGCCGCGCGCGCTCTCCAGCAGGATGCCGTCGGCGGCGGCGATGATGCGCTGCTGCCACTCGCCGCGCAGGTATTCCGCCACGCAGCCGTTGAACACCAGCGGCAGGCCGCGGCTGCGCGCCACCGCGCGCAGGTCCTCGACCAGCG
>JAKLKR010000040.1:15154-28319 GCA_023150565.1 Planctomycetota bacterium
CAGTCGCGGTGGCGGGCCAGGCGCGCGCCGGCGGGATCGGCGGCGGCCTCGGCGTTGCTGGGCAGCGCCTGGCCGGTCTCGGCGCGGTACAGCCGCTGGCAGGACGGGCACTGGCAGATGCCGGTCCAGATCCAGGCGTAGTACGGCCCGTCGAGGTAGAGCGCGTCGACCTGGTGGTCGACCACCTCGCGGGCGATGGCGAGGATGGCCTCGCGGTAGGGGCCGAAGGGGCACACCGGCACCAGCGCCGGGGCGGCGAAGTGGCGGATGGGCGCCGGCGGGCGGCCGTCGTCCATGACGAAGGCCCAGCCCGGCCTGGCGGCCACCACCGCCTCGGGCAGCCCGTGCGCCACCGGCACATAGCCGACCACGCGGATGCCGGCGGCATGCGCGGCGGTCACCGTCTCGGCGAGCAGGTCGCGCCCGCCCAGATCGGGGTGGTGGGGCATGTGCGCGCTGGGGAACAGCGCCCACTTGCCGATGGTGCCGAAGCGGATGGCATCGGCCTGCATGGCCTGGGCGGTGGCCACCCCGTGCGCCGCATCGTAGGCCAGGCGGGGGTGGAACGGCGGCCAGTAGGCGTCGTAGAGCAGGGTGCGCGAGCGGCGGAGCCAGTCGTAGGCGGGCATGACCACATCCTATAGAGTACTTCGGTGTGTCAATAAAATAGATTAGATCAGCAGATCTGGAAATAATAGCAGACTTGGGCTGGGGGTCGGCGAGCTGGCGACGGTTCTCGCAGGGGGGATCTGCCTATGTGTTTCAACTGTTACCAGGCGCATCCTTTACAACCGCTGGTGGTACGGCATGGTCCTAGCCACAAGAGGAGTCTCCACCATGGCTGAAAAGAAGTCGGCCGCCAAGGCCGCCCCCAAGGCCGCTGCCGCCCCCGCCAAGTCCCCCACCACCGCCGGTTCCGCCGCCGTGGCCGCGTCCAGCGCCCCCGCCCCGGTCGCTGCCACCGCCGCCAAGGCCGCCCCGGCCAAGACCGCTCCCGCCAAGGCCAAGATCCTGGACCCGGGTGAGCGCCAGCGCCTGGTCGCCGAGGCCGCCTACTACCGCGCCGAGAAGCGCGGTTTCGCGCCTGGCAACGACCTCCAGGACTGGGTCGAGGCCGAGTCCGAGATCGCCAGCAAGTACCCGCGCTGATCCCGATCCTTGCCGTCCTGATGACGCCGCGCATGGACCCATGCGCGGCGTTCGCTTTTTATCACACCGGTGGCACGGCATGATCGCGCCATGACCGTCACCGCCGCGCGGGTGCTGCCGCTCAACCGCCTGCCGCCCCGTGGCGACGGGTCGGTGGTGCTGTACTGGATGCATGCCCACCGCCGCCGGCGCTGGAACGCCGCCCTCGAACATGCGGTGGCGGTGGCGCGCTCGCTCGCCAAGCCGCTGCTGGTGGTCGAGGCCCTGGATGTGCGCCGGCAGTGGTCCTGCGCCCGCTTCCACCGCTTCTTCCTCGATGGCATGGCGGACAACGCCCGCGATTTCGCCGGCACCTGCGCGGCCTACCGCGCCTGGGTGGCGCGGCGCCCGGACGAGGGCGCGCAGGTGGTGGCGGCGCTCGCCCCCCAGGTCGCGGCGGTGGTGCTCGACCACCTGCCCTATGGCCACATCCCGGCGGTGAACGCCGCCCTTGCGGCGCGCTTCCCGGTGCGGGTCGAGGCGGTCGACGCCAACGGCCTGCTGCCGCTCGCCGCCAGCACCCGCACCTGGGAGCGGGCGGTGGACTTCCGCCGCTTCGTGCAGCGTGAACTGCCGGCCGAACTGCTGCGCCAGCCCGCCGCCGACCCGCTCGCCGGCATCAGCCTGCCGACCATGACCCTGCCCACACCGTGGGCCTGCGATCCCGCCACGGTCGATGTCGGTGCGCTGCCCATCGACCAGACGGTGGCCCCGGCGGGCCTGCGCGGCGGCGCCGCCGAGGCGCGGCGGCGGCTGGCCGCCTTCCTCGCCGCCCGCCTCGAGCGCTATCACGACGGCCGCAACCAGGTCGACGACTCCGCCGCCAGCGGCCTGTCGCCCTGGCTGCGCTGCGGGCAGATCGCCGCCCAGGAGATCGCCGTCGCGGTATGGGAGCGCCACGGCTGGGATCCCGGGCAGGTCGCCGGCAGGCGCGTCACCGCCGCCAAGGACGGCTGGTGGGGCCTGCCGGCGGGCGCCGAGGCTCTGCTCGACCAGCTCGTCACCTGGCGCGAACTCGGCTTCCACGATGCCGCCCGGCGCGACACCACCGACTATGCGCTGCTGCCGGCCTGGGCGCGCAGCACCCTGGCAACGCACGCCGGCGATCCCCACCCACATATCTACGACCTCGCCCAGCTGGAGGCCGCCGCCACCCACGACCCGCTGTGGAACGCCGCCCAGACCCAGCTGCGGCGCGAGGGGGTGATGCACAACTACCTGCGCATGCTGTGGGGCAAGAAGGTGCTGGAATGGTCGCCGGGCCCGCAGGCGGCCCATGCCGCCCTGTTCGCGCTCAACGACCGCTGGGCGCTCGACGGCTGCAATCCCAACAGCGCCACCGGCATCATGTGGTGCCTGGGGCGCTACGACCGTCCGTGGCCGGAGCGGGCGGTGTTCGGCACCGTGCGCTGCATGACCAGCGACAGCACCCGGCGCAAGCTCGACGTGCGCGGCTATCTCGCGCGCTACGGCGGCGACGGCCAGGAGTCGCTGTGGTGATCGTAGAAAGCGTGGTCGATGGTTGGTGGTTGATGGTGTGCCAGTGCATCGCCGATGGGTTGGCCGGCGTTGCGTCCCGTTGTCCGCCAACCATCAACCAACAACCATCAACCGCCAAGGCGGGGTTCCCGTGATCGCGGTCACCGGCGCCTCGGGCATGGTCGGTACCGCCCTGGCCGCCGCCGGCGACGACCTGCGGGCGCTGCCGCGCCCCGGTGCCGGGCTCGATCCCGCCCTGCTCGCCGGCTGTGCTGCGGTGGTGCACCTGGCGGGCGCCAGCGTCGGCCAGCGCTGGACCGCCGCCCACCGCGCCGCGATCCGCGACAGCCGGGTGCAGGGCACCGCGGCGGTGGCGCGCGCCTGCGTGGCCGCCGGGGTGCCGGTGCTGGTGTGCGCCTCGGCCACCGGCTTCTACGGCGATGCCGGCGAGACCGTGTGCAGCGAGGCCGCGCCGCCCGGCCGCGGCTTCCTGGCCACGGTGTGCCAGGAATGGGAGGCCGCCGCCGCGCCCGCGCGCGCCGCCGGGGTGCGGGTGGTGCACCTGCGTCTGGGGGTGGTGCTGAGCCGCCGCGGCGGGGCGCTGGCGCGCATGCTGCCGGCCTTCCGCCTGGGGCTGGGTGGACCGCTGGGCGACGGCCGGCAGTGGATGCCATGGATCGCCCTCGACGACGTGGTGGCGGTGATCCGCCGCGCCGTCGCCGATCCGCTGCTGGAGGGGCCGGTGAACACGGTGGCCGGTGCGCTGCGCCAGGGCGACTTCGCGCGCGCCCTGGGGGCGGCGCTGCACCGCCCCGCCTGCCTGCGCGCCCCCGCCTTCGCGCTCAAGGCCCTGCTCGGCGACCAGGCGCGCGAACTGCTGCTGACCTCCTGCCGGGCGGAACCCGCGCGGCTGCTCGCCCTGGGCCACCGCTTCCTGCACCCCGAGCTGGGCCCGGCGCTGAAGGCCGAGACAGACTGATCCTTCAAAGAGCAGATGGATCACCGCCACGACGCCACGACGCCACGAGAAAAGGGATTAGGAGATTCGCTCCTTCACTCTGTGGGTGAGGGCCGGTTTTGATCCAAGTCCATTTCCGGCCGTGGCGTCGTGGCGTCGTGGCGGTCGAATCGCCGGATTTAGGCTGATCCTTATCCGTCCTTGCGCTCGTCCGGCCTGGCGTGATGCCGCCCGAAGCCGGCGCGGCCGGCCCAGGTGGGATGGCGGCCGTCGCGGCGGTCCTGCAGCAGGTCGTCCCAGGTGTAGAGGCCCTGGGCCACGGTGCGGCCGTAGAGCAGGAAGTGGTCGCTCCATTCCTCCGGGGTGCGGCCGCTGTCGGGCAGGCTGCGCGCCAGTTCGAGGGCGGCGAAGACCAGGTTGGGCGCCAGCGATGGCGGCGGCGTCACCGGCGGCACGTCCCGCGGGGTGCCGGCGGGGTTGAGGTCGGTGCCGGAGAAGTGGCAGGCCATGGCGATGAAGCCGGCGGCCTGGTCGAGGCCCTGGCAGCGCTCGCCCGCGGCCATCGCCGCCAGGCCGTTCTCGCGGCAGGGGTTGAGGATCCAGGTGCGGGCCGCGCGCAGGGCCTCGCCGCCTTCCGGGCTGTCGCCGCCCAGCGCCACCGGCTGGCGCTGGGGCAGGGTCGCCATCGCCACCTGCAGCTTGTCCATCCAGCCGCCGATCGCCGCCTGCACCTCGGCCTTCTTGGCGGTGAGCGCGTTCCTGAGCTGGTTGTGGGCGGCGAGCGGATCCTGGTCGAGTCCGGCCCCGGAGGCGCGCAGGGCGCGCTCGCGGTCGGAAGCCATGACCGCGGACAGGGGGCGTCCGACCAGGCGCTCCACCACCGCGGCGCTGGTGGCGTCCTCGGCCAGGAACTCGGCGCGGGCGGCGGGCGACAGCCTGTCGATGAAGGCCTGACGCCTGGCGAAGAAGCGGTCGCAGGCGTCCGGCCGCCGGCGCGGGTCCTGGCGTAGCGGCTCCAGCCCCTCGGGCAGGAACTTCAGCGAGCCGTCGGCAGCGATGTGCGGCTTCGGCCACACCGACGGATCGGCGAGATCGACCCCGTTCTCGACCGGGAGCTTGTAGCGGAAGCTCTCGGGATCGACGCCGAGGTCGTGGCTCACCCCCATCACCGGCGGCGGCGGCCCGGCGGGTGCGGCGGCGGCACCGCCGGCCAGGCGCGGCCCGGGCGCGGTGGCGGCGAGCGCGGCGGCGATGCCGTCGCCCTTGGCGGCCAGCGCGGCGCGGTGGGCGCTGGCGTGGGCGAACACCGCCTGCACGCACACATAGCCCCACCACACCTGCACCCGCCGGTGCAGGGCGGCGGCGAGGAAGCGCGTCGCCTCGCGCTGGTGCCCATCGAGCACCAGCCGGCGGAAGCAGCGCTCGGGATCGGGTTCGGCCTGGGCGGTCCCGGCCAGCACCGGCTCGACCTTGGCCACGCGCGTGCGCACGATCTGCGGGGCGTCCTTGCCATCGAGCAGCACCAGGGGCTTGCGCGCATCGAGCGGGTCGCCGGGCCAGACGGGGAGGGTGGACATGGCGGATCCTCAGGGGCCGAGCTGGGTGATCACGTTGCCCATCTGGGCGGCGGCGGCATTGCTCTTCATCGACAGATGGACCTCGGTGACGGTGAGGCCGTTGTTCTGGTCCTCGATGGCGTCGAGGTTGTTGCGCATGGCCTGGGTCACCGCCTGCACCGACTGGGCGGTCTGCTTGACCGCCTGCTTGGTGGTGGACAGCGCCTGGTCGGTCTGGGCCAGGGCGGTCTTGTCGGCCTTCAGGGCCACGTTGTCCTCGACCGCCTTGATGCGCTTGTCGCTGGCGGTGAAGGTATCCTTGCTGAGCAGGACCTCGTCCTTCTTCGAGCCGAGGATCTCGACCCCGGACATGCCTTTGACCCCGATGCGGTTGCAGATGACGTTCTCGGCCGCCTCGCCGATCTCGGCCAGGCCCATCACCGCCTCGACTCCCGACAGCAGCGCCCCGGCATAGCCGGCGCCCATCTCGACCTTGTCGTGGTCGCTGGTGTGGGCTTTGTGGATCTCCTCCTCCTCGGCCAGGCGGTCGGTGGGGAACGGCTCCGGCGGCAGGGTGGCGCGGGTGCCGATGGTCTCGCCCGCCTCGACCAGGGCGTCGAGGGTCGAGGTGGCCATCTCGCCCTTGTTCTCCTTGAGGTACTTCTTCACCGATTCGAAGGGCTTGGCGTACATGAAGCTTCCACCCAGGATGCATTCCGAGGTGCCGGCGCCGAAGGTGTCGAGCGGGCTCAGCCCGAGGCTGTAGGCCGAGGCCACCAGCGCGCTGATGTCCTTCACCTGGATCATGAACTCCTTGATCACGAAGTAGGCGATCTTGTTCTTGGACAGCAGGGCCTTGTCGCCGGGGGTCTCGGTCTGGATCTCATTGATCTCGTCGGCGCAGCTTTCGACCACCATCTGGGCGGCGGTGCCGACCAGGCCGAGCAGGTTGCTCAGGCCCGAGGTGGCGGCGACGTCGACGCCGCTGGTCTGCACGGTGGCCAGGCGGGCGCTGATCGACGAGGTGGCCGAGGACATCCCGGCGCTGAGGGTGCCGGTGATGTCGACCACCGGGGCGTCGATGGTGACCTGGAACGGCGACAGCGAGATCTCGCTCTTGATCGGCACGTTCTTGCCCAGGTACATGATGCTGACCCCGGCGCGGTTGATCGCCAGGTTCATGCTGCCGACCTGGAACTCGATCGAGCCGCCGGCCTCGATCACCAGCTTGTGCCCGACCTTGATCGAGAGGTCGCCGCCGACCTGCTGGCGCATCATCCCGGCCGAGAACAGGTCGATGCCGCGCCGGGTGGCGAGCTGGTCGTCGAAGGCCAGGTACGAGCCGCCGGTGGCGGTGGCCACCTTGGCGGCGGAATCCTGCAGGTAGCCGTCGCCGTAGTCGTTGCAGGGGGTGAAGTCGTTGGCGCGCGCCAGGCGGGAATTGGTCGGGGCGGTGCCCTCCAGCCCGGTCCACAGCCCGCCCAGCACGGTGCGGCCGAGGCTGCCGGTGGCGCTCGACGGATCGCCGGGCAGGTCGGTGTTCTTGTCCAGCACCACCCCGGTGACCAGCGCCCGGCCGGGGTCGCCATAGGCGAAGGTCACCGCCACCCGGTCGCCCACCCGGGGCAGGGCGATCATGCCGCGCGCGCCCTGGGCGACGCGGATCCAGCCGCTGACCTGGCCGGCCGGGGCCCAGTCGAACTGCACCTGCACCCGTCCGAGGGCGTCGGTGCTGACCGCGCCGGCGTGGTCCCCGGCGGGGGTGCCGGCGGGGGCGTTGAACACCACGGTGGCGAAATGGGTGCCGGCCAGCACCGGCGCCGGCTGCGAGCGGGTGGGGCGGAAGGGCAGTTCGAGCGGGATGGCCTCGACCAGCACATCGGCGTGCAGGTTGTAGCTGGTCCAGTTCACCCCGTCGGCCGGCAGTTCGTCCAGTTCGGGGGTGGGCGGCCAGGCCAGGGGGACGGCGGCGGCGGCCTCCTGGCCCTGCAGCCGGGGGGTGGTGGGGGCGAGCGCGGGCAGCAGGCGCAGGCGCCGGTGGACCACCAGGTAGCTGTCGCCGTCGAGGTTGCCGCCGTCCTGCAGGGTCATCACCGTGCCGGCCTGCAGGGCGATGTGGTCGCCGCGCGCGTGCAGCCGGCGCATGCGTCCGGCGCTCTCCTCGGCGGCGCGGCCGGCGATCAGCGCGCCGATGCCGGTGGCGCCGACGGTGTCGCTGCCGGCGCCATCCTTGACCCGCGCCGAGGCGCCCGGATTGGCCGCCAGCACGCGCCCGATCCCCGTCGGCGGCGGGTTGCCGAGGGCTGCGCTGCGGTCGACCGCCACCGGATCGCTGGACAGCTTGCTGGAACTGGTGTCGAGCTTGGGCGAGAAGCGGCTGCAGTCCTGGTCGATGGTCCTGGTCGATTCGGGGCCGTCGGCGTAGTCGAGGCGCTGCCGGCTGAGCCGGCTCAGGGGGGCGCCGGTGACGGTGGCGACCGGCTCGCTGAACGGGGCCAGGGTGCCGGCGTTGGCGCTCTGGTGCTGATTGATCTCGCTGAACACCAGGGTGTGGGTGCCGGAGCCGTCCTGCTTGTGCACGTAGAAGGAGTGGATGCCCTCCTCCTCGCACAGGCGGGTGATGCAGGCGGCGGTGCTCTCCTGCCAGCGCACGATCTGCTGGCGCGCCGCGTGGTCGGCTGCCTGGATGAAGCCGAGCGAGAAATCAGTGCCTTCGCTGAAGCCGGGGCCGCCGCTGCGGGTTAGCAGGGTGCGCAAAGCGTCGACCGGGTTGGTGGCCGCGAACAGGTCGTTGCCCCGGTCCAGCTCCCAGCGCGCCAGGCGCGGCTGCAGGCGGAAGCGGCCGAGCTGGTAGGAGGACCCGGCGATGACCAGGGTGCCCAGGAACGAGAAGCCGGTGACGCAGCCGCCCAGGCGGCTGGTGGCGATCACCACGCCGGTGCCGCTGTCGGTGGTGGTCAGGGCCAGGCTGGCGAGCTGCCCGATCAGCGCCTTGGGCATGGCGTCGCGCACCTGGCGGGCGGGGCTCTTGCCGCCGCCGCCGCCGCCGCCGCCGCCGCCGGCCGGGGCCTGGCCGGGCGCGCTGGCGAGGTTGAGGATCACATCCACGTCGAAACGGAAGCCGTGGCCGAGGCGATCCTCGCCGTCGACCCGGGCGACCTGGGCGGTGGTGGCGCCGGCACTCAGCGAGGACGCCAGCCCGGCGCAGGTCAGGGTCGCGGTCAGGGTCACGCCGCCGGTGGGAGTGAGCAGCGTTGAAAGGAAATCGTTCATGGACCACCCTGCCGGTAGGCAGGCGGTTATGAGGAACACCTAGGTGGATCAATGATCCTTTGCGCCCGCGCGTTGACCACTGCCGCGGCGGGGGCCAGCGCCCGCCCGCTCCACGGCTCAGCGCGCAGTGGCGAGGTCGGCGTTCATCGCCTCCAGGGCCGCGCGCGCCGCACCCTGCCAGTCGGCACTCTTGTGCTTCTGCCAGGCGGCGATGATTCCGCGGCTGTTGTTCACCACCGTTCCGCGGCCGTCGCTGCGCATGCCGGCGAGGGCGTCGGCGGCGCTGCCGCCCTGGGCGCCGTAGCCGGGCACCAGGAACAGGGTGTCGGGCATCAGGCCGCGCAGGGTGCGCGCCTGCGCCGGCCAGGTGGCGCCCACCACCGCGCCGATGTCGGTCAGCCCGCAGGCGCCGCGCCGGCCCTCGCTCCAGCGCTGCACCAGGGTGGCCATGCGTTCGGCCACCGTGGCGTCCGCGCCGCCCTGGTCCTGCAGGTCGCCGGCCGAGGGGTTGCTGGTGCGCACCAGCACGAACACCCCGGTCCCGCCTGGGGCCTTGCCGGTGAAGGGGGTGACGCCGTCGGCGCCGAGGTAGGCGTTGATGGTCAGCCACTGCGCGCCCAGCCCGGGCAGGCTGGCCCCGGCCAGCCCGGGGGCGGCGCCGAGGAAGCCCTGCTGGTAGTGCTCGGCGGTGGAGCCGATGTCGTTGCGCTTGCCGTCGGCGATCACCGGGATGCCCTTGGTGCGGGCGTAGGCGACGGTCTCCTCCAGGCAGCGCAGGCCGGCAGAGCCGTAGGCCTCGTAGCAGGCCAGCTGGGGCTTGAGCGCGCAGCATTTCCCCGCCACCGCGTCGATCAGGCCGCGGTTGAAGGCGAGGAAGGCCGCCGCCACCCCCGCCTGGGTGTCGCCGTGGGCGGCGAGGGCGGCCTGCACCAGCGCCGGCGGCAGCAGCGCCGGGCGCGGGTCGAGCCCGACCACGGCTATCGAACCGGTGGCGTCGATGGAGCGTTGCAGATCGTCGGCGGCGTGCGGCATGGCCGGCACGCTAGCGCCGGCGTCGAGATCGGAAGCCACTCTCTGACGCCCGGACGCCCGGACGCCCGGACGCCCGGACGAACCTTGCCCCTGCTGCGCCCGGCGCACGCTCCCCGCCCCATGAGCACTCCCTTGCGCTGCGTCGTCTCCATCTCCGGCATCCGCGGCCTGGTCGGCGACACCCTCACCATCCCCGAGATCCTCGCCCTGTCGGCCGCCTATGGCGTGGCGGTGGCCAAGGGCGGCACGGTGGTGCTCGGACGCGACAGCCGCCCCACCGGGCACATGATCGCCCAGGCGGTGGCGGCGGGCCTGCGCGGAGTCGGCTGCAGCGTGGTCGAGATCGGCGTGGTCCCCACCCCCACGGTGCCGATCATGATCGGCGAGCTGAAGGCAGCCGGCGGCATCCAGGTCTCGGCCAGCCACAACCCGATCGAGTGGAACGCGCTCAAGTTCTTCGCCGGCAGCGGCCGCAACGTCGACCAGGCCCAGCTCGACGCGGTGCTGGCGGCCTACCGCGCCGGCAGCGCCTGGCAGCGCTGGGACGGCTGCGGCGGCCATCGCACCCGCTCCGATGCCATCAGCGTGCACATCGACCGGGTGCTCAAGGTCACCGATGCCGAACTGGTGCGCCGCGCCAGGCTCACCGTGCTGATCGACAGCGTGAACGGCGCCGGCAGCGCCATCGCCCCCGAACTGCTCGCCCGCCTGGGCTGCAACGTGGTGCCGGTGTTCACCCGCCCCGACCAGCCCTTCCCGCGCGACCCCGAGCCGACCGCCCACAACGTGCGCCTGACCGGCGCCATGGTGCGCGCCGCCAACGCCGACATCGGCTTCGTGCAGGACCCGGACGCCGACCGCCTGGCGATCATCGACGACCGCGGCACCTACATCGGCGAGGAGTACACCCTGGTGCTGTGCGCCGCGGCGCGCTTCGCCGCCGCCCAGGCCGAGGGGGTCAAGGGCGCGGTGGCGGTGACCAACCTCAGCACCAGCCGCATGCTCGACGACGTGGCGGCGCGCTTCGGCGGCCGGGTGGTGCGCTCCAAGGTGGGCGAGGCCAACGTGGTCGACGGCATGCAGGCGGAACAGGCGCTGATCGGCGGAGAAGGCAACGGCGGCGTCATCGACCCGCGGGTGGTGTGGGGGCGCGACAGCCAGATCGGCATGGCCCTGGTGCTGGAATACCTGGCGCGCGCCAAGATGCCCCTGTCCGAGGTGGTGAACGCCATCCCGCGCTACGCCATGCATAAGGAGAAGGTGGCGATGGACCGCGCCGCGGTCACCGCCGCCATCCCCAAGGTCCAGGGCGACGCCCTCGCCCAGGGCGCCACGATCGACTCCCGCGATGGGCTCAAACTGACCTGGAAGGATCGCTGGGTGCATGTGCGCGCCAGCGGCACCGAGCCCGCCAGCCGCATCATCGCCGAGGCCCCCACCGCTGCCGAGGCCGAGGCCCTGGCCGCCCAGGTGCGCGCGGTGTGCGGCTGCCAGGTGGTCCATGGCCACTGAACTGCCCGCCGGCGACGGCGCCAATCCCTGGACCCCCGGCGGCGGCCTGCGCTTCCAGCTGCTCGCCAGCAGCGGCAAGGCCCGACGCGGCCGCTGCTGGACCGCCCACGGCCCGGTCGACACCCCCGGCTTCATGCCGGTGGGCACCCAGGGTGCGGTCAAATGCGCCACCCCCGACCAGGTCGCCGCCACCGGCGCCCAGGTGGTGCTGGCCAACACCTACCACCTCGGCAACGAGGAGCGGGTGGCGCTGGTCGAGCGACTCGGCGGCCTGCACGCCATGATGCGCTGGAACGGCAGCATCCTCACCGATTCCGGCGGCTTCCAGGTGTTCTCGCTGCCCGACCGCCAGATCACCGAGGAGGGGGTGAAGTTCCGCTTTGAGCAGGAGGGCGAGCCCTCGTTCCTCTCGCCCGAGCGCTCGATGGCAATCCAGCGCAGCCTGGGCGCCGACATCGTCATGGCCTTCGACGAGTGCGTCGACCACCGCGCCGAGGCGCAGTACGTCGCCGCCAGCGTCGAGCGCACCCACCGCTGGCTGCAGCGCTGCCTGGCGGTGCCGCTGCAGCCGCACCAGCACCTGTTCCCCATCGTCCAGGGCGGCATGGACCTCGACCTGCGCGCGCACGCCGCCGGGCAGCTGGCGGCGCTCAACTGCCCGGGCTACGCCATCGGCGGGGTGTCGGTGGGCGAGGGCCATGCCTCGATGGTGCGGGTGGTGGCCCACACCGCCCCGCTGCTGCCCGCCGACCGTCCGCGCTACCTGATGGGCGTCGGCCTGCCCGAGGACCTGGTGGCGAGCGTCGAGGCGGGGATGGACATCCACGACTGCGTCATCCCCACCCGCTACGCCCGCGAAGGCACCGTCTTCACCTGGGACGGCAAGGTGCGCATCAAGGACAAGAAGTTCCGCAAGGACCGCTACCCGATCGACACCAGCTGCCGCTGCTACGCCTGCGCCGGCGGCTTCGCCCGCGCCTACCTGCGCCACCTCGCCTTCGCCGGCGAGGCCCTGGGCGAGACCCTGCTCACCCTGCACAACCTGCACTTCTACCAGGACCTGATGCGCGCCATGCGCACCGCCATCGAGCAGGACCGCTTCGCCGCCTGGGCCGCCGACTTCCGCCTGCGCTACCTGCGCCCGGCGCGCGACTGAGCATGCGCCTGAGCGTGGTCCAGCACGGGCGGCTGCGCGACCCGCATGTGATCGCCCTGCGCGACGAGTACCTCAAGCGCTTCAAGCGCTTCGGGCGGCTGGACCTGACCGAGCGCATGCCCAAGGGCGAGACGGTGCTATGGTCGGAGTCGGCGCGCTGGAAGGTGGCGCTGGACGAGCGTGGCGAACTGCTCGACAGCCCGGGCTTGGCCAAGCGCATCCAGCAATGGACCATGCGCCACGGCGAGGTGTGCTTCCTGGTCGGCGATGCCGACGGTCACCACGCCCCCACCCTGGCCGCCGCCGACGCCCGCCTGTCGCTGTCGCCCCTGGTGCTGCCGCACCAGCTCGCGCACCTGCTGCTGATCGAACAGCTCTACCGCGCCGCCACCATCCTGGCGGGGACACCCTATCATCATGCGTAGAACCCTGGTGTGACGGCGGGTCAGCCGGTCGCCTGCCCTCCTGTCGGCACGCGCGCAGGCGCTCCACGGTCCTTTCCTAGTCCCGCTCCGCGCGCAGGCTGCGCGGGGGCATGCCGGTAGCCTGGCGGAACTGGCGGCTGAAGGCGGTGCGGTCGCTGTAGCCGAGCTGCCGCGCCACCTCGGCCACCGGCATGCTGGTCAGGAGCTGGGTGGCGCGCTCGATGCGCCGGCGCTGGTGCCAGCGCCCGGGGGGCATGCCCACCTCCCGGGCGAAGCGTTTGCGGAACTGCTGTTCCGACAGCCCCAATTCGCGAGCGGCGGCGGCGAGGGCGAAGCCGGGTTCGGGATGGGCGGCGAGCAGGCGGCAGGCGCGTTCGCGGAAGCTGCTGTCGGCGCCCGCCGCCGCGGCCAGGCGCACGCGCTCGGACAGCGCCACCAGCAGGGCACGCTTGCTGCCGAACCGCTGCACCAGGCGGCCGGGCGTGACGCCCGCCTCTGCGGCGATGTCGGCGAGCGTGAGCTCATGGGGCCCGCGCCGGCTCATCGCGCGCTGCGCGGCGGCGAACACGTCCTCGTCCGTCACTTT
>JAKLKR010000410.1 GCA_023150565.1 Planctomycetota bacterium
AGATCGACGCCGGCCTGACCGTGCTGGTGCTGGAGCAGAAGCCGGAGGACCTCTTCCGCCTCGGCCTGCGCTGCGAGGAGCGCGGCTTCCGCCAGGTCTTCGTGCGCGAGGCGGCGGCGCTGCCGGGCATCGTCGACGGCGACCTCGCCGACTGGCGCGGCGAGGCCACCCTGGTGGCGGGCGAGGCCGACCCCGGCTACTGGCCGCACCGCCTGGTCATGCCCGGCACCAAGGCGCAGCGCCCGGCGCGCTGCGGGACGCACGCCGTGGTGGCCTCGGTGGCGATCGAGGTGCCGCAGAAGGGCGCCTTCCGTCCACTGGTGGAATGCGGTTTCGACCTCGCCTACAGCCCGTTGCTGGAATGGCGCCACGGGCGCGGGCGGGTGGTGTTCTGCCAGCTCGACCTCACCGGCCGGGTGGGCGTCGACCCCGCCGCCACCCGGGTGGCGCGCGCCCTGCTCGCCGGGCTGTCGGCGCCGGTCGACCCGGCCACCCGCGCACTGCAGGTGCTGGGCGACGGCGGCGACGCCAAGGCCCTGGCCGCGCTCGGCTTCGCCGCCGGGGACGGCGCCGGGACGCTGGTGGCGTCGCCGCTGGGCGCGGCCGGGCCCGCCGGCCTGCGCTACGCCGTGGCCGGGGCGGCGGCGGCGCCGGGCTGGACCGCGGTTGCGGCCCTGGATGCCACCCCGGCCCTGGACCCGCTGCCGATCGGCGGAGTCACCATCGGTCCTGCCCTGCTGCGCTTCCGCCTGCCGCTTGCCGCGCAGACCCGCGGTGGGGCGCTGGTGGCGTCGGCCGACGGGGTGCCCGCCATCGGGGTGGCGCCGACCGCCGCCGACGGCGGCGAACGCAGCCGCGCGCGCCTCACCGCCCTGCGCCTGCGCACCCTCTACCAGCGCGCCCTCACCGGCCTGGGCGCCCGCTCGGACGAGGCGGTGGTGCGCCGCCTGACCACCCTGGGCGAGCCGCCGCGCCTGCCCGGCAGCGGCCCGGCGCTGCTGCCGCTGACCGCCATCGAGGTGGCCGAGCCGGAACGCTATGCCGGCCTCACCGGCAAGGCCCTGCTCGACGCCCCCGCCGCCACCACCCCGTTGCGCTGGCAGTCCTATGAACGCCTGCTGGCGAGCCGCGACGAGGCCGGCTATGGCGGGGTGGTGGGGGGCACGGTGGACCTCGCCCATGCCTTCCGCTGCCGTCCGGGCACCGACCAGCGCAGCTCGGTGCGGGCGCGCTTCACCCTGCCCGCCGCGGCGCGCATCAACCTCTACGCCGGCGCCGACTACTGGGCGCGGGTGTCGCTCGACGGCCGCCAGGTGATCGACCTGAGCGCGCAGCAGGGCGCCCCCAGGCGGGTCGCCGCCACCGCGTCGGTCGACCTCGCGGCGGGCGACCACGAACTGGCGGCGGTGGTGGTGAGCGGCAGCGGCGGGTTCTCCTGCTCGCTGGCGGTGGACACCGCCGCCACCCCGCGCGGCGAGGCCGACTTCATGCCCGACATCGCCCGCTACGGGCGCTGGATGCGGCCCTACAACCCGCCCGGCAGCGAGGCGCTGTACCTCGCCGCGCGCAGCGACGACGACGATCCGTATCTGTATTATCTGTGGTGAGCGGGGAGGCCCCGTTGATGGTTCGCGGTTGATGGATCCATCCACCAGCCATCAACCATCAACCGCCAGCGTATCGCCGCGCCGGGGCAGCAGGCCGAGCAGCGCCACTGCGCCGATCATCGGCACCTGCATCGCCACCGCCGGCAGCAGCATGTGCGCCTGGCCGGGGAAGAAGCGGGCGGCGAACGCCACCGCCAGGCCGTTGTTCATGTAGAGCGCGGCGCAGGCGAAGGCCACCGACTCGTCATGGGCCAGGCGGCGGGCGGCGAGCAGCGCCGCGCCCAGGGTCAGCAGGGTCGCCCCCACCACCAGGCCGAGCGGCAGCCAGAAGTCGGCGGGGGCGAAGCCGCGCCAGGCCGGGCGCGCCACCAGCACCGCGGTCATCACCAGCAGCACCGAGCAGGTGATCGCGCCCCGGCCCCAGCGGTGGTGGTGGCGCGCCACCAGGGCGGGCGCCAGCCGACGCACCAGCTGGGCGGCGGCGAAGGGGGTGGCGAGCAGCATCAGGATGTAGAGCGCGCGCCCGGCCACCGCCGCCAGGTCGGGGGCGCCGCCGGCGAACACCGCCAGCATCCCGGGCACGGTCAGCGGGCAGAGCAGGCTGGTGGCCACCACCAGCAGCAGGGCCAGCACCGCCGAGCCGCGCTGGAGGTCGGTGAGCGCGATCGAGGACAGCCCGGCCGGCATCGCCACCACCAGCAGCACGCCCGCCGCCCATTCCGGCGCCACCAGGCGCACCAAGGCCCAGGCGGCGAGCGGGATGGCGATGAGCTTGAGCGCGCTCAGCCAGGCCACCCGGCCCCAGCGGCTGCGGTCGCACACCGCCTCGCGCACCGCCGCCAGCGGGATGCGCAGGCAGGAGAAGAACAGGATGCCGCCCAGCAGCAGCGGGACGCCGGGCGAGAGCTGCGACCAGTCATCGCCGGGAAGCAGGAACCCGAGTGCCAGGGCGGCATAGCTGGGCAGCCAGAAGTGCTTGCCCAGCAGCGATTTTCCAACGGATTCGAGCTTCATGGCGGTTCAGCTGCGGGAGGGCAGGCGGGCACCTCTTCCCTGGGAGCGCCGGGCTCCAGCCCGGCAATTCGCATCGCCCAGACTGTCACGACCGATAATAGCATGGCTGGAACCGGCAAAACAGCCGGGCTGGAGCCCGGCGGTCCCAGGGAAGGGCATCCGGCGCGCCGTGGGCATCGCCCCGCCGGCGCCCGGCCGGGATCACTTCTTGGTCGGGGTGAGCAGGGCGTTCATGCCGCGCCCTTCCTGGCGCGGCTCCTGCTCGATCTTGGCCACGTCCTCGAGTAGCGCGGCGAACTTGCGGATCATCTCGACGCCGAGCTCCTTGTGGCTCATCTCGCGGCCGCGGAAGCGCAGCTGCAGCGAGACCTTGTGGCCCTCTTCGAGGAACTCGCGGGCGTGGCGCGCCTTG
>JAKLKR010000411.1 GCA_023150565.1 Planctomycetota bacterium
ATGCGCCAGTAGCGCGCCTTGGCCAGCGCCAGCAGCGGCTCGGCTCCGGCGTCGCTGCGCGTGGTCAGGGGTTCGAGGCGGGCGAGGGCCTCGTCGGCCTTGCCCTGGCGCTCGAGGGTGCGGGCCTGGCCCATCACCGCCTCGATCTGCTGCGCCGGCAGGCGCGCGCCGGCGGCGCGTTCGCCCTCGGCATAGGCGGCGAGCGCCGCGTCGAGGTCGCCGCCCTGGAATTCCGCGGCGGCGCGACTGAGGGCGATGGTGGCGGTCAGTTCCTGGTCGTTGATCTGCTTGGCGAAGCCGGCGGCCTTGGCCAGCGTCTCGCGCGCGGCGGCGGCCTCGCCCCCGGCCAGGTGCACCTGGGCCAGCTCGATCGCGGCCCGGGCCTTGAAGTAGGGGGTGGTGGTGGCGTCGTCGAGGGCGGCCTGCCAGGCGGCGGCGGCCTTGCTGCGGTCGTCGCGGGCGTCCTGCGCGCGCTCCTGGGCCTTGAGGAAGGTGGCGGCGCTGCCGGCCTCGGGATGGGCGGCGAGCCACGACCGCACCCCCAGGGCCAGCACCACCGCTGCCACGACCACGCCCAGCACCAGCCAGCGGTGCGCCTTGAGGGTGTTCGACAGGGCTTCGAGCCGGTCGTAGAACGGATCCGAGTAGGAGGACGTCGGACCTTCGGGAATCTGGGACATGGGGGTTTCTACCGCGGGGCGGGGCCGAGAAGGAGGCGCACGGTAGTGGCGTCCCCATCCCGTCCAGCGGCAACCACCAATTCCTCGTCGGGCTTGCGCCAGCGGCCTTCCACCGCCTGGTCCTTGCCGGTGGTGCGCGACAGCTCGCTCCAGCCGGTGGAGGCCAGTTCCGGGGCCAGGCGCTGGAGCAGGGTGGCCGGGGCCTCGCCGCGGGCGTGGGGCGGCGAGCGGTAGGACAGGCTGAGCCGGCGCACCGCGCCGCCGGCGGTGGCGATGGCGAGCTGCTGCTCGTCAGGGCTGAGCTTGTAGGAGCCCAGGGTCCACAGCGGCAGGTCCTCGAAGCGCTCGGGCTGGAACCAGCCCATCGCCGCCGGGGCGGTGGGCGGCGGCTGGCGCTCCTTGCCGCCGCAGGCGGCGAGCGCCACCAGCGCGACCAGCGCCACCAGGGTCGGCGCCACGCGCCCGGCGGAACGGGTCATGCGCTGCGGTAGGTCATCTTGGTGCCGGCGATGACGATCACGTCGCCGGGCTTGAGATCGTGGCTGCTGATCTTCTGGCCGTTGACCGTGACCGCGCGCCAGCCGCCGGCCGAGACCAGCTTGTGGCCGCCGGAGCCGCGCTGCACGCGGGCCTGCACCGGCTTGACCAGGAAGCCCTGGGCGGGGATGTCGGCGGCCTTGCCGATGGTGGTCTCGTCCTTGGTGAGGTTGATCAGCACCTCGCGGCCGCCCTGGACCAGGGCGATGGCCATGCGCTTGCCGTCGTTGGCCATCGCCTTGGCGAGCGCGGCCTGATCGACGAACATGGTCATCTCGCCGCCCATCGCGGCGCCCTTCTTCTTCACCGCGCCGTTGGCGGCGGCGGTGCCGGCGGGATCGAACACCAGGCTGTGCTTGCCCAGCACGATGCGGTCGCCGGCCTTGAGGATGTGGCGGTTGATCTTCTGGCCGCCGACGAAGGTGCCGTTGTTGGAGCCTCCGTCGACCGCGACGAAGTTGCCGCCCTCCTTGACGATCGAGCAGTGGTGGCGCGAAACCCCGAGGTTGTCCACCACGATGTCGCATTCCATCGAGCGCCCGATCTTCATCTCGGGCTTATCGAGGTTGTATTCGGCCTCCATGCTGGAGCCGAACATCACCGTCACCTTGGCCATGGCGATCTCCGACGCGGAGAACCCTAGGAGCGCCGGTGGAGGGGTCAACCGGGGGACCGCCCAGGGGAGCCCCTCCGTCCCTCGCCATCCCCTTGCCGGGCAGATGCATGGGGGTGGGGGGAGGTCCTGCCCCGGAGGCGGGACGGGGAGCGTGGTAGATGGACCGGAGCCGGCCTCAGGGGGTTTCGACCGTCACCGCCGCCACCCACACCGTGCCGGTATCGCGGCGCAGCTCGATGGCCGCCACCGCATCCTCGGGGGTGGGGTTGCGCCAGCGCAGGGCGTGCAGGGCGGCGTCATAGCCGCGCCCGCTCCGTCCCACCCAGGCCACCCGCAGGTCCTCGCCGGTGCGCGCGTCGAAGGCGGCGTCGACCGGGCGCGGCAGCTGCAGGCGGGCGATGGAGACGCCCTCGGCGAGGGGGATGGTGGCGCTGCGGCCGCTGGCGAAGCGGATGGTGTAGCTGCCGGTGGCGCCATCGTCGCCGGCGGCGTGCAGCACGAACAGCTGGCGCACGGTCCGGTTGACGTCCAGGTGCGCGGCCGGATGGCCGGCATCGAGGGTGAGCAGGCTGCCGGGGCCCTGGCCGCAGGCGAACTGCACCCCGGCCAGCAGCTGCGGATGGCGGAACATCTGGCCCAGCACGGGATGGGCGTCGAGGTCGTCGCGCGCCTCCGGTGCCAGCGGCAGCGCCACCTGGCGGCCGATGCCCGACGGCTCGAAGCGGCTCGGCTTGACCGCCACCCGGGTGGCGAGCAGCGCCGCCTCGGCCGCCACCAGGTCCTCCTCGCGCCGCTGCTCGGCGGCCAGGCCGGCGGCGTCGGCGGCGAGGGTGCGGGTGCAGCCCAGGCGTGCCGCCGCCCCGCCGTCGGGGGTGAGCAGCAGCAGCACCCGCCGCTGCGCCGGCAGCACCAGGCGCAGGCTGCCGTCGGCGAGCGCGGCGGCGCTCCAGCTCGCCGCGCCGGCGGGCGGCGCCAGCACCGCGTCCTCGGACACCAGCAGGGCGTGGAGGCCGTCGCCGGCCTCGACCCGCACCGTGGCCGCCAGCGGGCGGTCGCCCATGTTGAGCAGCCAGCACAGGCGCTCGTCGCCGCGGCGCAGCAGGCGCGCCTCGACCAGGGCGCCGCCGGCGTCGGC
>JAKLKR010000412.1 GCA_023150565.1 Planctomycetota bacterium
GGGTTGCTCGCCTGGCCCAGGACCCCTGGTGAACGCTATCACGAGCACGCGGATCGCTGATTCCCTGCGGGCCGACACGGTGGTGATTCCACGACCGGGCTTTCCCACCGCTCAGCCGGACTCTTCCGCCTGGACCTGGGCCAGCCGAGCGCGTAGTCGCTCCCGTTCCTCCGGGAACAGGTGCGGCAGTTGCATCCAGTTGGCGTAAAGCTCCGCGACCCAGGACCAGTAGCCCTGGTGGGGCTGCGCCGCCTCCAGCGCCGTGAAGGCGGCGTGTACATCCGGGGCGATGGTCGGATCCGCCACCGCCAGGCGGGTCATCGCTCGGACGGCATGGGCCGTGCACCAGTCCTGCGGGCCGAGGAGGGCGGAGCGGAGGGCGGAGCGGCGGACCGACTCGATCCATGGTCCGTCGTCGATCTGGGCAAGAACCTGCATCGCCGCGATCTGGACTCGGGGCAGCCAGTGCAGGGCGCTGAGGTCAGCGGGCAGGGCAGGCGGGTGCACCAGGACCGCGAGCACCGCAGGGGCGCTTGTCGGGCCCAGACGCTCCGCCACCCGGCTGGCAGCGGCCCATCCCCTCGCCTCGTCCCAGGGAGCGGCAGCCAACTCAGCGATGGCGTTTTGCGCATCTGCGGCTGGTAGAGGCAGAGCCGGTTCAGCGTCGGTTTCCTGGTAGCGCCAGAGCGGTGAGTCGACCGGCGCAACGCAGACTCGTGGGTCCGGGCCACGGCCGGGAGGGTGCTGGACGGTGACCTCAACCCGTCCCGGCCATCCCCAGGCGGCGAATTGCATCCGCAGCGCCAGGTAGGTGCTAGGGGCTTCCTGGCTGGAGAGCGTCAGGCTGAAGGTGCCATTGATCACAAATCCGGGATCCTGGGCACGCCGCTCCCCCAACTGACGCAGCACGCTGGCGGAGGCGTCTGCCGGTTCGGGTGGTTCATGGACCTGGGACGTGGCTACCAGGGTACTGGCCCGGGTGTTGCCCTCTGTTGCCAGCCGGACCAGCCGATCCCAATCACCCTGTTCTCCCAGCCGACGCCAACGCACCAGCGCCAGGGAGGGGTCCGCCCAGGCGTGACCGGCCTGTCGTTCCAAGACCAGGGCGTAGCGGCTTTCCGCCTCGGCCCACCGGCGGGCATCCAGGAACATGTCCCCTGATTCCAGCAGAGCGGTGACATCCGCGGGATCATGGTCGGCGGCACAGCGGAAGGCGTCGTCGGCCTCAGCGATCTGTCCGCGGCTGCGCAGCACCAGGCCCAGGGCGGTGGCGGAATGCCATGAGTTCACGGCATCGTGGGCTTGCCGCGCCAGCGCGAGTGCCTCATCCAGCCGCCCGCCTTTGCGCATCAAACCGACCCGCACCATGCCGGCCGCCCCGAGCGGGAGATGATGGAGGAAGTACCGTTCACTGAGGGCGAGCCAGCGCGCCAGATCACGCTGCTGCGCCGCTGTGGCATAGGCGACTTCGGGGTGGCGGTTGAGCACCGTGCCGAACAGCAGCAGGGCGGTGGGTTCTGGCAGGGATTCCACCTGGCCCTCAGGCTCCACCCATCCCCACACCCAGGCCTCCAGGTAGCGCACGTCGGGTTTGGCTGCAACCACCTGGGAGAGCAAGTCGATGGCCTCCGCCACACGCCCGTGGCGCTGCCAATGGAAGGCGCGCAGCGCCTCGGTGGCATGGAAGCAACTCGCCCCATCTCGCGGAATCAGGGTTTCGAAATCAGGGATCGCCTCGCCATAGCGCCGGAGCAGGGCAATCCACGGTGGCCGCCCTGGATCCAGGGCGAGCAGGTTGGCAAGATGGAAGGCCCCATGGGACAGATTGGTGCCGGCAGACAACTCTTGCTCGGCGATGAACTGTTCGAACTCGGGGGTGCCCTGACGGAGGTGGATGACCTGGGAGTGCCCGTCGCAGCCCTTGGTGCGCCGAGGCGCAGCCGGGGACGACCGTCGCCAGGGCCAGAGTTTCTGCCACCAGCCCATGCTCAGCTATCCTGTGACGTCAACTTCGTGGTTTGGTCGCCAAGGACGATCAATCGGCCCGGAGGATCGCCGCGATGATGTCGCGCTTCGCCGCTGACGCTTCATAGACCGCCAGGACCAGATCGTCGGAAAGCAGGGCGGCGACCTGGCCGATGGTGACCTTGGTCAGGTCGACGCCGGTAGTGGTGGCCTTCTTGGCCTTGGCCTTCGGCGCGGCCTTCTTGCTCTTGGCCGCCTTCGCCGGCTTGGCGGCACTCTTCCCCAGTAGCTTCTGCAGGTCGGCTACCTCGACGCCGAGGAAGGCCGCGTATTTGGCCGTCGTCGCCGCGTTCGGGACGCTGGTGCCCTTGAGGGCGGCGGTCACCGACTGGACACCGACCCCGATGGCCTTGGCGAGGGCGGAAGAGGAAAGCTTGAGCTCGCGCTGCTTGGCAACGAGTGCTTTGGAGAAGGCGGTCTTGGGCATGACAAGATCATACAACGCAATACGGATTTCTGCCAGTGACGAAATGCGCCGGCCGTCTGGTCCGGCTTCCTCTTGATCAATTTGGAGATTCCATCACACCAGCCGGGCGCTCGGTAGAGCGGTCGGCGATACCATTGAAGGAGTTGATAAATATGGATTCGACTCAAGCGAACGATCCCATGAGTCTGAGCCGCCAGGGTCGCCACGAAGAGGCGATCGCAGCGGCGCAGCGAGAAGTTGAGGAGGTCAGAGAATCGGCCACAGACGGACCTGGGGTGTTGGCAACTGTTCTGAATATTGTCGTATGCGTTCTTCAAATTGGCGGTCGATACCAGGAGGCGGTGACGGCGTTCAGGCAGTCCATTGAAGCCAGTATGTTGATGAACGACCAGGAGCAGCAGCGCATCAAGCGCCTGATTGGATTGTGCAACCTGGGCGAAACCCGTTGCTTACTGGGCGATGGAATGGCGGCCAAGCAGTCGTTTGAGGAGGCGCTGG
>JAKLKR010000413.1 GCA_023150565.1 Planctomycetota bacterium
CCTGGCCGACGAGTCGCAGCGCGCCGCCGGCGGCCGCACCCCGACCCTGGCCGCGCTGCCGGGCGCGCGCCTGCGCCTGCTGCCGCAGGCCAACCGGGCGCTCGCGGCGCTGTGGCTGGCACGCGACGGCGCCCCGCCGCAACGGGTGGCGCTGGCCGGCGGCGCCGCCGAGGTGGCGGCCGAACCCGGCACCTGGAGCGCCCTGCCCGAGGCCGCCGACGGGGTGCGCGGCGAGGCCCTGGCGCTGGCAGTGGTGAACCGGCGCGAGGACCGCCCGCCGCGCGCGCTGGTGCTGCAGCCGCCGTGCGACGCCTACGCCACCCCGCTCATGCGCATCCCCTTCGCCGCCGAGGCCGATGACGACCTCGGCCTGGCCGAGGTGGTTCGCCGGCGCGCCTGCGGGCTGCCCGCCCCGGACCTGGCCGAGGCGGTCAGCGGCCTGCGCTGGCGCTGGGAGCAGACCCTCGACCTGGGCGCGCTGGGGGTGCGGCCGGGCGAGGTGCTGGTGCTGGCGCTGGCGGCGCGCGACCGCCACCCCGACGGCGGCCAGACCGCCGAGAGCGAGCCGCGCACCATCACCGTGGTCGACGACGAGACCTACAACCGCGAGCTGCGCCGGCGGCTGCCCCCGGACGCGCTCAAGCGCAAGTACGGCGAGCTCGCCCGCCGCCTGCGCGAGCTGGAGGAGTCGGCCAAGGCCCTGCGCGAGGCCCAGGCCAGGCTGCCCAAGGACGAGCTCGACCGCCGCCTGGGCGAACTGGCCGCCGCCGCCCAGGCCCTCGCCGGCCAGGTGAAGAAGCTTCGCCGGGAAAAGCCGCTGCTCGGGCTCGAACGCGACCTCCAGCGCGAGATGGAGGAGGCCGCCGCCGCCCTCGCCGCCGCCGCCGAGCGCGACAGGCTCGACGAGCTGGGGCTGGAGGATGGCGTCTTCTGGGAGCAGGAGCTGCAGCGCCTCGCCGACCTCGCCCGCACCCAGGGCCTGCTCCAGCGCCTGGCCCTACTCGCCGACGCCGAGCAGAACCTGACCACCCGCCTGGAGGAGCTCGCCGGCCACCGCCGCCTGGGCGACGCCGAGCGCGTGCGCCTGCGCGAGCTGGCCGAGCAGCAGCAGCAGCTCGCCGAGACCCTCGACGCCTGGCAGCAGGCGGCGCGCGAGCTGGCCCAGCGCCTGCGCAGCCGCGGCGACATCGAGCGGGCCGAGGACCTCGACCTGCTCGCCAATGAGCTCGGCCAACCCGGGGTCGCCGAGCTGGCGCGCCGCGCCGCCGCCGCCGCGCGCTCGGGCGACGCGCGCGAGGCCGCCCGCCTGTCCGGAGAGGTGCGTGAACGCCTGCTCGCGCTGCTGCCGCGCACCCGCCGCCTGTGCCAGGGCCTGGGCTGGTGCGATGGCGCCACCCTCAGCGACGCACTCAACAGCCTCGGCTCGCGCTTCGGCATCGGCCTGGGCGGCATGGGCATGGCCGGGCTGGGCGCCTTCCTCGGCTACGGCGGCGACGACGCCGGCGCGAGCATGGCGGGGGCCAGCTTCGACCTCTACGGGCCCGAGAACCTCGGCGACCTCGGCAGCGACCACGGCGACGACGACCAGCGCCTGCAGCGCCTGCGCGCACTCGCCGCCCAGGGCGGACCGGCCCCGCGCGCCACCGATGCGGCGCGCTCGGCGGTGCGCGGCGGCGCCGCCGACCAGCGCGTGCCGCTGGGGGCAGAGGAGCGCCGCACGGTGGGCGACTACTTCCGCAAGCTCGGGGAGGGCGGCCGATGAGCACGCGCACGGGTGTTATGCTCATCCTACAAAGGGCAGATGGATCACCGCCACGACGCCACGACGCCACGAGGGAAGGGCGTGGTGTGATCCGCTTCCTCACCCGTTGGGTGAGAGGTAGTATCGAAGCACGTCCACTTCCGGCCGTGGCGTCGTGGCGTCGTGGCGGTCGAATCGCCCAGTTTTGTCTCATTTTCCTGCTGCTGGCCGGGCTGCTGCCCGCCGCCGATCCGCCGCGCACGGTGGTGGCCGGCAACCTGATCTATGCCGGAGACCGCACCTCGGTGTGCTTCAGCGACCGCTTCCTGACCACGGTCGAGACCGAGGCCGGGGTGCAGACCGTGCGCCGCCTGCGCGCGGTGCGCCTGGCGGTGGCCGCCGAGCTGGCCCAGACCCCCTTCGCGATCATGAACGGCCAGGAGCCCTTCACCCTGCCCGCCGGCGAGCGCGACAACCTCAAGCGCTGGGTCGAGGGCGGCGGCTTCCTGCTCGCCAGCGCCGGCTGCTCGTCGCAGCAGTGGGGCGCCAGCCTGGTGCGCGAAATCGAGACCGCCTTCGGCGCCGGCTGCCTGAAGCCCATCCCGCGCGAGCACGCCCTGTTTTCCACCCTCTTCCCCCTCGCCTCGACCCCGCTCAAGCACGGCGGCGAGGCGAAGTTCACCGGGGTTTTCCTCGACGGCCGCCTGGCGGTGCTGTTCAGCCAGGAGGGCCTGAACGACACCGAGCACACCCAGGGCTGCTGCTGCTGCGGCGGCAACGAGGTGAAGAACGCCGAAGAGGTGGTCGCCAACGTGCTCTGCTACGCCCTCACCGAATGAGCCCGCGCCCCGCCCTGGTGCTGGCCGCCCTCACCCTGCTCGCGCTCGGCGCGTCAGCGGCGTGGTGGCTGCGCGCCCCGGCCGCCACCCCGGCCGAACCGGTGCCCGCCGGACTGCCACCGGCCACCCCCGAGGTCGCTGCCGCCCAGGCGCCGGGCGCGCTGGTGGTGGCGTGGAGCGCCCAGGGCGGCGCCCAGCTCGAACCCTGCGGCTGCAGCGCCGGCATGTACGGCGGCCTGGTGCGGCGCGCCTCGCTGCTGGCGCGCCTGCCGCGCGAGCGCCGCCTGACCCTGGAAGGCGGCGGCTGGAGCGGCGGCGGCGCCGACTACCAGCTGGTGCGCGCCGGCCACTACCTCGCCG
>JAKLKR010000414.1 GCA_023150565.1 Planctomycetota bacterium
GTCGACGCCGCGGTGACGCTGCAATGGTCCCAGATCGGCGCGCAAGAGACTCCGTCGACGTGGGCGTCGACGCTCCGAATGCAGCCGTCCGCCATTCTCCCGCCGTCGCGACCGGCGGCCGCGCGGACACCGGCAAACACCGTGGCCCCCTTCCCTCCCTCTGCCACCGCACCGGGATTTTCCGTACTTCGCGCGAGCCACCCTCTGGACAGACGGGATTTCCACGTAGAAGTGGCCCATCACCCCTTTCCCACCCGGGAGAATTCCATGGCCAAGGCCAAGACCGCCAAGAAGACCACCCTGCTGCCCAAGCCCAAGAAGGGCGAGCGCACCTACACCAAGTCCAAGCTGATCACCCACCTGGCCGCCAAGGTCGCCGATGCCGGCCTGGGCGAGGTGAGCAAGAAGCAGGTCGCCGCCCTCCTCGAGGAGCTGGCCACCACCCTCAAGACCTACGCCGTGGTCGGCGCCCCGATCCCCGGCCTGGGCAAGGTCGTCCTGCGCGAGATCCCCGCCAAGCCCGCCCGCACCATCGTCTCCTTCGGCAAGGAGATCAAGGTCGCCGCCAAGCCCAAGCGCGTGAAGGTGGTCTTCCGCTTCAACAAGGAGACCAAGGAATCCTTCAACAAGTGAGCGCCTGAAAGCGCCCTTGCTGAGCAGAACCCCGGTCGCAAGGCCGGGGTTCTGCGTTTTCGGGGGAACCGGTTGATGGTTGATGGTTGATGGTTGGCGCACAGCGGGAGCATCGTCATGCGCGTTGATCTCCAGGAGGATCAGCGGGCCACGATCAACTCATCGGCGTAGCGCTGGCTGACCATCAACCATCAACCATCAACCTACTCACCCGGGCAGCGGCACCCGGCCGGGTTCGACCCGCAGCAGGCGGTGCCACCAGCGGCGCCTTGCCAGCAGGGGCAGGCGGATGGGGGCCTGGCGCAGGTGCTCCACCGCCACGTCGAGCGGTATGCCGGCGAGATGGATGGTGGCCAGGCGCCGGCAGATGGCGTCATTCCAGGCCTCCTTGTTGCCCCAGTAGTGCGCCACCAGCGGCGGGCGGCCGGCGGCATTGACCTCGACCACCCGCCGGTCGGCGCCCAGGGCGGCGCTCATCGCGATCTGCTCGGTGAGGTAGTGGTCGACCCCGGCGGCGAGCATGGCGTCGCACACCGCCAGGGCGCGGTCCACCAGCGGATAGTCGGCGGCGCCGACCGCGGTGATGCCGGTGTTCCACATCTCGGTGCGTTCGTCGACCGCCACCCCCGCCCAGCTGCGCCCGCCCACCTGGCGCCACAGCCGGCGGCTGCCGCGCCGGCGGTCGACCGCCAGCTGGTATTCGCGCCGGTCCATCGCCATGCGTCCGCCGCGCGCCGCCTCGAGCAGCGGCGCCAGCGGCGCCTGCGCCTGGGTGTCGGCATCGACATAGACCGCCACATCGGCGGCCGGCTGCAGCGCCGCCGCCAGGCGCAGGGTCTGGATCAGGGCGCGCAGGAAGTAGCGCTGGGGGCCCATCCACTGCCCGAGGTCGGTGGACGAGAGGGCGTGGATGCGCACCCGGCCCTCGAACCAGCGGAAGCGCTCGGGATGGTCGGTGGCCACCACCAGTTCGCCCGGACCGGGGGCGTGCGCGAGCAGGGACAGCAGGCAATGGTGCGCCTGCCAGTAGCGGAACTCCTCCTCGCCGAAGGCCATCAGGGCGAAGCGGGCGTACATCCGCGCCAGCATCTCCACGCCGACGCCGACGCAACCACCCGGCTTTACTCGCGCGGATCGGCGCGACCATGCCCGGACACGGAGGCTCCATGCAGGCCATCATCCACACCCCCCGCGGCGACATCCGCCTCAACCTCTTCGACAAGACCGCCCCGGGTACGGTGGCCAACTTCGTCAAGCTGATCAAGGCCGGCTTCTACGACCAGCTGGCGTTCCACCGCGTGGTGCCCCAGTTCGTCATCCAGGGCGGCTGCCCCAACACCAAGGCCGGCGCCACCGGCCAGCCCGGCACCGGCGGCCCCGGCTGGTCGATCAAGTGCGAGCTCGGCGCCGGCAACCCCGAACGCCACACCCCCGGCACCCTGAGCATGGCCCACCGCGGACCCGACACCGGCGGCAGCCAGTTCTTCGTCACCCACACCGCCACCCCCCACCTCGACGGCAAGCACACGGTGTTCGGCCGCGTGGTCGGCCCCGAGGACATGAAGGTGGTCAACGCGGTGCAGCAGGGCGACCGCTTCTCGATCGAACTGGTGGAGGCCTGACCCGGGGCCTGGGCCGGCGGTCCCCGCCTGCGGCGGGGCCGCAGCTCAGATGGGGAACACCAGGTGGAACAGCTCGCCGCGGCTGCCGATGCCCAGGCGCTGGTACATGCGCAGCAGGGCGTTGCGCACCGCCGGCTCGGTCGAGGCGGTGACCCGGGCGATTTCGGCGTTGCCCAGGCCCTTGAGCACCAGGGTGGCGAGCTGGCGCTCGCGGTCGCTCAGCCCGAGCTGGTCGAGGCGGCGGGCGAACAGCGCGGCGGTGTCGGCGACCTCGCCGCGCTGGTCGAGCAGGCGCGTCAGCAGCTCGGCCAGCTGTCGGGCGGTGAAGGGCTTCTCGAGCAGGTAGTCGGCGCCGAGGTTGAGCGCCGCCACCGCACGCTCCTTGTCGGCGAACGAGGTGATCACCAGCCGCAGGGCGCCGGGGTCGGTGCGCGGCACGCGGCGCAGCAGCTCGAGGCCGTCCAGGCGCGGCATCACCAGGTCGGTGACCACGGCGTCGAAGCTGCCGTCGAGCAGGTCGGCGGCGGCGGCGCCGTCGGCGGCGGCGACCACGGCGAAGCCGCGGCGCTCCAGCCCCTCGGCGAGCAGGGTGCGGGCATCGTCCTCGTCCTCGGCGAGCAGGATGCGCTGGGTCATGGCGGGGTCTCGACGGTCGGGAAGGTGACGGTGGCGACCACCTCG
>JAKLKR010000415.1 GCA_023150565.1 Planctomycetota bacterium
GGCCCCGGTCGCGTCCAGCGCCAGCTCGATCACGACGCCCTGACCGGCATCGCGTTCGGCGAACGCCACGGTCCAGTCCGGCAGGATCGGCAGCAGATGGTCGCGCAGTTCGCAGGCGGCGAAGGCGGCGGTGCAGCGTGCGGCGCGCTCCGGCTCGCGGCGGAAGTCGATCGCCGCCTCCTCGGCCGCCCACACCCCGGTCAGGCGTCCGGCATCGGGGAAGGGGACGATGATGGCGAGGGTGTTCACAGGGCGCTCCAGGCGGGGAGGACGGGGTCGGCGCACCGGCGTGGGACCCGGGTGCGTTCGGCGCGCAGGAAGATGCCCCAGGCGCGGCCGTGGTTGGTGCCCAGGGCGATCACCAGGCTGTGCCCGCCCGCCGCCAGCCGGCGTTCGGGCAGGCGGTGGGCGTCGATCAGCGCCGGATTGCTGCCGGCCGGGTCGTGGAACAGGCTGTCGCCGTCCAGCCACACCCGCACCGGGCCGTCACAGCCCAGGCGCAGGCGCACCGGCATGGCCTCGGAGCAATGCAGCCGGCAACGCCACCACACCACCGCGTCGCCGGGGCCGTGGGCGACGATGGCGTCGCGCAGGTTGGCGAAGGAGGCGGGGAAGCGGCGCAGGGTCCACGCCAGGCCGTCGCCAGGCGGCACCGCGGTGGCCAGGTCGTAGGCAGGGGCGAAGGCCACCTCGGCCTCCGGCAGGAAGGGTGACACCGGCTCCGGCACCATCGCCAGCAGGGGGCCGAACACCGGCAGCGAGCGCCCGGCGCGGTCGCGCACCGAGCAGCGCGGATCGCGGCCATGGCCGTACCACAGCAGCGATCCCGGCATGGTGACCTTGGTGCGGGTGGTGTGGATGAGCGCGCTGTCGCCTTCCAGCTCGACCCGCGCCACGGCGTCGCCATCCGTGCGCCCGGGGGTGGCGAGGCTGAAGCCCAGCGCCGGCCCGTCGCTGGCCAGGCCGCCGCGCAGGTCGGCGAAGCCCACCCGCAGGCTGAGGAAGCCGTTGCCCAGCACGTCCTCGACCGCGATCGGCCCGACCGCGATGGGTGCGGCGCGGTCGCGGCCGGGGCCCTCGCGCAGCACCTGCATGGCCTCGGCCAGGCGTTCGCCGAGCGCGGCCTGGGCGCGGCCGCCGATGTGGATGGGATCGTCGAGGGCGAGGTCGATGGTCGGCACCACCGCCAGGTGGCGGATGCGTTCCGGCAGGCGGCGCTGCTGCTCCTGCATGCCGTTCCAGCTCTCCTGGCCGCCGGCGTCGACGTGGCGGCCGAGCTGGGCCATCGCCACCGGCAGGCGCGGGGCGCGCAGGTCGCGGCGCAAAGCGGCGACCCAGGCGGTCATGGCCGCGGTGTAGGCCTTCCACGGCTCGCCGATGGTCTCGTTCTCGCCCTGGTACCACACCAGGCCGGCGCAGCCGCCGCCGTCGCGGCGCAGCCGGCGCAGCAGGGCGCCGTAGAGGCTGGCGCCGCCCTGGCCGGCCTGCGCCGCATCCCACTGCGCCATGAAGGTGCCGCCGTGGGCGCAGGCGATCAGCCCCTGGGGCACGCCGGTGCGGCGGCGCATGGCATGGGCGAAGGGCAGGCCGGGACCGGCGCCGGTGGCGCGCGGCTCGCCGGCCCCGAGCTGGTGATGCACCGCATCGACCGCCTCCCACAGGCGGTGCAGCGGCTCGACCGCCACCGCCCAGCGGTCGTCGGGGTAATGGCAGCGCACCGCGCGGTGGGGCTTGGAGGTGGCCTCGGCGAGCAGGCCGATGCCCTGCATGTTCGACTGGCCGGCGAGCAGCCACACATCGCCCACCAGCACGTCGTCGACCACCAGGCGGCAGCCGCCCACCGCCAGCTCGATGCGGTAGGGGCCGCCGGCAGGCAGGCCGCGCAGGCGGGCGGTGAAACGCCCGGCGCGGGCGCGGCCGACCGTGGCACCGGCGAGCACGGTGCGCCTGCCGCAGCGCACCGTGGCCAGCACCGGCCCGACGGACGTGCAGGTGCCGGCGATGGGCTGGTCGCTGCGCCCGTCGTCGGCGCGCTGGAGCACCTGGTGGGGGAAGAGGCCGGTTTCGATCTGCATGGTCAGGTCACTGGGGGATGGGAGGTCGGACAGGAGTTCGCTGGGAGGGTCGAGCGCCAGCTCGACCAACAACGACGCAGGTCGAGCTGGCGCTCGACCCTCCCGGCGGAGATGCGGCCCGCTTCCATGCACCCTACGCCGGCACCAGCACCACCCCGTGCACGTCGGCGAACCAGGCCCGGGCCAGTCGTTCCGGCACCAGGCGCACCGCCAGCGGGCCCTTGGGCAGGGCCACGGTGCCGAGGTCGATCTCGGCGGGGTCGTCCCAGCTGGCGGTGGGCACCGTCTCGCCCGCCAGGCGGTGGCGGCCGACGCGCAGCGCGAACGCCGCCTGCTCGCCGGTGGCCGGGCGCGCCAGGCGCGCCAGCACCCGCCAGCGCCCGGCGCGTGGCAGCCGGGCCGACCACTCCACCGCCACCCCGGGGGCGAAGAAGAAGCCGATGCTGCTGCGGCCGTCGGGCAGCCGCTTGAGATGCTGGAGCGGCACCCCCGAAGGGGCCGAGCAGCGCGCGCTGGCGGCGTCGAGCACCACCGCCCCGAGCAGGCCGGGGGTCTGCACCGGCAGTTCGGCGGCGGCGCGGGCGCGCTCGTCGATGCGCGGCCTGCCGCTGAGCACGATCTCGACCGGGCCGGGGTGGGGCGGCGAGGCGGGCAGTCCGCGCAGGTGCAGGCCGTCGGGCCCCGCGGTCACGCGCAGGGCGGTGGCGCCCAGGCGGGCGCGCAGCGTCCCGCCCAGGTGCGGCACCACCACCGCGTCGGCGCTCGGCCAGCGCTCCAGCAGCAGGTGGATGCGCCCGGGGGCGGCGGTGGCGACCCCGAGCGCCGGCCGCGCCGGATCGCAGGGATCGCGCG
>JAKLKR010000416.1 GCA_023150565.1 Planctomycetota bacterium
CGACCGCGATCGCGCCGCGCCCGGCCAGCACCCACTGGATGCTGGGGTGCTCGGCGCGGTAGGGGGTGGCGGGGCTGGTCCAGGCGCGCCCGACCTCGCCTTCGCCGGCGTTGACCAGGCGGAAGCCGGCGGGGCCGGGCAGGGGCAGGCGCGCGCCGGGTAGCCAGATCATGGCGGAAGATTATCCAGGCCGGCGGTGGGGCCAGCCATGTCGGGACGGCCCCGGGGCGCTAGAACGGGAGAATGGACAACGCCCCCTGGTGGATCGGCCCGGAATCCTGGCAGGACGAGGTGCACCCGTCGGCCGCGCCGCCGTGGGCCTTCGTGCGCGAGGTCGAGCTGGCGGCGGCGCCGGCCGCGGCCTGGCTGGCGATCAGCGCTGCCGCCGGCTATGTGCTGTGGGTGAACGGCGAACTGGTGGGTTCGGGGCCGGCGCGCGCCTTCCCCGACCGTCCGCAGCTCGACCGCCACGACCTTGCCGCGCGCCTGCGCGCCGGGCGCAACCGCCTGGCGGTGGCGCTCATCCCCTCCACCGGGGTGCTGGGCTATGGCGTGCCCACGCGCATGGGCCTGTGGGTCGAGGCCGACCTGGGCGGGCTGCGCGTGGTCAGCGACCGCAGCTGGCGCGGCACAGCGATGGAGTGGGTCGGTCGCTGCGGGCTGCTCGCCAGCCTGCCCACCGCCGCCCAGGAGCACCACCGCGGCGGCGGCCCCGAGGCGCGCTGGCTGGAGGACGGCGCGATCGACGGCTGGCCCCAGGCCCGGCTGCTGGGCGGCGCCGGCACCCCGCCCTGGCGCCGGCTGGAGCCGCGCAGCGTGCCGCTGCTGGACGAGACCCCGGCCACCGTGCCGCTGGTGTGGCGCGGCAGCGCCCCGGCCGCGGTCGAGGATCCGGCGCTGAACCTGGCCCGGCGCTTCAACCAGCAGCCCTGCACCGGCGCTCCGGTGGCCGGATCCGGCGCCGACGAGGTGGCAGCGGAGCCGGGCGCGGTGGTGGTGTACGATCTCGGCCGCACCTGCACCGTGCGTCCGGGGCTGGAGGTGGCCTGGGCAGAGCCGGGCTGCCGTCTCGAGCTGTTCTATGACATCGGCCTGGGCGAGCGCCCCAACGCCTCGCTCGGCTTCAGTTCGCGCAGCGAAGGCTTCTGCGATTCGTTCACCCCCGCCGGCGCGGGCCGCTGGCAGGGCCTGGCCTGGCGCGGCTGCCGTTTCGTCAGCGTGCGCGTGGTGGGTGGTCGCTGCCGTTTCCGTCCGGCCCTGCGCCGGGTGTCCTACCCGTTCCCGGCGGGTACCGCCTTCACCTGCGCCGACCCGGTGGTGCAGCGCATCTGGGACCTGGGCGCCGCCAGCCTGCGCAGCAGCGTGCTCGACGTGCCGGTGGACACCTGCTGGCGCGAGGCGGTGTGCTGGACCCTGGATGCCTGCGTGCAGGGCAAGGCCGCCTTCTTCACCTTCGGCGATGCCCGCCCGTGGCGGCGCGCGCTGGTGCTGGCGGCGCACGGCATCGACGCCGAGGGCCTGCCGCATGCGGTGGTGCCGTCTTCCGACTCCTTCATGGTGCTGCCCGACCAGGCCCTGGGCTGGGTGCGCGGCTGCGGCGAATACCTCGCCGCCACTGGCGACACCGCCCTGGCCGCCGAGGTCGCTCCGGCGGTGGCCCGGCTGCTGGCGCGCTGCGCCGCCGACAGCACCGCCGACGGGCTGTGCATCCCGCCGGACTGCTGCTGGCACTGGGTCGACTGGGCGCCGGTCGAGCGCCGGGCCTACGCCCTGCCGCTGAACGCCATGCTGCTGCACGCCGCGCGCGCGGCCCGGGCCCTGGCCGCGGCGGCGGGCGACGCCGCCCTGGCGGAGCTGGGCGGGCGCCTCGACCGCACCCTGACCGCCGCCCTGGAGCGCTTCCGCGATCCCGCCGGCGGCGGCATGCTCGCGCATCTGCCCGGCCCGGCCGGGGTGCGCAGCAACGGCTTCGCCGCCGGCACCGAGGCCGCCCTGCACGGCATCCACGGCAACGCCCTGGCGCTGGCGGCAGGCATCGGCGGGCCGGCGGTGCTGGCCGCCTGCCGCCGCTTCGCCGCCGATCCCGCCGGCCTCGACGGCCGCTTCGGCATCGGCTGGAGCGACTGGCTGCTGCAGCCGCTGGCCGAGCACGGCCATGCCGCCGAGGCGGTGGCCGGCCTGCGCCTGCGCGCGCAACCGTGCCTGGACGCCGGCCAGCCCACCTGGGGCGAGGACTGGGGGCCGTCGCGCTTCAACAGCGCGCACGGCTGGGGCGCGGCCGCCAACAGCCTGCTGGCGGGGGCGCTGTGCGGGCTGGCGCCGGCGGCGCCCGGGTGGGCGGCGGTACGCTTCGCGCCCTGCCCGGGGATGCCGGACTGGAGCTACCGCCTGGCCCTGCCCCAGGGCGAGCTGCGCGCGTCGATGACCGCGGGCGTGCCCAGCCTGGAGCTGCCGCCGGGCTGCGCCCGCGCCTGATTCCCCGCGCGGGGCGCCGTGGCAGGATGCCGTCATGCAGCCGTCCGACCTCGCCGGTGCGCCGTGGGTGCGCCAGGCGCGCATCCAGGAGGAGCGCGGCCTGGCGGGCGAATGGGTCGACTTCGACCATGTGCTGGTATTTGTCGAACGCGGCCGCGGCGACTACCTGTTCGACGGCCTGCGCCTGTCCTGTCCCGCCGGCTTCGCCTTGCTCATGCCGCCCGGGGTGCGCCACGTGGTGCGCTCGCCGGCCGGGCAGCCCTTCACCCAGTTCATCGCCCATTTCGACTGGGGCCACGATCCGGCGCGGGCGGTGGTGCGCGAGATCGGCGCCAAGGCCGGACCGCGGCGGCCGGCGCCCGAGGCCTCGCCCTTCGCCGGCACCCTGCCGGCGGCGGCGCTGCCGGCCCCGGCGGCGGCGGCCTTCCGC
>JAKLKR010000417.1 GCA_023150565.1 Planctomycetota bacterium
TGCTGTGCCTGGCGGCCGCACCCGCCGGCCTGGCCGCGCGCGAGGCGGCGGCCGCGCCTGCCGCCCCGGCGGTGCCGGGGTGGACGTGGTGCCGCGGCCTCGGCCGCTCCGACCTGCGCCTGGCGGGGGATGCGCCGCAGCAGGTGCTGCCGGCGGACATCCCAGGCTTCCTGCGCGGGGCGGACGGGCAGCTCGCCCAGGCCGCCGGCGACGGCCCGCTGCTGGCGGTGTGCCTGCTCGATCCCCGTCTGCTGCGCGCCGACGAGCGGCCCTGGCTGCGCCAGACGCGCTGGCGCCGCACCCGCGCCCTGGCGCAGGTCCTCGCCAACCTCGGCGCCGCCTTCGCCAACGACTTCCCCGCCGACCAGCCCGTCGCCGCCACCCCGCTGCTGGCGCCGGTGCCGCTCGCCGGGCGCTGGGCCGCGCGCCTGAGCGTGCCGCTGGCGCCTGCGCCCGATCCCGCGCACGCCCATCGCGATCCCGGGCCGTCGCCGCTGGCGGCGGCGGTGCTGGCGGATCCGCTCGCCGCCGGGGCCGCCGGCTGGGACGCGGTCGAGCTGCCCGCGACCTGGGACCAGCTGGGCAAGCCCTGGTCCGGCAGCGACGGCGAGGCGGTGTTCACCCGCACCGTCACCCTGGATGCGGCCTACGCCGGCCGCGCGCTGGCTCTGGAACTGGGCCCGATCGATGACTTCGACACCGTCACCGTCAACGGGGTGAAGGTCGGCAGCACCGATAACACCACCCCCAGCTTCTGGGTATTCCGCCGCACCTATCCCATCCCCGCCGGGCTGCTGCACGCCGGCGAGAACCGCGTCACCATCCGCATGTTCGACGCCTTCGGCGGGGCGCGGGTGGGCGACAGCGCGCGCAGCCTGCGCCTGGTCGAGCCGGTGCCGCCCGACCGCCGCGGTTGGTACCACCCCGACCTGGTCACCGACTTCCCGGTCGCCGACGACCCGCACCGCTACTACCGCTGGTGAGCGGCGGGGCTCAGGCCAGCAGGGCGCCGGCGAACAGGCCCTCGAACACCAGCCCCCACAGCAGGTGCAAGCCGGCGAAGGCGCCCAGCCACCCCCACCAGGGCAGGCGCAGCAGCAGCGTCCAGGGCGCGAGCAGGGCGGCGAAGGCCGCCGCCAGCATCGCCGACTTGGCCAGGTGCCAGGCGTCGGTGGTTGCCACCAGCGCGGTGGAGCTGAAGGGGAAGGCCTCGCCCTTGGCCGGGTCGCCGTCGCGCCACTTGTTGCGCCAGGACAGGCGCGGGTCGCACCAGCCGGCGGGGGCGCCGCAGCGCGCGAACAGGCTGCGCTCGTAGCGGAACGAGAGGGTGTCCATCACCGCGTTGGCGCCCGCCGCCAGCGCCACCAGCAGCAGCGCGGCGGCGGCGGTCAGCAGCAGCCGGCGGGTGGCGGGCGGCGGGGCGCGCAGGTCCATGCCCGAGGCTGGGCCGGCGTGCCCGCCCGGCAATCAGCGTTGGCGGCCGGGCACGAAGCCCTGCCCGAGCAGGGCGGCGCGCACGAAGCTGCCCCAGAACGGGGTCGGCTCGTAGGAGCCCTTGGCCGCCAGCATCGGCGGACCGCAGTTGGGATGGAACGAGAACGCGGTCCAGTTCAGGCGGTGCTGCTGGATGCAGGCGATCATGTCGCCGGCCCAGCCATAGGGGTCCTCGAAGCGGCTGGCGGGGATGAAGTCGTAGCGCACCGCGTCGCAGCCGACCTCGGTGACCACCAGCGGGTGGACCTTGGCGACGTCGAGGAAGGCGTGCTGCCAGCCGCTCTTCCACGGGTAGACGTGGGTGACGTAGGCGATGCCGTTGCCGCCGCGGTCGTCGAGGGCGAAGCCGGTGAGGATGCCGGAGAGGTCGTAGGACCAGTCGAGCGCCCCGGCGAGGATGAGGTTGCGCGCCCCGGCGGCACGCACCGCGTCGACCAGGGCCTGGATGCCGGTGGTGCGGAAGCGCACCATGGCGTCCTTGTTCTCGGCCAGCACCGCCGGGTCCTTGGCCTTGTCGGCGACCTCGCCGCCGTTGCGCCACACCTCCCAGGAGATGTCGTGGGGCTCGTTGAACAGCTCGAAGATGACCCCGGGGTGGTCCTTGTAGACGGCCGCGGCCTCCTTCCAGAAGGCCAGGTCCTGCTCGTCGGGGGCGCGGAAGCGGTGCAGGTCGAGGATCAGCCAGGCGCCGCGCGAATTCGCCACCTGCACCGCCTGGGCGATGAGCTCGCGGTAGGCCTTGCCGCCGTCGGTCTGGCCCGGGTCCTTGCCGAACCAGCGGTTGGCCATCATCGGCAGCCGCACCACGTTGGCGTGCCACTGCTCGATCGCCGCCGCCACCGAGGCGAGGATGTCCTCGCCGGTGTTGGACCACTGCAGGCTGTCGACGCTGGCGCCCTGCAGCCAGACCTCCTGGCCCTGGGGGTCGACCAGGCGGTTGCCCGCCACCTTCAGCGCCGGCGGCGCCGGCCTGCCGCCGTCGAGGGCCGGCAGCGGCACCGCGGGCCGGGCCTTGGCCGGCGTCGCGGCCAGGGCCGAGGCGGGGATGCGCTCGACCACCAGGTCGTCGAGGTCGAAGCTGCCGGCCTTGGCCTGGAACAGCGCCGGCATGATCGTCAGCACCGCCGCGCCCGGCGGCACCGCGAAGGCCAGCTCGCGCTTCTGCCAGCCGTCCGAGCTGCCGGTGAAGAACGGCGGCGGCGGCGCCCCCGCCAGCTTGGCGCCTTTGGCGTCGCGGAATTCCAGCATCAGGCGGGCGTCGAACCACGGCTTGGCGCCGCGTTTCACCCCGCTCCAGCGCAGGCGCAGCGCCAGGCGCACCGCCTCGGCGCCGGCCACCGGCACCTCGCGGTAGAGCAGCACCTGGCGGTCGGGGACGTCGACGGTGAGGCGCTGGTAGCGGTGGAGGTC
>JAKLKR010000418.1 GCA_023150565.1 Planctomycetota bacterium
TGAGGAGGCCCAGGTGAGGAGGCCCCGGTGAGGAGGCCCAGGTGAGGAGGCCCCGGTGAGGAGGCCCCAAAAGACAAATACCACATGGACGTGTCAGGCGCTACTCCCTCCCCTCAGGACCTAGCCCAAGCACCTGGGCCATCGGGGTGGCGCGCGGGGCGCGCGGAGTGGCCGGGTCCCCCGGTTGGGGACCTCGGGCGTGTCGCGAGGGGATGTGGGTCCGTTCCAAGGTCCCTGGCCCCGCTTCCTGGTGGTCCTCGGGGCGTAGCTCTCCATCCCGGCGTCGCCGGTGGATGGCCAAGATGGCGGCTGGTGTCAGGCACGAGGAGCGAACAGGCTGGGTTGTCGGTCGGGCGGTGGCGGAGCCCAGTATCCGGGGATCAGGGCCAGGAGTCTGTGGGCGCTCGGTACCACGGCACGGATGCCGTCCACGATGGCGTACCCCCAGAACTGGCCCACCTTCAGGGGCTTGATGATGCGCTGGGAGAGCACTTCGAAGGTCCGCAGGGCGGCCTCGGCGTTGGGCCGCTGGACGAAGGTGGCGATGGCGCCGATGGCGATCCAGACGGCAGCCACGAGGTTCTGGAGCCGGTTCCAGGTGAGTGCCCGGATGTTCTCCAGCTTGAACTCCTGCTTGGCGAATCGGTGGGTCTCCTCGACCGACCACCTGGCGAAGTACATGCCCAGCACGCGTGCGACAGCGGCCGGCGTGTCCGCCTTGTGGGTGGTCAGCAGCACCATGGGGTTCTCGTGCTCGTCGGTCTTGAAGACGCACATCCAGAGCTGCTGCTCGTGGCCGGGCAACCGGACGGGCCGTGAGCCGTAGCGCGCTCTGTAGGCCCCTCGCTTGCCATCGTTGAGAAGACGCGTGGCTTCGAGCTCACCGTAGAAGCGGGCCCCCTCCCAGAGGTCGCGGACGCGGGCGCGAGAGTTCTCGTCGAAGACCAGGTGACGGCTGTTCTCGTGTACTTGCAGGCGGACGACGAAGTGCCGCTTCTCGCCCAGCAACAGCCGAAGGATGCGCCCATTGTCTCCTTCCCGGTCGATGGCGAAGGTCCCCGCCTGCGTGCCGGCGCAGATCCTGCGCAGCATGTCCAGCCAGATGGCCGGCTGACTCTTGAAGTCCTCTTCGGTGGTCGAGAAGACCTCGAACATCAGCGGCAGGGGCACCGCGCGGCGCTCCTGCTCAGGATCGACCACCACCGCAGTGGCCAGGCCATAGCCCTTGCCGATCTCACCCGTCGACCCATCTCGGACCGCGGCGAGGTTCGGCATCGCCTTGGCGTAGGCCTTGGTGATGTCCGAGAGGTCGACGGCGATGACCGCGCCTTCGGGTACCCGTCGCCCCAGTTCGGCGGTCTGCTGCGCAGCCACGGTCACCAGGTCGATCTCCCCCAACATCCGGTTCGCCACCTTGTAGCGGTGCCGGGCGGCAACCTCGTTCTTCGGCATGCGCCGCACGATGGAGCTGAACATCACGTCGCCGGCGAGGACCAGCCCCATCACGAGCTGCACGGCGAAGCGCCGACGGAACACCGACCACCGCGCCTCCGGATGCGCGCTCAACTGGACCAAGTGCCGGACGTAGCCGGCGAGGTGCGATAGGATCTCGTTCAGCCAGTACATGGCCAGGGCCTCGCTTGGGTGGTGTGTCGCAACCAGCACCTAAGCGGGCCCTTCATCCATGTCTAGGCTCGATCTTCCACAACTTCGCCTGGGGGACCCCGCCTGTGGGGCGGCGGCGGCAGGGTGCCGGCCTTCAACAGAATGCCCCGTCACCACGCGAACTTGGCGAGCCCGTTGGGCTAGGTCCTGCGAGCTGCCGGTGACCTGGCCCAAGCCCATGGCCGAGCAGATCTACGCCTTCTTCAACGCCTACGACGACAAGCACCCCTGGGTCAGCGGCGAGTCGATCCGCCCCAAGGCCGTCGCCCGCGACATGGTCGAGGGCTACCGGGCCTTCGCCGACTACGTCAAGGAGCTGGGCATCGAGCGCAGCGAGGGGGTGCTGCTGCGCTACCTGACCGAGGTCTACAAGGCCCTGGTCCAGAACGTGCCCGAGCGGCTGCGCACCGACGCCGTGCTCGACGTCATCGCCTACCTGCGGGCGCTGCTGGGCCGCGTGGACAGCAGCCTGATCACCGAGTGGGAGACGCTGCTGTTGGGCGGGGACGCACCCCAGGCGGACGCTGCCCCTCGCCCGGTGGACATCTCGCTCGACAAGCGGGCCTTCGCCGCCCGGGTGCGGGCCGAGCTGCACCTGCTGGTCCGCGCCCTGTCCTTGCAGGACTGGGAGGCCGCCGCCAGCCTGCGCCAGGACGACGACAGCCCCTGGACGCCCGAGACCATCCAGGCGGCGGTGCAGCCCTTCCTGGACGAACTTGGCCCCGTCGCCTTCGACCACCGCGCCCGCCAGCCCCTGCACACCCGCATCACGCCCGCCGGCCCCCACCAGTGGACCGTGCGCCAGGCCCTGCTGCCCCAGGTGGGCAGCGTCTACGGAGACGCAGACGCCACCGGCTTCGAGGAGGCCGACCCCGACGAGGCCGTCGCCTGGGCCATCGAGGGCCGCATCGACCTGCGCGCCGACACCAACCCGGCCGGCCCGCTGGTCGAGCTGGTGGGGATCGGGGAGTAGGGCGGGCTATTCGGTGGGGTGAACGAACTGCGCCGTGGCCCAGTCGAACATCTCCTGGCAGCAGGGCTGGATGTCGGTGACATCCACACACAGTTCGGTGCAGTACAGTCCCCATGCCTCGCCCCAGCCGCCGATGTAACAGTTCTTCTCCTGGTCGGTACTGTATTCGGACAGGTGCCAGTTGTCATACACCT
>JAKLKR010000419.1 GCA_023150565.1 Planctomycetota bacterium
CACCCACAGCAGGGCCCGGTGGTCGCCCAGCCGGGTGTGGGTGAGGGAGATGAACTCGCGCAGGCTCTGGAAGGAGATGAAGGCGAAGAGGGCGATCACGCCGCCCTTGCCGGCCCAGATCGCGGCGCCGATGAGCAGGATCATCGCCCACCAGGCCTTGATGCGCGTGTTGAGGTTGTCGATGTCCGGATGCGGTGCAGCCGGCGACAGGCGCCACTTGAGCCCGGAGCCGATCAGGCTGGCCAAGGCGAGCAGCGCGAAGATGCCGCCGAAGACGGTGATGAGGTCGTGGGTGGTGTCCATGCTGTGCTCGGGGCGGGGTCAGTCGGGGGGCGGGGCGAGGGCCAGCAGGGCGTCCCGCGCACGGGCGAGGAAGTCTGCGCGATTTTCGCCCTGGATGGGCGAGAGGGGTGGGCCGAAGGTGAGGGTGCACAGCAGCGGTACCGGGATCACGCTGCCCTTGGGCATCACCCGGCCGAGGTTTTCGATCCAGACCGGGACGAGCTCGGCCTCGGGGTGGGCGCAGGCGAGGTGGTAGAGGCCGCTCTTGAAGGGCAGCAGGCCCTCGCCCAGGTTGCGGGTGCCCTCGGGGAAAAGGATCAGCGAGTCGCCAGCCTGGAGGGCCGCGCCCATCTGCTCGACGGGGTTGGGGCCGTGGCGGTCGGGGCGGCGGTCTATCGTGACGCCGCGGAAGACCCGGTTGATCAGGAAACGCCGCAGGGGCGAGGTGAGCCAGTAGTCGGCGCCCGCCACGGGCCGGGTGCGCTGGCGCAGGGCCGGGGGCAGGGAGGCCCAGATCAGCACGAAATCGCCGTGGCTGCGGTGGTTGGCAAAGTAAACCCGGGTGCGGGCGAGGGGTTCGCTGCCCAGCCAGAGGGCGCGGACGCCGGTGAGGAGCTTGGCGAAACCGCACAGGCTGGCGGCGATGAGGCGGTCGAGGGGCATCCGGGCTCCTAGGCGATGCGGGTGACGAGGGCGGCCAGCACCAGTGCGCCCTGGCAGGCGAGCGCCAGCGCCTGCCGGCGCAGGAGGCGCAGCGCACCCCGGGCCCGGTCGTCGAGGGGGCGTGGGGTGGGCGCGCCCGGGCGCATTCCGAAGCACGCTGCCAGGGCCTGGTCGAAGGCGTGGAGGTCGGCGTCGGGTTGGCTGCCGGCGGTGGGCCAGTGGCGGGCCCAGTGGTCGAAGAGGCGGGCGTCCAGCCCGCAACGGAAGGCGTGGTAGGCCTGGATGCCGGCGGGGATGAGGCTGGCCAGCAGCAGTCCGCAGGCGGTGGCGTCGAGGCCCGGCACCAGCAGTGCCGCGAGGGCGAGGAGCAGCAGGCCCTGGCTCAGCTGGTCGAGGCTGCGCGCGTGGCCGAGGCTGGCGGCAGTGAGGGCGGCAGTGGCCGCAGCGCGATGGGTGTCAGGCGCCACCGCTGATCTCCGCGATGGGGTTGAGGCTGGCGAGGGCCCGGCGGTGGGCCGGGCCGAGCACGACCCGGGGCCGCGCCCGCTGCAGGATGGTCACGGCCTCGTCCACCGAGGCGGCGCGCCGGGTGGTGATCAGCCAGGCGGCGACTGCGCTGGCGCTGCGCGAATAGCCCAGCGCGCAGGCGACCAGCACGGGGCCGCTGGGCTGCAGCCGGGCGATGTGGCGGGCGCCGGCTTCGAGCTGGCTTGGCGTCGGCGCGACGAGGTCGAGCCAGGGCAGGCCGGCATGGGCCCAGGGCCCGAGTGGGGCGGGCAGCTCGGCGGTGAGGTCGACCAGGCCCCGGAAGCCGCCGGCCCGCATGGAGGCGGCGTCGGGCAGGCGGCCCAGCCAGACGCCGTCGGCCACCTCGTCGGGCTGGGGGCGGCGGCGCGTCCACAGCCAGGCGTTGGCCCGGGCCGCCAGGGTGTAGGGGAGCAGCAGCGCGGTGCTGGCGAGGCTGTGGCGGCCGGCGCGCTTCTGGAAGCCCTCTGCGCCGATGAAGGCATAGTTGAGGGCCACCAGCGCCATCGCGAGCCCGGGCCAGCACAGCCACAGGCCGGCGCCACCGAGGCCGATGCCCAGCGCCGTGAGGCCGAGGCCGGCGAGGCCATAGACCAGGGCCAGGCGCCGGCGCTGGGGTGATGGCGCGAGGCGGGCCGCGGCGAGGGGCGCGGGGCCGTCGTCGGGCCACAGCCACAGGCACAGCAGGCCAACCAGGGCGCCGGTGGGGAGATCGATGAAATGGTGCTGGTAAGTGGTGAGCACCGAGGCGGCGATGAGCGCGGCCCAGAGGTCGACCAGCAGGCGGGTGAGACCCCGGCTGGCGCCGGCGAAGCGCGCCCAGATGATGACGAGCAGGCTGATGTGCAGCGAGGGCGCCTGGTTGTAGGGCTGGTCGAAGCCGGCGAGGGCGTCGAACAGGCTGCCGAACAGCCCGTCGGTGGCCGGCCGGGCAAAGCTGAAGGTGAGCGGGAAGGCGAGGAAGCAGGCCACCGACAGCAGCTGGGCGGTGAGGAGGCGCAGGGCGTGGCGGTCGACCTGCGGCACGCTGCGGCAGAGCAGGAAGGACAGGCCGTAGAGCAGGTCGATGGACCAGTAGGGCACGATGGTCCAGGGGATGAAGGGGATGTGCCGTTCCCATTCGTAAACGTGACTCGCGCTCACCTGCCAGCGGGCGGCCATGCTGTTGGCGAAGCCGTAGCTCAGGAAGAAGAAGGGCCCCAGGAAGAGCAGCCACGCGACGCCCCTCTGCCAGGGGATCGCGGTGGCCGGGGCGCTGGCGGGCTGGGTCATGGGGCGCGCCGGCGGGCCAGGCTTACGGTGAAGATGCCCCATTCGTCGATGCGCTGGGTGAGCTTCTCGAAGCCGGCGTGGTCGA
>JAKLKR010000041.1:0-16690 GCA_023150565.1 Planctomycetota bacterium
GACGCTCCGAAAGAGCCCCCACCACACGCTCTCAGCCTTGGCTCTGCACCATTGGGTGAAGGACCGGATCTCCCCAAGCCCTTTCCTCTTGGCGTCGTGGCGTCGTGGCGGTGATCCGTCTGCTCTTTGCAGGTTGGTTTCAGCTCGTGGGCCAGCCGGGGATGCCGGAGGGGTCGACCTCGTCGCGCTGCGCCGGGGTCAGGAAGCGCGCGGCGTAGTCGCGCCACACCCCGCTGCGCACGAAGGCGTCGAACACGTCCGGGTCGATGTGGCCGTCCAGCTTCATGCGTCCGAGGATGCGCAGGGCCTGGGACAGGGTCATGGCCTTCTTGTAGGGGCGGTCGCCGGCGGTCAGGGCCTCGAACACGTCCGCCACCCCCATCACCCGCGCCTGCACCGACATCTGGGCGCGGGTCAGGCCCTTGGGATAGCCCATGCCGTCCATGCGCTCGTGGTGGCCGCCGGCGAATTCCGGCACCCGGCGCAGGTGGCGGGGAAAGGGCAGCGACTCCAGCATGTGGATGGTGGCCACGATGTGGTGGTTGATGACCTCGCGCTCCTCGGCCAGCAGGGTGCCGCGCACGATGCACAGGTTGGCGACCTCGTCCGCGCTCAGCAGCGGCTGGCGGTCGCCGGCGGTGGTGGTCCAGGCCCCGGCGGCGATGCGCCGCACCCGCTCCTGGTCCTCGGGACGCATCGCCTCGGAGCCGAGGTTGGCGTGGCGCAGGAACACCAGATCCTCGTCCAGCTGGGCCTGCTCCCGCGCCAGCCGGGCGAGCGTGTCCTCGCGCCCGGCGCCATCGGCGATGGCGCGCCAGGCGGCGGCCTCCAGCTCGCGCTTGCGCAGCTCGAAGCGGGTCGCCAGCAGTTCGATGCGGTCGAACAGGCGCGACAGCTTGGTGGCCTTGTCCATCACCCATTCCGGGGTGGTGACCTTGCCGCAGTCGTGCAGCCAGGCGGCGATGCGCAGCTCGTAGCGGTCGGCCGCGCTCATGGCGAAGCCGGCCAGTTCGCCCCGGCCCTGGGCGATGCAGGCGTCGGCGATGAGCATGGTCAGCTCGGGCACCCGCCGGCAGTGGCCGCCGGTGTAGGGCGACTTGTCGTCGATGGCGGTGGCGATGAGCTGGATGAAGCCCTCGAACAGGGCCTTCATGCCGTCGATGAGCTCCTTCTTGCTCAGCGCGGTGGCGGCCTGGCTGGCGAGCGATTCCACCAGGCGCTGGTCGGCGGGGCTGAACGGCCGCACGCTGCCGTTGCGCTGCGGGTTGAGCAGCTGCAGCACGCCGGTGACCAGGCCCTCATGGTTGCGCATCGGCACCGTGAGCAGGGCGGTGGAATGGTAGCCGGTGCGGGCGTCGAAGGCGCGGGTGCCGGTGAAGTCGAAGCCCTCGGCGTGGTAGGCGTCGGGGATGTTGACGGTGGAGCCGTCGAGCACCGCGTGCGCCACCACCGAGGCGTGGTTGAGCTGGCCGTCGGCCAGGCGCAGCGGGATGGGTTTGAAGGCCACCGGCGCGCCGGTGCTGCCGCCAAAGGACAGCCCGAGCGAGTCGGTGCGCACGATGCGGAAGCGCACCTCGTCGCCGGCGACCTCGTAGACGGTGCCGCCATCGGCCCCGGTCAGCTCCTTGGCGCCGAGCAGGATGATCTCGAGCAGGCGGTCCGAGTCCTGTTCCGCCGACAGCGCGATGCCGATGCTGTTCAGGCGCTCGATCCGCTCGATGAGCTTGCCGACCGCCGGGATGGTCTCGGAACCGTTGGACACGCGTGCATTTAGCTATGCCCGGCAGGCCACGCAAGCCAGCAAAAGGAACGGCTGCCGGGATGCCCGGCAGCCGTTGACACAGGACGCGCGGCTGGGAGCCGGGTCAGGTCACTTACGGGTCTCGGTGGAGCGGATCCACTTCATCATCTTGCGCAGGTCGCGGCCGACCTTCTCGACCGGGTGGTTGGGCTCGGCCTTGCGCAGCTTGTTCATGGTCGGCTTGCCGGCGGCGCATTCCGCGCGGAAGGCCTTGGCGAACTTGCCGGACTGGATGTCCTTGAGGATGCCCTTCATCGCCTTGCGGGTGGCCGGGGTGATGATCTTGGGCCCGGTGACGTAGTCACCGTACTCGGCGGTGTTCGAGATCGAGTAGCGCATGTAGCTGATGCCGCCCTGGTACATCAGGTCGACGATCAGCTTGACCTCGTGCAGACACTCGAAGTAGGCCATCTCGGGGGGGTAGCCCGCCTCGGTCAGGGTCTCGAAGCCGGCCTTGACCAGCGCCGACAGGCCGCCGCAGAGCACGGCCTGCTCGCCGAACAGGTCGGTCTCGGTCTCGTCCTTGAAGGTGGTCTCGATGATGCCGGCGCGGGCGCCGCCGATGCCGTTGCCGTAGGCCAGGGCGCGCTTGAGCGCCTTGCCGGTGGCGTCCTGGTGGACGGCCACCAGGCAGGGCACGCCGCCGCCCTTCTCATACTCGGAGCGGACGGTGTGACCGGGCCCCTTGGGGGCGATCATGCAGACGTCGACGTCCTTGGGCGGCTTGACGAAGCCGAAGTGGATGTTGAAGCCGTGCGCCACCATCAGCATCATCCCCGGACGCAGGTTGGGGGCGATGTCCTTCTCGTAGGCCGCGGGCAGGAACTCGTCGGGAACGGTGCACATCACCACGTCGGCGGCCTTGACCGCATCGGCGACCGGGACCACGGTCTGGCCGTGCTTCTTGGCCAGCTTGGCGGTGTCGCTCTTGGCGTTGTGGGCGCCGATCAGCACCTTGACCCCGCTGTCGCGCAGGTTGAGCGCGTGCGCATGGCCCTGGCTGCCGTAGCCGATGATGGCCACGGTGGACTTCTTGATGGGGTCGAGCTTGGCGGTCTTCTCGTAGTGGACCTTGATGGCCATGGGATTCCTCGGACGAAAGGGAGTCGGAAGGGACGCGGAAGGAAGGCGGCAGGATGGTGGCCACCCTGCGCAGGCAAAGCAGAAATCCGCGTCAGACCCGATCCGCCCGGCCCGCCTAGGCCTTGCGGTCGAGCACCGTCCCGGCGACCTCGCCGCGGGCCAGGCGGCGGTACAATTCGTCGACCTCGACCGAGCGGCGCAGCCGACCGGGCGAGCGGTCGCCGAACAGGTCGCTGGGCAAACCGCCAGCGCTGGTGGTGTTGCTGGAGTCGCTCGCCGTGCTGGCGGAGTCGGTGGTGGCCGCACCTGACACCGGCTGCTGTCCGGTCGTGGAGGCCGCCCTGGCGGGCTGCGTCTCTGCGTCGGCCATGGAGGCCGTCTTGGCGGCCGGCGCCTTCACCGCCCACACCGGCGGCGGTTCGGCCTTGGCCTGCCTGGGAGCCGTGGACTCGGGCGTGGCCGTTGCCGTGCTCGCGGTTGCCGCCGTGCCCTCAGCCTCGGCAGCCTCTTCGGCAGCGCCGTCCTGCGCCTCCGTCTCGTCATCCGGCCTGGTGGCGATCCCGCGGGTCGGGTCCTGGGCGGGGGCGGCGGCACCGCCGGCCGGCGCCACGGCCGCCGTGCCTTCGGCACCAGCGCCACCCTGGGCGGCCTGGCTCTGGGCCTTGGCGATCGCCGCCTGGGCCTGGGCCGCCACAGCAAGATCCTGGCCCGACGGCTGGGCCGGGGCGGTGGCGGCGGCGATCACCTGCTGCATCTTGCTGATGGTGGCTGCCGGCGTGCGCTCGGAGCCGGCGTTGATCGACACCTCGCCGCCGATGGCGTAGGAGCGACCGTCCGGCCCCTTCTGGTAGGTGAAGCTGGCCGCGCCGACCATGCCGCCGCCGGCGGCCTGGTGGGCGGCCTCGTGGGCCTTCACCTCGGCATCGCGCGCCTGCAGGCGCTGCACCTGGCGCTGCTGGGCGGCGCTCAGCTGTCCGGCCTTGGCTGCCGGCCGGCCGCGGCGGTCATAGCCGCCCTCGGTCGCAGCGGTTCCCTGGCCCTGCCCGGAACTGTAGCTGTCGCCACTGGGGGTCGAGGCCGCGGCCGGGGATGGGGACGTCGGCGACGTGCGTGCGCCTGGGGCGGACCCGCCTGCCAGGGCGGGATCCGCGGAACCGATGCCAGATGTCCCGATCGCATCCATGGCGGGCCTACGGCCATGCTACCCGCGCAATCCCTCCCGGACAACCGTCATCCAGCGGGCGGACGATCGGCGATTGCCTTCATTTCACCGCGCCGCGGGGGCCAGCAGGGCATCCCGGTCGTCCAGCGGCAGCGGACCGGAACGGATCTGCACCGCATCCAGGTCCAGGGCTTCGCGCGGCAGGATGCGCAGACGGTGGGTGCCGGCGGGGAGGCGGAAGGCCAGATCATTGCCGGCCGGGCATTCCACCCACTGCCAGGAGGTGCTGCCATTGAGATGGCTTGCCACGGGATCCCGGTCATCGACCGCCAGGAACAGGGAATCATGTTCGATCACCGGGGCTGGGCTGCGCACCCGGCAGGAGACGAAGTAGCGGCCGTCGGCGGGCACGGTGAAGGGCAGGGTGATGCCCGCGGATCCGGGCTTGCGCTCGGTGACGCCCGAGAACACCAGGAAGCGGCCGCCCGAAGCCCCGGCATCCTCCTGCTGGACGAAGCCGTCGGCCCCCTCCAGGGTCTCGGCCTCGGCCGCCACCCGCAGGTCATGCCCGCACACCTGGGCGCTGACCACCACCGGCACGCTCAGGCCGTCCTCCAGTCGCACCAGCAGCACCCCGGTGACCTTGCCGTCCAGCGTCAGCACCGAGCGCTCCAGGGAGACGCTCAGTTCGAGCGGGCGGCCGGGCTCCAGCACGCCGCTGGCCGGCTCGACCCGCATCCAGCCGCAGTCGGCGCTGCGGACTGCCTGGAATCGTCCGCCGGCACCGGCGCTGGTCACCCTGACCGTGACCGGGGTGGCGCAGGCGCGCTCGAGCGAGCCGGCGAACACCACCCGCGCCGGGCTGGCCAGCAGTCCGCCGGGCCGCACCGGCACGCCCCCAGCACCCGATGACGCCAGCGCGCCGATGTCGGCCCGGCCGCCCGGGGCGAGATGGGCGAAGCCGGGGATGGGCGCCGCCGCACCGACCGCCGCGCTGCCCGGTCCGGGGCGGAAATCCCAGCCCGGCGCATCGCGCAGCCCGTGGGGGGCGCACACCCCGTGGGGCTCGGTGGCGCGCGCGCAATCGTAGACCCCTGGCCGTCCCCAGGGCATGGCGAAGAGGTCATGGTCGTAGTCGGCCGCGGACCCCGGCATGTGCTGGTCGCGGATGCCGCTGCCAGCGACCGCGAGGAGGTTGTTGCGGGTGACGCCGCGGAACATCCCGCGCTCGCGGTCCTCGCCATAGCCGACCGCGGTGACGCCGTTGCCGGGGCCGAAGAAGGTGTTGTGGTAGAAGAAGGTCAGGCCGCGGGAAAAGGTGGTGCCGCCGCCGTTCTTGACCGCCGCGGAGCCGACCCCGCGTTCGTCCGCCAGTTCGGCCACCACGTTGCCGACCACGAAGGACGGCCCGCGCAGGTTGGGGGCGGTGCTGATCCCGCACAGGGTGCCGGTGATCAGGTTGCCATAGAAGCGCACATTGCGCTGCGGGCCGTCCAGTTCGATGCCGTCGTCGTTGCCCAGCGCCAGCAGGTTGCCGTGGATGTCGCAGTCGCGATTGAAGCCGCCAGGGTCCTTGCCGTTGCCCCAGCCCTCGATCGCATCGTTCCAGCGGTGGCGGTCGCCGCCCACCAGGTCGTTCCAGCGCACCACCAGTTCCCCGGTGGCGCGCACGAACAGGGCGTTCGGCCCCTCGGGATGGGCGAAGGCCCAGGAATTGGCGTGGCCGCGCGGGTCGTGGATCCAGCAGCGCTCGACCACCATCCGGCCGCTGCCATCGACGAACACCCCGGCGTCGTTGTTGATGGAACGGCCGTTCTCGTCGTAGTACTTGCCGTCCTTGCCCAGGTCCTGCTTGCCGATGCGGCCGAAACCGGCGATGTCGCAGGCGCGGATGCGCACGTCGTGGCTCTGGTGCACGCGGATGCCGTGGCGCCGGCCGCCGCGCACGGTGAGGCCGTCGAGCAGCACGAAGGCGGCGCCCTCGACCAGGATGGCGGATTCCTCAAGCTCGCCGCCCGCGACCACCTGGCCGGGATCGCCGACCACCCGCAGCCAGGCCTCGGCGGCTCCGCCCTGGGTGATGCGCAGCGGACCGCCGGCGGGGGCCAGTTCCGCCACCCGCACCGTGCGCCCCACCGGCACCTGGTCGGGCCAGGTGGTGAAGGCAGCCCCGGCGATGAGCGCGTCCTGGGCGTCGCGGCACTCGACCTGGTAGGCGGTGCCCGGCTGCAGGGCGAACAGCGAGCCGCGCGGCTCGGGATCGTTGGCGCTCGCCACCAGCCGATGGCCCTCCAGCCATGGACCATCGCCGCTGCGGTAGCGCACCCGCACCGCCTCCGCCGGCAGCGCGCTGCCGCGCAGATAGATGCTGCAGTTCTCGCAGGTGGGGACCGGATGCAGCTCCGCGGCTGCCAGGGTGGCGAGGGCCAGCAGGACAAGCACGTGACGCGACAACATGGGGCGCTCCTGGAAGGTGGGAGATCTAGTATCCGGCCTCGTAGCCATGCGCGGCGCGATGCAGCCGGGCGGCGCGGGCGAGTTCGCGGCAGTCGCGGGCGATGTCGTCGGAATGGTCGAGGATGCGGGTCGCACCGCCGATCACCAGCCGGGCGAGGTCGGCCGACTCCTGGCAGGGCTCGCTCGACATGCGCTGCATCTCGCCCAGCACCAGGACCTCGCGCGGATCACCCAGGTCGAGCGAAGCCATCGCGCTGGCCTGGCGCACCGGCACCCCGTAGCGCAGCGAGGCGAGGTGGTCCTGCACCGTCGGCGACAGCATCAGCGAGACGAAGCGGCGGGCGAGTTCGGGATCGGTGCAGGTGTCGCGCACGCAGGCGAGGTCGGCGGCCTGGGCGGTGGTGTCGCAGCCGCCGGCGATGACCGGCAGCGGCACGCTGCCCCAGCCATCGGCGCCGCGCAGGCGCAGCAGCGACATCGACTGGCGGGTGCCGATCGACAGCGCCGCCTCGCCGGCGACGAAGGCGGCGGTGAAGCGCTCCTGGTCGAACGGCCGCGGGCCGAGCAGGGCGCCGAGGGCACGGAACAGTTCCAGCCCGCGGATGGTCTCGGGGCTGTCGACCGCGACCGGATCACCGCCCGCAGCAGTGAACAGGCGGCCGCCGGCGCGCCGCACCACGTTCAACCAGCAGTAGGGCCGCGAGGTCCAGTCGAGCACCAGACCCGGATCCATCACCGCCACCAGCCGCCGCACCAGGTCGTGCAGGTCGTCCCAGCCCCAGCCCGCCGCCGGCAGCGGGCAGCCATGCCGGCGCAGCACCCCGGGATTGAACAGCATCACCCGCGGCGAGGCGATGATCGGTATCCCCATCAGTCGGTTGCCTATGCGCGCGGGTGCGAAGGCGGCGTCGAACACCGGCCCGCACCCCGCCAACGCCGGTCCCGCCAGCGGTGCCAGATCGAGGTAGCGGTCGTGGTGCTGCTGCACATGCAGCACGGTCTTGATCTCGAACATGCTGCCGGGGAATACATCGGTCAGGCGCAGCCCCGGCAGCTCGCGCGCGAGGATCGCCTCCATGCCCGCGATCCAGGGCAGGTTGGGCCGGCGGTTGAACACGCTCAGGTGGTCGCGCAGCACCCGATCACGCCAGCCTGGGCGCACGAAGGTGCCGACCCGCGGGCGCAGTTCGAGCACCCCGTCGACCGCCAGGGATTCGAGCGCCTGCTGGACCTTGACGAAAGACACCCCGATGGCGGCGGCGAGGTCGCGCGCGCCCGGCAGCGGTTCGCCGGCCTGCCATTCGCCGCGCTCGATGCGTTCGAGGACATAGTGCCGCACGTGCACCGTCTTGCCCGATGGCACCGGCCGCTGCGGTTCCTCGACTGGCATGGCTGTCCTCCGCCGGTCGCATCCTGTCCCGGTAACTGACTATGTCAATTGACATCTGACTTAGTCACATTAGATATCCGTCATGGCCACCCCCCAGCGCGCCTTCACCCTGATCGAATTGCTGGTGGTGATCGCCATCGTGGCGATCCTCGCCGGCATGCTGCTGCCGGCGGTGAACCTGGTCAAACGTGCCGCCCTCACCACCCGCTGCTCCAGCAACCTGCGCCAGATCGGCCTGGCGGCGATCACCTACGCCCAGGATCGGGACGGGTATGTGGTGTCGGCCCAGACCAGCGCCGGGGTATCCTGGTATTGCCTGCTGGCCCCCTACCTCCTTCCTGGCAAGGACGGGATGGAGTACGTGGGGCTTAGCGACCCGGCCTGGGAAACCGCCAACGTCCTGCGTGGATGCCCGGCCTATCAGCACACCGCGCTCTGGCGCATCGGCTATGGCGTCAACCAGCGCCCGCTCTCGCCGGCAGACCGTTCCACCACCCATTGGCTGAGCGGACTGAGCGACCTGCGCGATGTCCTGCTGTCGCAGGTCACCAACCACAGCCGGCGGATCCTGGTCGGCGATTGCGGCCGGCCGGAAAGCGATTCCTGGCTGCTCGGGGTCAGCCGCAACGCCGCCACCTGGGACTACGCCGACCCGCGCGGCCGCCACGGCGCCCTGGCCAACTGGGTGCTCTTCGACCTGCACGTCGCCAGCGCCAGCAGCGTGCGCGCCGCCGCGCTGGTGTTCGATCCCGCCAACGCCAGCGAGTGATCCTCAGCCCTCGGGCACCACGCAGCCGCACGACCGCCCCACCACCAGGCGGTCGGCCACCAGCACCTGCGCAGGCGGCTCCCCCAGCGGGCGGCGCAGGGCTTCGAGCGCGGCCTGGACGTAGCCGGCATAGGGCACCACCAGGGCGGTGAGCGGCACCTCGGCCAGCGGCGACACCTGCTCGGGCAGATGCATCGCCACCACCGCCAGGTCGCGCGGCACCGCCAGACCGAGATCACGGGCGGCATCGAGCAGACCGGACGCCCCGCAGTCGCCCGACACCGCCGCCGCGGTGGGCCGGCCGGCAGCGGCGAAGGCGGCCCGCACCGCCGCCGCAGTGGCCGGACGATCCCAACCGATGCCGTCCACCACCACCGCCTCGGCCCCGGCGGCCGCGACCGCGGCCAGGAATCCGTCGCGGCGCTGGGCGCAGGGATGATGGGACCAGGGGCCGTCGACCAGGGCCAGGCGGCGATGGCCGTGGGCAAGAAGATGGCGGGCGGCGAGTTCGCCGGTGCGCACCCCGTCACCGGCCACCGTGGCCACCGCCTCGCGGCCGCCCAGGCGGCCCAGCACAACGCAGGCGATCCCGGCACCGCGCAACCGCAGCAGCAGGGCATCGCTCGGCGGTTCCAGCCCGACGAACAGCACCCCACCCCGGCAATGGGCGAGGCCGCCGGCGCCCTCGATGGCTGCCGCGGCATCACCGCCGATGGGGACGGCCAGCACCCGCACCCCCAGGGGACCGCCGATCCCCCCGGCCGAGGAACGCATCGCCACCTGGGCGGTCAGTCCGGCCAGGTAGGGATCATGGTCGATGCCGACCTTGAATGGCGCCGAGTAGACCAGGGTGAGGGCGGCCGCAGGCGTCGAACCGCAGCCGCGCGCCACGAAGGTGCCGCGGCCCTGCTCGCGGCTCAGCAACCCTTCATGAGCGAGGGCGTCGAGCGCGGCGCGCACGGTCGGCCGCGACACCCCGTGCGACTTGGCCAGATCCCGTTCCGGCGGCAACCCCTCGCCCGGCTGAAACCGCCCACCGGTGATGGCCTGGCGCAGATCGTGGGCCAGGCGCTGGTACTTGACTGAAGCGGCGGTCATGACGGGAACCATAACCACTTTGTTACCTTTTCAAATTGCAAACCGACCATAGGTAATTACCAATTGGTTATGCTGCGACCCGCCATCGTCTCCGCCCTCCTGCTGCTGTGCGGTTGCACCGCCCCCGCGCCCAGCCCCGCCCGCTCCGAGCCAGCCATGACCAATCCCCCCGCCACCGCCCCGATCATCAAGCGCGCCAGCGGCACCGGCGCCGGCAGCGAATACGATGGCGTGACCCTGATCCGCACCGAGGCCGCCACCGGCGACCTGCCCGCGTCCCTCGCCATCGACCCCACCCGCATCGTCCGACCCGCCACCCCGCTGCTGTTCGGCACCAACCAGGCCTGGTTGCCGCAGGAACCCTTGATAGCCGGCGGTCCTGGCGGCGCTCCCCTGCCGGCCTTCATGGAATTGGCCCGCGGCCTGCCCATGCCGCTCAACCGCATGGCCGGTTCCGACTCGGCCTACTACCGCTGGCAGTGGGCGATCGGGCCGATGGAAACCCGCAAGGCCTTCCCCGACGAATACAAGCGCGCCAAGGTGCGCGCCCTGGGCCCGGTCGAATGGGTGAAGACGGTGCTGGCGATCGACCCCGCCGCCCAGTTCACCTGGACCTTCAACTGCCTGCAGGAGGAACCCGAGGACCACGCCGCGCTGGTCGAATTCCTCACCGGCCGCCCGGGCGAGAACCGCGACGGCGGGGTGGACTGGGCGGCGCGCCGGCTGGAGCTCGGGCTGGCCGACCCGGTCAAGGTGGCGGTGTGGGAGATCGGCAACGAGACCGACCACGGCACCTCCCACCTGCAGCGCTTCCCCGACGCGGCGACCTATGCCGCCTACGCCAAGCGCACGGTCGCGGCGGTGCGCCGGGTCGACCCCCAGGCGCCGATCGGCGTGCACGCCTTCACCGGCCCCTGGAGCAAGCCCCAGGTGGATTGGAAGGCCTGGCACCGCACCGTCCTCGCCGAGGTCGGCAGCGAGATCGACTGGCTGATCTTCCACCCCTATTACTGCGGCCTGCCCATCGCCTACATGGAGCGCCACCTCGACGTGCTGCGCGACGATGTCCAGCGCCTCGGCGGCGGCCGCGCCAAGCTGTACCTGAGCGAGCACGCGCGCTGGCCGGAGGAGATCAAGGGCCAGAAGTGGCAGACGCAGTGGTTCCACACCCACAGCCTGGGCGGCTGCCTGGCCACCGGCCAGTTCCTGGCGCGCATGCTCAACCGCCCCGAAGTCGGCGCCGCCGCCTACCACGCCCTCACCGCCGGGCCCTGGGGGCTGTTCTACGATCGCGACTTCGTGGCGGGCAAGCCGGTTCCGGTGTATGCTACCGGCATGGCCGACCTGCTGCGCTTCCTCGCCCCCCTGCACCAGGGCCAGGTGGTCGCCACCACCCTGGCCGGGGAACGCACCGCCGTCACCGATGACCATGCCACCGCGGCCGCGGCCGCGGTGCTGCGCCCGGATGGCCGCCTGGCGGTCCTGGTGACCAACCGCGAAGCCGCCGCCGCCCGCCCGCTGTCCATCAACCTGGGCGGCAAAACCTGGCGCCTGGCCGGCGGCAGCCTGTTCACCGCCGACGGCCTGGATCAAGCCAACGCCCCGGGGCTGAATGCCATCCGCGTGCAGCCGATCGCCGCCTCCAGCGGCCCCCTGACCGCCTTCACCGTCCCCGCCCACAGCGCCGCCCTGCTCACCCTGGAGCCGTAGCCATGCGCAACCGCGCCTTCACCCTGATCGAACTGCTGGTGGTGATCGCCATCGTGGCGATCCTGGCCGGCATGCTGCTGCCGGCGGTGAACATGGTGCGGGATGCTGCGCGCACCACCACTTGCCAGTCCAACCTGCGCCAGGTGGGGATGGCGGTGCTAGCCTACGCCAGCGACTGGGAGGAGGTCATTCCGCCTGGGTATCGAGCGCCTGCGACCGGGTGGCCGATCACCGGCTGGCACGACTACAACTGGCGTTGTGCATTGGAGCGTTCTGGTCATTTTGACAACGCGGGCATCGGCGGCACCGGCAACTACATCAAGGTCCTTGGCTGTCCGGTGCAGCAGAAGCAGAGCGATCCAGCACCGCGCAAGCCATCGAATCCAAGCAAACTAGTGTTCGACACCAATAATACTTCGGGATGGGCAAGCTACGGTGCCAATAGCCATTTGACACATGTCACACTTGCTCCCATCCAGCCGATGACCGGCACCCCGATCGCCAAAATCGGCAAGACAGCGCAAGTGATGCTGGCGGGCGATGGGAAATGGTCGGTCAACAACTGGTCCGCAACCATCGGCAGCGGCGTTGGCAGCCTGCCCGAAACTCCGCACAAGGGCAAGGCCGCTGCCGTTTACCTGGACGGACACGTCAGCAGCGTCACCAGCACCTGGCTCAGCAATAGCACCGCCAGCGCCGGCACCCCCGGCACCGAGGCGCGCGACTTCTGGTACGGCAACCTGTAGACCCTACCGGTGCGGCAGCCGCGGCAGCCGCCCGCTCCGGCCCGGATTGCCATCGCCCAGGTGGGCGATGGCAGCGATGCCGGCGGTCAGGATGCTGGCCACGCCATAGAACCAGTACTGCTCGTCGGCATCGACCCAGCCCAGCAGCAGCGCCACCGCCACCCCTGAGCCGACCACGAAGATGCAGATGCTGTGGGTCAGGCTCATCATGGTGGCCCCGCGGCCCGACTGGCCCAGGTCGGCGGCGTTCTTCAGGAAGCGCGCATCGAGCACGTTCGATGACGAGGCGAAGGTGGTGCCCACGATCACCGACACGATCAGCGCCTGCCAATAGGCGTCGACCAGGTAGGGATAGGCGATCAGCACCGCGCCCATCAGCACCAGCTCGCCGATGACATAGCGGCGACGCGCCGCCACATGCGACAGCACGTTGCCGGCCACCGCCCCCACCACCGACACCACCGCCAGCACCCCGGCCGCCTCGTAGCTGATCCTGAGGCGTTCCTGCACGTCGATGAACACCGCCAGGCTGGCGGCCGAGGCCACCCCCCAGGCCATGCCCCCGGCCACCACCAGCGGCCAGTTCTCGTACATCAGCTGCCAGCTGCCGGTGACCAGATCGCGCACCCCGGCCAGGAAGGGGACCGGCGCCGGTTCCTGGGGGCGGACCCGCCAGCCGAGCAGGGCCGAGACCAGGAATGATGCGGCGATGACCAGGTGGCGAACCAGCGACGAATCGGTGGCCTTCATCAGCATGGTGCCGAGCACGGTGCCGATCATCAGCCCCAGCACCATGGCGGCGCCGACCAGGCCGCTGACGAAGGTGTTGGAGAGGTTGCCGGCGCGCGACAGCAGCGGGATGGACTTGCCGCGCGCGGCGCAGGCGGTGCCGTAGGCCACCCCTACCAGCAGCATCACCAGCCAGGGGTTGAAGTAGGCCACCACCAGCGAGCCCAGCCCGCAGCCCAGGCCGGCGACCAGGAACAGCCGGCCGGTGCGCCAGGCGCCCGACAGCGGGGCGTTGACCAGGTAGCCGAGGATGACCCCCAGGGTGATCACCGCCGCCAGGCCCTGGGTGATGGCCTCGGTGATGTTGCCGCGGGCGATGCAGTGCTGGACGATCCGCTCCATCCAGGCCAGCGGCAGGGGATCATGCTCGGCCGGGTTGAAGCCCACCGCCAGTTCGCCGATCAGGCAGAATTTCAGCCCGGCGAAGCCCATCGACACCAGGAAGGTTGCGAGCAGCGCCGGCCAGGTCAGCGAGACGATCGCCCGGGTGGAGATGCTCTCGGCGGGGGGATTGGCGGGCATGGGCGGGGACTATTGCCGCCGCCCACGCCTGTCACGCCCCAATGCCCGGTTGCGCCACCGTACTGCCCCCTAGCCTCCGCGCGCACCCCCGAGGTATCACCGTGAAGATCCTGGTCATCGGCAGCGGCGGGCGCGAGCACGCCCTGGCCTGGAAGCTCAAGAGCAGCCCGCGCACCCCCGAACTGTTCATCGCCCCCGGCAACCCCGGCACCGCCACCCTCGGCACCAACGTGCCGGTCAAGGCCGACGACATCGACGGCCTGCTGCGCTTCGCCCTCGAGCAGGCCATCGACCTGACCGTGGTCGGGCCCGAAGTGCCGCTCACCCTCGGCATCGTCGACGCCTTCAAGGAGCGCGGCCTGCGCTGCTGGGGGCCGTCCAAGGCGGCGGCCAAGCTCGAGGGCAGCAAGGTCGAGATGAAGGAGTTCCTGCGCCGCCACAACATCCCCACCGCGGCGTTCAAGGTCTTCAACAAGCCGGCCGAGGCCCACGCCTACATCGACGAGGCCGGCGGCCCGCTGGTGGTGAAGAGCGACGGCCTGGCGGCGGGCAAGGGCGTGACCGTGGCCAAGGACGCCGCCGAGGCCCATGACGCGGTCGAGCGCATCATGGTGAAGCACGAGTTCGGCAAGGCGGCCGGCGCCCAGGTGGTGATCGAGGAGGTGCTGCGCGGCGAGGAGGTGTCGGTGTTCGCGCTGTGTGACGGCCACAACGCCGTGCTGCTCGACTACGCCCAGGACCACAAGCAGGTCAACGACGGCGACGAGGGGCCCAACACCGGCGGCATGGGCGCCTTCTCGCCCGTCCCCGGCCTGCTCAAGCCGCGCGACGAGGACGAGCTGGTGCGCCGCATCGTGGTGCCGACCATGAGCGGACTGGTCAAGGAGGGCCGCCCCTACGTCGGCGTGCTCTTCCTCGGCCTGATGATCACCGACGGCGGCCCCAAGGTGATCGAGTACAACGTGCGCTTCGGCGATCCCGAGTGCCAGACCCTGCTCATGCGCCTGGACAGCGACCTGCTCGACCTGCTCGAGGCCTGCATCGACGGCACCCTGGAAAGCCGCAGCTGCGACTGGCACCGCGACATCGCGGTGTGCGTGACCATGGCCAGCGGCGGCTACCCCGGCAGCTACGCCAGCGACCTGCCCATCACCGGCATCGAGGCGGCCGAACGCCTGGGCGCGACGGTGTTCCACGCCGGTACCCGCACCGACAAGCAGGGCCGCCTGGTGACCGCCGGCGGACGCGTGCTGTCGGTGTGCGCACGCGCCCCCTCGCTCGCCGAGGCGCGCCGCATCGCCTATGCCGGCTGCGACGCCATCAGCTTCACCGGCAAGCACCTGCGCCGCGACATCGGCGAACGCGCCAAGGCGCGCAAGGGCGGGCGATGACGCGCCGGGCCATGGCACGTCCGGACGTCTGCGGGCCCGGCGCTCCCAGGGAAGAGGGATGCGGACGTCCGGACGCCCGGACGCCCGGACGTCCGGACGCTCCCCCATGAACATCCTCTGCGTGTGCACCGGCAACACCTGCCGCAGCCCGATGCTGGCCACCCTGATCGCGCGCGCCGCGGTGGCGGCCGGACGCAGCGACGTGCAGGTGGCCAGCGCCGGCACCGGAGCCGCCGACGGCGAGGACGCCAGCGACGGCGCGCGCGCGGCGATGGCGCGGCGCGGGCTGGACCTGGGGCTGCACCGTTCGCGCCGGCTCGGCCCGGCACTGCTCGCGGATGTCGACCTGGTGCTGTGCATGAGCTCGTCGCACGCCGCCGCGGTGCGCGCGGCGGGCATGCCTGCGCGCGCCATCCGGGTGGTGAACGCCGAGGGTGGCGGGGTGCCCGACCCCTTCGGCGGCGATGAGGACGACTACGAAGCCTGCGCGCGGGTGCTCGAACACGCCGCCGGCGCCCTGGTGGCCGCGCTCCCGCGTTGACACCCGCCCCCCCGGCGGCAAGGTGGTTCGCGTCCGCGGCAGTGGCCGCCGACCAATGTGCAGCGAGACGGGCGGCCTGCCCGCACCGCCGCCCCCCTTCCGGTCCCCCGGTCCCCCCTCCTGATGCCCGATCCGATCCTGGTCGTCATCGACGGCCATTATTACGCCTACCGGTTCTTCTTCGGCATGCCCCCGCTCTCCGGGCCGGGTGGGCGGCCGACGGGGGTATCCTACGCCTTCGCCAAGCTGCTGAAGGAGCTGCGCGACGACCCGGCGATCACCCACTGGGCCTGCACCTTCGACACCGGCGACAGCTTCCGGCACCAGGTCTATCCCGCGTACAAGGCCCATCGCGACCCCATGCCGCCGGACCTGGCGCGCCAGCTGCCGGACGTCGAGCGGGTGCTGGCGGCCTTCGGCGTGCCGGTGCTGCGCGCCCCCGGCTTCGAGGCCGACGATACCCTCTTCACCCTCGCCCGGCGGGCCGAGGCCGACGGCTGCGCGGTGCGCCTGCTGACCAAGGACAAGGACGTCGACCAGGCCCTGTCCGCGCGCGTGTGCACCTGGGACCCGGGCAAGAACCTGCTGCGCGGCCCGGCGGAACTGACCGCGGAAAAGGGCATCCGGCCCGACCAGGTGGTGGACTACCTGTGCATGATCGGCGACACCGCCGACAACGTACCGGGGATCATGGGGGTCGGCCCCAAGACCGCCGCCAAGTGGCTGGCCGAGCACGGCTCGCTCGACCAGGTGATCGCCAAGGCCGGCACCCTGAGCGCGAGCAAGGCGGCGGCGGTGCGCGACTTCGTGCCCAAGCTGGCGCTCACCCGCGACCTCATCCTGCTGCGCGAGGTGCCCGGGCTGCCGGCCTGCGCCGAGCTGGCCATCGACCGCGCGCGCAGCATCGACACCGCGCCCCTGGCCGAACTCGGCTTCGCCCTCGCCCGCCTCGGGCTGGCCTATCCCGCCGCCGGCGCGGTGCCGGCGGCATCCTCGGCCCCGCCGCTGGTGCCGGCCCAGGCGCCAGCGCCCGCCACCGAACCCTACCGCATCCTCGCCCTCGCCGACCTGCCGGCCGAGGTCGAACGCCTGCGCCGCGCCGGCCGCTTCGCCCTCGACACCGAGACCACCGGCCTCGATCCGCTCGACACCCGCCTGGTCGGCATCAGCCTGGCCTGCGGCGAGGACGGCGGCCGCGGCGCCGCCTACCTGCCGCTCGCCGGCATCGACG
>JAKLKR010000041.1:16700-28136 GCA_023150565.1 Planctomycetota bacterium
GGCCTGGGCCGACGCCCGCCCCCTGATCGCCCCCCTGCTGGCCGACCCGGCGGTGCGCAAGTTCGGGCAGAACATCAAGTTCGACTGGCGGGTGCTGCACGCCCAGGGGGCCGAGGTCGCGGGCTACGACGGCGACGTGATGCTGGCCTCGTGGCTGCTCGACCCGTCGCGCGACAGCCACGGCCTCGACCACCTCACCGAGAACCTGCTGGGCGAGCCCAAGATCCCCACCAGCGCGGTGGTCGACCTCAAGGCCGGCCAGACCATGGACCAGGTGCCGGTGGCGACGGTGGCGCGCTACGCCTGCGAGGACGCCCATTGCACCTGGCGCCTGGGCCAGCTGCTCGAAGCCCGCCTGGCCGAGCACCGCCTGCTCGAGGTCTACCGCAGCCAGGAGCTGCCCCTGGCGCTGTGCCTGGCCCGCCTCGAGCACGCCGGGCTGGGGGTCGACCGCGAGGCCCTGGCCGCGAGCGAACGCCACCTCGCCGGCTACCTGGCCCAGGTCGAGGCCGACATCCGCCGCCAGGCCGGCGAGGACTTCAACCCCGCCAGCCCCAAGCAGGTGGCGGCGCTGCTGTTCGGCAAGCTCGGGCTGCCGGTGATCAGCTCGACCAAGAGCGGGCCGTCGACCGACGCCCACGTGCTCGAGGCGCTGCGCGCCCACCACGAGCTGCCCGACCTGCTGCTGCAGTTCCGCACCCTCTCCAAGCTGCTGGGCAGCTACCTCACCACCCTGCCGGGCTACATCAGCCCGGTCACCGGGCGCATCCACACCCATCTGCGCCAGACCGGCACCGAGACCGGGCGCCTGGCCAGCGACCAGCCCAACCTGCAGAACATCCCCAAGAAGCGCGACCTCGGCCGCGACATCCGCGGCGCCTTCGCCGCCCCGGCTGGGCGGGTGCTGATCGCCGCCGACTATTCCCAGATCGAGCTGCGCGTGCTCGCCCACCTCAGCGGCGACGCCGCCCTGTGCAGCGCCTTCCACGCCGGAGCCGACATCCACCGCTTCGTCGCCGCCCAGGTCGCCGGGGTCGACGAGGCCGCCGTCACCCCCGCCCAGCGCAACGCCGCCAAGGCGGTGAACTTCGGCCTGATCTACGGCCAGACCGCCTTCGGGCTGGCGCAGCAGCTGGGCATCCCGCGCGGCCAGGCCCAGGCCTTCATCGACGGCTACTTCAACCGCTTCGCCTCGGTCAAGGGCTACATCAACCGGGTGGTCGAGGACGCGCGCGCCTGCGGCTACGCCACCACCATGGCCGGACGGCGGCGCTTCCTGCCCCAGCTCGCCAGCGGCAACCGCAACGACCGCCTGCATGGCGAGCGCATCGCCCTCAACACCACCATCCAGGGCTCGGCCGCCGACCTGATCAAGCGCGCCATGCTGCGCTGCGAGGCCATGCTGCCGGCGGGCGCCCGCCTGGTGCTGCAGATCCACGACGAGCTGCTGGTCGAGGCCGACGAGGCGGTGGCCGAGGCCGCCGCCACCGCCCTCTCCGCCGCCATGACCGGCGCCTGGCAGCTCGACGTCCCCCTCACCGCCGAGGCGCGCCGCGGGCGCACCTGGCTCGCCGTCTCCTGAACCCGCGGCCACGCCGCATCGAAGCCCATCCCATGTCCGACCAAGCCTCCGACGCCCCCAAAGCCCCCAAGCGGCAGCCCCGGCTGCGCCGGCGGCCCCCGCCCCCACGGCGTTCGTCGACACCCTCGACAGCGTGCCCGATCCGGCCCCGGCCCCGACCCCGGCCGAGCCGCTGCTGGCGGTGCCCGACGGCAAGCGGGTGGCGATCGGCATCACCGGCGAACCCGGGGCGGGCAAGAGCGCGCTCGCGCGCCAGCTCGCCGCCCTGGGCGGGCGCATGATCATCGTCGACGAGGTCGGCCACGGCCTGCTCGAGGTGCCGCAGATCAAGCGCGAGCTGGTGACCGCCTTCGGCGCCGACATCCTCTCGGGCGATGGCGGGGTCGACCGCCGCGCCCTGGCCGCGCGCGCCTTCGCCAGCGCCGACCAGGTGGCGCGCCTGAACGCCATCATGCACCCGCGCCTGGCGGCGCGCGTGCGCCTGATGGCGCAGAAGGCCGGCCGCTTCGCCGTCATCGACGCCAGCCTGCTGCACGAGCTCGGGCTGGGCGACCTCTGCACCATCAGCATCTACGTCAAGGCGCACCGCGATGCGCGCGTCCAGCGGGTGACCGAGCGCGGCTGGGACGAGGCCGAGCTGGCGCGCCGCGAGGCCGCCCTGGGCAACGTCGATGAACGGCGCAAGAAGTGCCAGCTGGCGGTCGACAACAGCGGCGATCCCGCCCTGCTCGCGGCCTACGCCAAGACCATCCTGGCGCGCCAGCTCGGGGTCGACCTGGGCGCGCTGAAGAAGCAGCAGGCCGAGGCCGCGCGCATGGCCGGCGAGCAGCCCGACGACAGCGCCGACGCCGACGAGCCCACCCCCGGCGACGGCGCCGACGAGCCCGCCGGCGAGCCCGCCCCCGCCCCCGCCCAGGGCGGCGGCTTCCAGCAGCAGCCCCGCCAGGGCGGCGACCGCGATCGCGACCAGCGTCAGGGCGGCAACCAGCAGCCCCGCCAGGGCGGCGATCGCGACCGCGACCGCCAGGGCGGCGACCGCGACCAGCGCCAGGGCGGCAACCAGCAGCCCCGCCAGGGCGGCGAGCCCGAGCGTCCGCCGGTCAAGGTGATGCTCGACGACTACCTCAAGCGCACCCTGCCCGACCTCCAGGGCGAGGCCGACAAGCTCGAGGTGCGCGACGTGAAGTGGCTGAAGAAGCACGACCTGATCAGCGAGATCCTGCGCCGGGTCGCCTCCGGCCGCGCCGACGAGATCATCGTCTCGGGCTTCATGGAGATCGCCAAGGAGCAGGGCTACATCCGCAGCCCGCTCAACAACTATCTGGCGGTGGCCACCGACACCTTCTGCCCGATCCAGATGCTGCGCCGCTGGGGCCTCAAGCCCGGCATGCACGTCAGCGGCGTGGCCCGCGCCCCGCGCGGCAACGAGAAGTGCCCGCAGCTGCTCGCCATCCACACCGTGATGGGCGAGCCCGAGAACAAGCGCACCCCGGTGCAGGACTTCGAGAGCCTGACCCCGCTTCACGCCTATGAGCGCCTGTTCATGGAGCTGCCCAACGACCCCAGCGACCTCAGCCTGCGCGTGTTCGACGTCGCCTGCCCGATCGGCAAGGGCCAGCGCGGCCTGATCGTCGCCCAGCCCAAGTGCGGCAAGACGGTGTACCTGCAGAAGATCGCCAAGGCCATCACCACCAACAACCCCGAGGTGGAGCTGATGGTGCTGCTGGTCGACGAGCGCCCCGAGGAGGTCACCGACATGCAGCGCTCGGTGAAGGGCGAGGTCATCGCCTCGACCTTCGACCAGCCCGCCAGCCGCCACGTGCAGTGCGCCGAGGTCACCATCAACAAGGCCAAGCGCCTGGTCGAGCGCGGCCGCGACGTGGTCATCCTGCTCGACTCGATCACCCGCCTGGCGCGCGCCTACAACACCGAGGCCCCGGGTTCGGGCCGCGTGATGTCGGGCGGCATCGAGTCCGGCGCCCTGATCAAGCCCAAGCAGTTCTTCGGCGCCGCGCGCAAGATCGAGGGCGGCGGCTCGCTGACCATCCTCGCCACCGCCCTGGTCGACACCGGTTCGCTGGCCGACACGGTGATCTTCGAGGAGTTCAAGGGCACCGGCAACATGGAGCTGGTGCTCGACCGCCGCCTGGCCGACCGCCGCATCTTCCCGGCGATCAACATCCCGGCCTCGGGCACGCGCAAGGACGACCTGCTGATCAAGTCCAAGGACGAGTTGGTGCGGGTGTGGGCGCTGCGCAAGTTCCTCGCCGAGCGCAGCCCCCAGGACGCGGTCGAGTTCCTCAAGGGCAAGCTGTCCAAGTACCGCACCAACGTCGAGTTCCTGCTCACCATCGATCCCGAGAAGACCAGCATGTGGTGAACCCCAGGGCCGGACGGGCCCGCCCGGGTTTGCCCAGGGGATGGAACCGGGGTATCCTCCCGGACATGGTCCGCTCCCAGCCTGGCCGAACGATCGCCAACAGCCACCTCCTGCGGGGGTGGCTGTTGGCGTTGGCGCTCTGCTGCTGCCTGTCCGCCGAGGAGCCGCAGAACCCACGCTGCCTGATCATCAACTCCTACCATCCATCCTACGCCTGGACCGACGCCCAGACCCAGGGCATCCTCGACAGCCTGGCTGAGGCCGGGGTGGCGCACCAGCAGGTGGCGATCGAGTACCTCGATGCCAAACGGCTGCCTGAACTCGCCCATGGCGAGGCCTTCGCCCACCTGCTCGAGAGCAAGTACCGCCTGCCCCAGGTCGGTTGCGTGGTGGTGACCGACAACGCCGCGCTGGACTATTGCGTACGGCTGCGCGCCCGGCTCTTCGCCGGGATCCCGCTGGTGTTCTGCGGCATCAACGGCTTCACGCCCGCGATGCTGGGCGGCCAGCGCGGCATCACCGGGATCATCGAGCCCACCGACATCGCCGGCACCCTGCGACTGGCCATGCGCCTGCATCCGCACGCCCGCCAGGTGGCGACGGTCTATGACCAGACCGACACCGGCAGGCTGCTGCGCCAGGAGTTCGACCAGGCCTGGCAGGACCTGGGGACGCCGCTGCCCTGCCGCCACCTGACCGACCTGACCTATCCCGGCCTGGCCGACGAACTGCGCCGACTCGACCGGGACACCATCGTGCTGGTGCTGTCGTTCGCCCGCGACCGTGCCGGAAAGGTGCTGGAGCAGGCCGAGGAAGCCGCCTTCATGCGCGCCAGCTGCCGCGCCCCGATCTACGCCGTGCACGAGAACCGCCTCGGGTACGGCGTCATCGGTGGGATGGTGCTGCGCGGACGCGACTATGGAGCCAATGCCGGCCGGGTCGCCGCCCTGATCCTGTCCGGACGATCGGCCGACGACATCCAGATCGAGCGCGGCGGCTCCTCGCAGCCGATCTTCGACCAGATCTGCATGGAAGAATGGGGCATCACCGCTGCGCAGCTGCCGCCCGGAAGCCGGATCATCAACCAGCCGCATTCGCTGTGGAATGACTACCGCCAGCAGACCCTGATCGCGCTGGCGGTGCTGGCGCTGCTGATGGCGATCATCACCGCGTTGGGTTTCAGCATCGCCGCCCGACGACGCACCGCCCGTCGGCTGGCGGCCAGCGAACGCTTGCTAGAGGATTCCCAGCGCGCCTCGCTGACCGGCAGCTTCAGCCTCGACCTCGCCGCCGGCATCTTCCAGACCAGCAGGACCATCGACACCATCTTCGGGATCGATCCCGGCCACCCGCACACCATCGCCGCCTGGCTCGACCTGGTGCATGAGGACGACCGCGAGGCTGTTCGATGCCACTTCACCGAGGAGGTGCTGGGGCTCGGCCGGCCCTTCGATCGCATCTACCGCGCCCGGTGCGACGGCGGCAGCACGGTCAAATGGCTGCACGGCCTCGGCCGGCTCGATCGCGGGCCCGACGGCAAGCCGCTGCGCATGATCGGCACCGTCCAGGACGTCACCCGTCGCATCCAGGCCGAGGAGGCGCTGCGCAGCTCGGAACTGCGCTTCCGCGAGGTGCTCGACAACCTCCCCATCCCGATCGGCATCGTCGACCGCCAGGGCAGGCTGGTGCTGTTCAACCAGGCCTTCACCCAGCGCTACGGCTGGGACACCGCCCTGGTCCCCACCATCGCGGAGTGGTGGCGGCTGGCCTATCCCGACGACGCGTATCGCAGCGAACTGATGGCTCGCTGGGCCGAGGTCATCGCCGCCGCCGACCGCGACCGCACCCCGACCCCGCCCGTGGAGGTGCGGCTGACCTGCCGGGATGGCAGCGCCCGCCTGGTCGAGGTGGTGGTGCGCACCCATGGCGACCTGCTGGTGGCCTCGTTCCAGGACGTGACCGAACGCAAGCAGGCGCAGGACGTGCTCAAGGAGGCGGCCGCGCAATGGCAGACCACCTTCGACGCGGTGCGCGATCCGCTCTGGCTGCTCGACGCCGAGCAGCGCATCCGGCGCAGCAACCGCGCCGCCGACGAGCTGGCCGCGCGGCTGGGCGAAGGGGCCGTCGGACGGCACTGCTGGGAGGTGGCCCATCAGGCCGACCAGGCGATCTGCGACTGTCCGGTGATGCGCGCCCGGCGTTCGCGCCGGCGTGAGAGCGGTGAGGTCAGGCTGGCCGGAAGGCTCTACGAGGTGGTCGCCGATCCGGTGCTGGACGCCAGCGGCGCCTTCACCGGCTGCGTGCACCTGATCAGCGACATCACCGAGATGCGCCGGATGGAGGAAAGCCTGCGCCATACCGAGAAGATGAACGCCATCGGCCAGCTCGCGGGCGGGGTTGCCCACGACTTCAACAACCAGCTCGGCGGCATCATGGGCTATGCCGAGCTGCTGCTGCGGCGGATCGAGGATCCCGCTCTGGAGCGCTATGCCCAGGGCATCCTCACCGCCGCCCAGCGCTCGGCCGACCTCACCCGCCAACTGCTCGCCTTCGCGCGCAAGGGGCGCTACCTCAAGGTGGCGGTCGACCTGCATGCGGTGATCGCCGAAACGGCAGGCATCCTCGCCCACGCCATCGATCCTCGCATCCGCATCGAGCGGCGCTGCCTGGCCTCCTCGGCCCAGGTGCTGGGCGATCCCTCGCAGCTGCAGAACGCCCTGCTCAACCTTGGGCTCAATGCCCGCGATGCGATGGAATCGGGGGGCACCCTGGTATTCGCCACCGCCCAGATTCATGTCGGCGGCGGGCCGGCCTCCCCGCCCGCCACCGACCTGCCGGCAGGCGGCTACCTGCAGGTCCAGGTCTCCGACACCGGATGCGGGATGAGCGACGAGGTGCGCGCCCACCTCTTCGAGCCGTTCTTCACCACCAAGGGTGCCGGCAAGGGCACCGGCATGGGCCTGGCCGCGGTCTACGGCACCATCCGCAACCACGGCGGCGCCATCGCCGTGGACACCAGGCTCGGACAGGGCACCACCTTCACCCTCCTGCTGCCCCTGGCCCCCGTCGCCACCGAGGGAGCCGCCCCCGCCGCCACCATGGTCGGCCCCACCCGTCCGCTGCGGGTGCTGGTGGTCGATGATGAGTCGGTCATGCGCAACCTCCTGGGCGACCTCCTGCGCAGCGACGGCCACAGCGTGATCAGCGCCGCTGATGGACATGCCGGGGTCGAGCTCTACCGCGAAGGCTGGCGAGAGATCGACCTGATCCTGCTCGACATGGTGATGCCGACGATGGACGGGCTCGACTGCTTCCGCGCCATGCGCGCGATCAACCCCGCCGCCAGGGTGCTGATCGCCTCCGGCTTCAGCCTGGAAGGCCAGGCCCAGGCGCTGGCCGCGGAAGGGGTACTGGGATTCCTCTCCAAGCCGTTCCAGCTGCAGGAGCTTCGCCTGCGCCTGGCGCTGGCCTGAGCCGCGCTCAGGCGCCCTGGACCGCCGGCTGGGGTGCGGCCTGGCCGCGCAGGCGCCAGCGGATCACCGCCATCAGCAGGCGCTGGAGCGGATTGGCGTTGCCCCAGGGACGCCAGGTGGTGGTGCAGGTGCCGCGGTAGGCGTCGAACTGGCGCCCCCAGGGCGCCGCCAGCACCCGCCCGCGCCCGAGCAGGATCTTGACCGCCTCGGCCCCCGCCACCCCGGCGCAGAGCTGGATGGCGGCGGCGGTCGATGGTCCGCGGCGTGCGGCCAGGTCGACCCGGCCAGGATCCATCAGGTAGCCGGCATGCAGCATGCGCGGCGACAGACCGGCCAGGAAGCGCACCGCGCGCTCGGTGTCGTCATGGGCCTGGTCGAGGCGGAAATACTGCTCGAAGCTCATGCCGCCGGGCAGGAAGCACAGCAGCGCGGCGCCCATGCCCAGGGGGGCCACCGTGATCGCCGGCACCCCCAGGCGGTGGCAGGCGGCGAACACCGCCCGGCGGGCCGGGACGGCGAAGAAGTCCAGGCTGTCGACATAGAGGTCGACCCCTTCCAGGAAGGCGTCGACGGTGTCGGCGGCGATGCCCTGGGGGAACACCGTCATGCCGAGCTCGGGATTGATGTCGCGCGCCATGCGCATCAGCACGTCGAGCTTGTTCTGCCCAACCGTCGAGCACGACGCGCCAGCCTGGCGGTTGAAGTTGGCGAGCTCGAAGGAATCCATCTCGGCCAGGGTGAAGCTGCCCACGCCCATGCGCGCCAGGGTCAGCAGATGGCTGCCGCCCACCCCGCCCAGCCCGGCGATGGCCACCCGCCGGCCGCGCAGCACCTCCTGCTCGCCGCGGGTGAACCAGCCGAGGTTGCGGCTGAAGGCCTGGTGGTAGTCGAACTGCAGGTGGTCAGGCATGGGGCGCACCGGCGGCGACCCGGCCGGCGAGGAATGCCGCCAGGTCGCGCGGGGTGGGGTGGTCGAACAGCTCGGCGGGGTCGATGCTGCCGCCCAGACGGTCCTCGAGCTCGCCGGTCAAGGTCACCGCGTCGAGGCTGTCGATGCCGAGTTCGTTGAACGGGCGTCCGGCGTCGATGGAGGCGGGGTCGCGTTTGCGCAGGTCGGCCAGACGGGCGATGATGAAGCGCTCGATGGCGGCGGGATCGCGCGGCAGGGGCTCAGCGGGCATGGTTCTTCCTCAGGGTCGGACGGCGGCGGGAGGGGCGGCGGCGGCGGGACGAGGGCGGCAACAGAGGCTCGGACGCCGGTGCCAGGCCGAGCTGGCCGAGGGCGCGCATCACCATGTAGCGCACGATCAGGTCGCGATCCTCGGCGCTGAGCCCGACCTGGAGGTCGGCCATCACCTCGGCCACCAGCGCCGTGCGCCGGTGCAGGCGTTCTTCACGGTTCACTGCTGCCCCTCCGCCCGCGACCCCAGCTCGCCGGCCATCCACTGCACGCGCACCTCGCCGCGCCGCACCTTGCCCGAGGTGGTGCGCGGCAGGCGGCCGGGGCGCACCGCCACCACCTCGTCGACCAGGATCTCGTGGAAGCACCACACCGCGGCGTTGATGCGGTCCTTGAGCCCGGCCAGCTCGGCGGCATCGGTGGGGCGGTCGGCCATCTCCACCGCCACGATCAGGCGGGCGCGTCCGTCGACCTCGGCCTGGAAGGCGGCGGCGGCGCCGCCGGCGCACTCCTCGACATGGCCCTGGACAGTGGTCTCGACGTCCTCGGGGTGGTGCTTGCGGCCGTTTACGATGAGCAGGTCCTTGATCCGCCCGCTGATGAACAGCTGGCCCTCCTTGAGGAAGCCGAGGTCGCCGGTGCGCAGCCAGCTGCGCTCATCGCCTGGCCGGCAGGCGCGGAAGGTGGCCTCGGAGGCCTGTTCGCGGCCCCAGTAGCCGGCCGCGACATGGGCCCCGGTCACCCACACCTCACCCACCGTCCCCGCCGGCCGCTCGGCCAGGGTGTCGGGATCGACGATCGCCACCGATCCCGCCGGCAGCGGGGCGCCGCAACCGACATAGTGCACCGCCTCGGCCTCGCCGGCGGCGGGCGCCTCCAGCCGCAGTTCGCCGCCACCCGAGACGAACAGGGTGGCCTCGGCCAGGCCGTAGCAGGGCAGGAAGGACTCGCCGCGGAAGCCGGCAGGCGCGAGCAGGGCCGAGACCCGGTCGAGGGTGGTGGCGCGCACCGGCTCGGCGCCGGAATAGGCCACCCGCCAGGAAGAGAGGTCGAGCCCGGCGAGATCGGCCGGGGTCAGGCGGTCGGCGAGCAGGCGCCAGGCGAAATCGGGGCCACCGCTGATCACCGCGCGGTAGTGCGACACCGCCTCCAGCCAGCGGCGCGGCTTGCGGATCATCGACTGGGGCGAGAGGTGGACGCAGTGCAGACGCTGATGGATGACATGCACCACCGAGCCGATCAGGCCCATGTCGTGCAGCAGCGGCAGCCAGTTCACCCCCACCTCGCCCGGGCGGGTGCCGAAGGCGCGGCCGATCAGCCGCGAGTTCTCGATCAGGTTGCCCTGGGTGATCACCACCCCCTTGGGCGAGCCGGTCGAGCCGGAGGTGTACTGCAGGAAGGCCGGGCGCTCGGGCGCCACCTGCACCTGGCGGGCGGTGCCGGCCCCGCGCAGCGCATCGGTGGCGACCAGGGTGAGCGAGCGCGAACGCACCAGCGGCTCGATGCCGGCCATGCCCGCCGCGGTGGTCAGCACCGCGGCCGAGCGGCAGTCGTCAATCACCGCCTGGGCGCGCTCCTGCAGCCGGCGGGTCACCGGCGGATGCAGCGGCACCGCCACCACCCCGGCCAGCAGGCAGCCGCAGAAGGCCACCACGAACTCCAGCCCGGGCGGGTGGAACAGCACCGCGCGCTGGCCCGACAGCCCGAGCGCAGCCAGCTCCTCGGCCACCCGCACCGCCCGCCCGGCCAGCACCCCCCAGGTGAGATGGGCATCCTCGCTGTCGCCATCCTTGAGGAAGGTGAAGGCGCGCGCGTCGCCGTGCTCGGCGGCATGGCGCAGGAGATGGAAGCCCAGGACCTCGGGGCTGGCGATGGCGGTGTGGATGGCTGACATGGGGCACCTCCGAGGGCGGGCGCTGCAGTGGCCTCCCCTCGATGCTCTGGTGCCGGTCAGGGGACGGCCATAACGCCGCAGCCCCGCCCGCCCCATCAAGCGTGTCACACGGGGTGAGGCCGAGCTACCGCGCCACCAGCACCCGCACCATGCCTTCGCGCCGCAGGCGGTATCGGCCGGCAGGGGCGAGTGACGGTTCGCCATCGACCTGCATCACCAGCGGCCGCTGCAGGGTCAGATCGAACACCGGTGAAGCCGGCAGGCGGCAGGGACGCCGGATGCCGCCCGCAGCCAATCCCAACGCCGCCCCAGGCCCGAGCACGAAGCCGTCCAGGTGGCCGTCAACCGGACTGATATCGGGGCCCAGCACAGTGCCGCCGGCGTAGCTGGGGATGTTGGCGAACACCAGCGATCGCGCCCAGGGCGGCAGCGTGGTCCCGACGATCTCGACGGCATCAGCCAGGGGGGACTGCACTTCGGCCATCGCCACCGCGGCATAGAGGGCCTTGTTCACCGCTCCGCCGCGGAACAGCCAGGGATGATGGCGGCGCAGGCGGTGGAAGCGCCGGGCGATGCGCGCATCGACCCCGATCGAGAGGTAGTTGAACCACGCCAGGGTGCCTTCCGGCCCTTCCACCACCCAGCGGTCATGGGCCGAGGTGCGCGCGTTCTGCAACCGCACCAGCATGCCGTCGAGGGCGGACAGCCCGGGCAGGCGGTGGCCCCAGCCCAGCACCCGCGCCAGGTCGTTGCCGGTCCCGAGCGGGATCGCCCCCACCGGGGCGGGAATGCCGGCCCCGGGCAGCCAGGTGGCCTCCAGCGCCGCCGCCACCGTGCCATCGCCACCGCAGGCGACCAGCGCCGCCCCTCCCGCCGCCGCCCGCGCCGCCAGCGCGGGCAGATCGCACCCCGACAGTTCCACCAGCG
>JAKLKR010000420.1 GCA_023150565.1 Planctomycetota bacterium
CGACAGAGCGGCGTCGCGTTCGGCGGCGGGCGCGCGCAGCGCCTCCGCCAGCTGGGCGCGCCAGCGGCGGTGGCCATGCTGGTGGCGCTCGACCAGCGGCGCCACCGTCTCCAGCAGCCAGGTGCGCGCGGCGGCGTCGACGGCCAGGGGCGCGAGCAGCAGCGAGCGCCCGGCGAGCAGTTCCTCGGCGAGGTCGATGCGGCGGGCGAACTCCACCAGCGCCTGCTCGTCGCGGCCGGAACTGCGCGCCTCGCCGGTCAGCTCGGGCTGGTCGGCGGCCCGGCATTCGTCCAGGCTCGCCCACTGGCCGGGGATGCCCAGTTCGCCCTGCAGCGCCAGCCAGGGCAGGTGCACCAGCGGCTGCGCGCGCCAGGCCTCGGCCTGGCGCCACAGCGCCAGCACCAGCGCCGGCGAGGCGGCCTTGGTGGCGATGCGGCGGCCGGCGGGGTCGTCGACCACGGTGCCGAAGGGGGTCTTGCCCGCCACCAGCAGCAGCGACTCCTCGGCCGCGATGGCGAAGGGCTTGACCCGCCCCTCGTGCAGCACCGGCAGGGCGCCGACCCCGGCCGGGGCCTCGGCGATGGCCGGCGGTTCGGCGGCCGCGAGGGCGGCGGTGGCGAGCAGGGCGAGCAGCAGGCGGGTCATGGCGTGGCCTGGGGGGTGGGGGCGGAGGGCGCGGCGGCGGCCGGGCGGCGCGGGCGCCACCACCACAGCAGCGCCATGCCGAGCACGATCAGCGCCGAGCCGCCGTACTTCAGCCAGCGGCCGCGGTCCTCGGCCACGGTGAAGATCGACAGCTGGCGGCCGGTGGGGGCGCCGTCGGGGCCGGCCTCGGGGCGGAAGGCGGTCTGGTACAGGGTCACGCCGCCGACCCGCAGCGGCTCGTTCATGGTGATGCGCGCGGTGCGCTCGCCGCCGTCGGCGAGCACCGTCACCTCGCTGGCGTAGCTGGCGCTGCGCATGCCGCCGGGGTCGCGGCCCTCGTCGAAGCGCTCCAGGCGCACCGCGAAGCCGCGGTCGCGCTTGAGGTCGAGGCGGCCGCGGTCGTAGTGCAGCAGCACCTGCATGCCGCCCACGGTGAGCGCGGCGCGTTCGCCGCGCGGCAGCCAGGCGCGCCGCTCCTGCCCGCCGCAGCGCACCGCGAACTCGACCCAGCGCAGGGCGCGGTCCTTGCGCGCCGGATCCATCGCCACCGGCTCGGGGCCGGGGCGGGAGCGCGGCAGCCAGCGCAGGTCGAGGCCGACCGCCATCGGCGACTGGGCGTCGCCGACCACGTAGCCGCTCCAGCCGCCGCCGCCGGCGATCGCCGCCGCCGGACCGGGGCCGCGGCTGCGGGTGGCGGTGCGCACATGCAGGGTGCCATCGGGCGCCCCCAGCAGCATTGCCACCCCGCCCTGGCCCTTGCCCTGGCCGACCCCGGCCAGCCACAGGGGATGCTCGTAGAGGAATTCCGGCCAGCCCTCGCCCAGCGGCGGCACCAGCGCGCCGGCCGCCACCCAGGCCTCGGTGCGCCGGGTCTTGTCGCCATCGCCGACGCTGATCGCCAGGCGCAGCACCGGGTTGTGCTCGGCCTCGGGCACTTCCACCAGCTTGCCCTCGCGCTGGCCAGGGTGCTCGAGGCGCTGCAGCACCTGCACCGTGCAGGAGCCGGCGGCCAGCTTCTGGTCGCTCTGCGCCGGATCGAGGTCGAGGTCGTGGACTTGGCCCTGCCAGCACACCCGCAGGCGGCCGCCGGCGCCGACCTGGGCCGGCGGCTGGGCGAAGGCGCGCGCCAGCGCCGGGTCGCGCGCCAGCGCGAAGGTCGACGCCAGCGGTCCCACCAGCAGCTGGCCGCCATCGGCGTCGGGGGTGAGCCAGCGCCCGGCCAGGCGGCTCTCGCCGCTCTGCCCGGGGGTGCGCATGCGCAGCTCGACCCGCACCGCCGGCTCGCCCTGCTCGGCCTCCGAGCGGCCGGGCTCGAAGCGGGCGGTGTCGGCCACCGCGGTGACCGCCACCGCCACCCCGGCCGCGGGCAGGTCGAGCAGCGGCGCCGGGCGCTCGAGGCGGTTGATGCCCGGCACCGTCACCGGCCACAGCGGGTGGACGAGGTAGCGCAGGAAGGAGGGGTAGCCGGCCAGGGCGATGGGCTGGAAGTGGATGGCCTGCACCGCGGTGGCGGCGCCGGTGCTGGGCCCGGCGGCGGGTTCGACCACCGCCGCGCAGTAGTCGACCGGCAGCTCGACCTGGGTGGCCTCGCGCCCGGGGGCGGCCTCGAGCATGCCGTCGAGGCGGTCGCGTCCGGCGACGGCGAAGCCGGCGATGAGGGTGAGCAGGCCGGCGTGGACCACCGCGAAGCCGTACTGGTGGCGGCGCAGCGGCCAGCGCACCACCACCGCGCACAGCACGGCGGCGCCCAGCACCAGGAACATGAAGTTGAACCACCACGCCTGGTAGACCAGCACCTGGGCGGCATCGCGGCCGTAGGCGCCCTCGTAATAGGTCGCCACCCAGGTCACCACCGCCACCAGCACGATGAGCAGGGCGGCCATCGGCGCCGAGCCGATGCCGGCGAGCAGCTGGAAGAAGGGCGAGCGCCCCTCGGCGCGGGCGAGGGAGCTGCGGAAGGCGTTGCCGTCGTCGTCTGCCATAGGTCGGCGCAGGCTAGCCCGGCGGTCGCAGGGGCCAGCGGGTTGTGGGGCATGGGCGGGCGGGGCCGGCGGCTCCGGGCTCCTGCGGAGCGTCGACGCCGCGGATCTCTTGCGGAGCGTCGATGCCCACATCGACGCCGCGGTGGCGGCGCCATGGTCCCAAGCCGG
>JAKLKR010000421.1 GCA_023150565.1 Planctomycetota bacterium
AACCGGGCACAGCCTGCACGCATGCTCGGCCTGCTCGAGCTGCATTTCGACTCGCTCGCCGGGCGCCTGGTGGCCGTCCTCGGCGTGGCCTTCAAGCCCGACACCGACGACGTGCGCGAGGCCCCGGCGTTGGAACTGGTGCGCCATCTGGTGGCGGCCGGGGCGCAGGTGCGGGTCAACGATCCCAAGGCCATGCACGAGGCCCGGCGCAGCCTGGGCGATCTGGCCGGGGTGACCTGGTGCGAAGAGCCTTACGACGCCACCGAGGGCGCCGACCTGCTCTGCCTGATGACCGAGTGGCGGCCCTACCGCCGGCCGGATTTCGCCCGTCTGGCGGCGCAGCTGAAGGCGCGGGTGGTGTTCGACGGCCGCAACCAGTACGACGACGTGCGCTGCCGCGCCTACGGCCTGACGGTGTACCCGATCGGGGTGCGGGTGGCATGATCTGGCGCCAGGCGGCCCTGCGTCTGCGCGAACGGCCGCGCGGCTGCCATCTGGTCACCGATGAGGTGCTGGCGGGCATCGACCTGGGCGGGATCGCCACCGGCATGCTGCAGGTGTTCCTGCAGCACACCTCCGCCGCCCTCACCCTCAATGAGAACGCCGATCCGGATGTGCGCCGGGATGCCGAAGGGTGGCTGACCCGCACCTGCCCGGATGCGGCGCCGTATTTCCGCCACCGCGACGAGGGCGATGACGACATGTCGGCGCACCTGGTGGCGTCGCTGCTCGGTCCATCGCTGCTGCTGCCGGTACGCGACGGCCGGCCGGCGCTGGGTACCTGGCAGGGCATCTGGCTGGTGGAATGGCGCCACCACGGTGGCGCGCGTGCGCTGGTGCTGACCGCCTGGGGTCAGTGCCCGAGCGCCGGCCTGGATACCGGGCGCGGCGCCTCCGGGGCCGGGCCGTCCCACCAGCTGCGCAGCAGTGACAGCACCGGGTCGCGGGTCAGGTAGGCCACGGTCACGAACAGCAGGAACGCCGCCCCCACCAGCAGCCAGCGGCGGGATCCGTCGCCCCCCGCCGCCTCGTCGCCGCCGCCGTCGTCAGCCGGCCGCCCGATGCCGGCGATCACCGCCAGATCGCCCTCCAGCCCCTTGAGCGTCTGGTAGCGCAGTTCGGGTTTCTTCTGCAGGCACTTGCGCACCACCGCCTCGACCTGGCGGTCGATGCGCTGGGGGAACGCCGGGGTGTCGTTGCACTGCATGGTCATCAGGTCGTAGGGATTGTCGGCGTCGAAAGGCGGCTGGCCGAGCACCATCTCGTAGAGGATCACACCCATGCTGTAGATGTCGCTGGTGACGCCCACGTCGCGGGTGCAGCGGCACTGCTCCGGGCTCATGTAGAGCGGGGTGCCCATGATGTGCCCGGTATTGGTGAGGGCCATGGTCTTGGGGTCCCAGCTCTTGGCGAGGCCGAAGTCGGCGACCTTGATCACCGAGGCCTTGCGCACCTCGCCCGGGACCAGGGTGATCCTGCCGTCCGGGCCCTTGGTCAGCAGCAGGTTCTCGGGCTTGAGGTCGCGGTGCACGGTGGCGGCCTTGCGCAGGCCGCGGATGGCCATGATCAGCACCCAGGCCGCCTCGGCCGGGGGCAGCGCCTTGCGCTTGTCGAGCAGGTCGCGCAGCGAGCCGCCGGCCATGAACTCCAGCACCAGGTAGGGGAAGCTCTCGTGGGTGCCCTGGTCGATGAAGTCGACCACGTGCCGGCTGTCGATCTCCTTGAGCAGCTTCCGTTCGCGCAGGAAGCGGTCCTTGTCGCTGCGGTTCTCCAGCACCTTGACCGCGACCTCGGCGCCCGGCTTGTCGACCACCTCGCAGCGGTAGACCGAGCCGCAGCCGCCCTCGCCGAGCTTGCGCAGCACGCGGTAGCGGCTGCCGATCACCTCGCGTGGTTTGAGCTGGAGGCCGAGGGGGGCGGGGTTCGCCATGGGTGGCGAGTCTAGGGTCCTGTGCTGCCGCTGCCAATGGTCTGGCGCTTGACCCGGCGCAGGCGTCGGAGGATGTGGTCATGGCCATTGCCGCGAGCGATGACGGGCTGTGCGCCTGGCTGGATCAGGGCATCGACCACGAGCGCGCGGGCAGCTTCCGCGAGATCCGCCTGGAGCGCATCCGCGCCTTCATCGCCCGCCTGCCCCCCGTCCCGGCCCCGCTGACGGTGGCCGGCACCAAGGGCAAGGGTTCGACCGTGCGCCTGGCCGAGGCCGCCCTGCTGGCGGCCGGCCGGCCGGTGCTGGCCTTCACCAGCCCGCATGTCGCCTCGGTGCGCGAACGCTGGCGGCTGGACGGGGTGCCGGCCCCCGCCGCGCTGCTGGCCGAGGCCGCCGGGCAGGTCGAGCGTCTGCGCGTCGCGGCGGGGGCGGAGCTGACCTGGTTCGAGCGCTCCTTCGCGCTCGCCTGCCTGCTCGCCGGCGAGCGGCCGGGCCTCGCCTTCCTGTGCGAGGTCGGGCTCGGCGGCCGCCTGGATTGCGCCAACGCCCTCGACGCCGCCGCGGTGGTGATCACCCACCTGTCGCACGACCACCGCGATGTGCTCGGCCCGACCCTCGGGCACATCGCCCGCGAGAAGCTGGCGGTATGCCGTCCCGGGCGTCCCCTGGTGGTGGCGCCGCAGTCGGCGGAGGGGGCCGCCGCCATCCGCGCCGCCCTGCCCGCCGGGGTCCCCGCCACCTGGGTCGAGCCGCCGACGCGGCCCTTCGATCTCGCCCTGCCGGGCGCCCACCAGCAGGGCAATGCCGCCACCGCCCTGGCCGCCGCACGCATCTTCGCCAGCGGCCTGGATGAGGAGC
>JAKLKR010000422.1 GCA_023150565.1 Planctomycetota bacterium
GTGTAGGAGGCGTACTCGAAGACCTCGTCCTTGATCTGGCCGTCGGCAAAGTACAGCTGCTCCTCGAGCAGGGCCAGGCGATGGCTGTTGCCCAGCGGGCGGCCACCGCCGTCATCGGACCAGATCGGCCCGCGCCGCGAATGGCAGCGGGCACAGGCCTCGACCTGCGCTGCAGCGCTGGCCGGCGTGCTTGGCCGCGGCTTGCCGCTGACCGGATCGAAGGCCCAGGTGGTGGTGGCCGCGGCAGCCAGCGAAACCGTCAGTCCCTTGTCGCCCGCCGGACGCCTTGCCGCCGGCAGTGCGGCCCAGTCGGCGTGCTTGCCGCCGGCACCGTGACAGGCCTCGCAGGCGACGTTGATCTCGCTCCAGGTCGTCCGGTAACGATCGGCCGCCAGGTCGTAGTTCTTCTGCAGATTGGTCGAGTGACACTCGGCACACTGATGGTTCCAGGTCTGGCTGCGCGCCGTCCAGTGCTGCGGATGGCGGTGATCCATCGGCTCATTGGGGTAAAGATGGAACCAGCGCTGGCCGCCGACGGCCGCCGGCCGGCTATCCCAGGCGATACCCAGCGCCTGGACATGGCCATTGGGCAACTCGATCAGGTACTGCTGCAACGGCGTCCAGCCGAAGGTGTATTTGATCCGGTAGTCCTGCAACTTGCCATCCGGGCCATCGGTGCGCACGAAATAGCTGCCGTCCTTGCGATAGAAGCGCGAGGTCACGCCATGCGCGGTGAAGGTGGCGTCGTTGAAGTCGCCCAGGACCTTGTCGGTTGCCGCCACGGCCATCGCCAACTCGTGATGCGAGCCGCGCCAGGCCTCGGCCTCCGCCTGATGGCAGGCGACGCAGCGGGTACTGCCGACATACCCGGAGCCAGCCACCGACCAGGGGGCCAACAGCAGGGCAAGAATGAAGACGGCGAGTTGCCTCATGTCAAGTCCGCTCCTGCGTCGTCACCACCCGGTCGCATGCCATGCCGGCAGCGACCGGGTCGCCCACTTCGCCCCCTCTAGTGGGAAGCCTTGGCGGCCTGCATGAAGGCGGCGGCATCCTTGGCCCAGGCGTCGATGGCCGGTTGCATCTGCTCGAGGGTCAGCGTGTCCTTGACGGTCTTCAGCTTGGCGCCTTCACCTTCACGCATGCCAGCGGCAACGAGCTGGCCGGTCGCGGTGTCGGTCACCTCGTATTCGAGAGCCAGAACAGCGCGTTTGGTGGTCTGGCCCATGGTCAGCACGAAGGCGACGGGCAGTAGCTGGTAAGGCTTCAGCCCCTCGTCCTTGGCCGCTGCTGCGGTGACCGCCGGACGCATTCGCAGGACATTGGGCCCAGGCTTGTCGACTACGCGCACCACCGTCTGCAATTCGCGGCGAAAGGCCTCGTCGAGGGCGGCAGCGATCTGGTTCAGGGTCGCCATGCCCAGCTGTTCCGTCGGCTGCGGCGCCGGATGGAAGACCGTCTTGTCCACCATCACGGCGTCGTACTGAGCGAACGAGATCCCCGGGGCGACCCAGCGCCTGGCGCGTTCGCCCGACGGCGAACGGACCTCCTCCATACTGGCGTAGGTGGTGTCCTTGAGGAAACCGGACGGGGCGCCCAGATCTTTCTTGTCGTCGGCCAGCGCTTGATTGGCAAGGACACTGGCCGCCAGGGCCATGCCCGTCAAATAGGCAGGGAAACGCATCGCATTGCTCCTGAAGGCACATGAAGGGGGAGGTGTCCTGATCGTAAGCTGCCGACCGTTCGCCGACTATCGGGCTTTGGTCTTACAGCCAGGCTGAAGATCGCCTCGCGCGCCCCCTCGGGCCGATCACCCTCGACGTGGTGAAAGCCCCTCATGCATCCGCCGTGAGATTCCAGGGCAGAAGGGCTGCGCCGTTGGCAGGCCTGCTTCGATCAAGTCGACACCACACCGATCCGCGGCGGCGCCTGATCCTCCCCCGGCCAGCGCGACCAGTCGGGGTCGGGCAGCGCGTTGAAGACTTGGCGCAGGCTGGCGCCCCACTCCTTGTGGATCATGTCGAAATAAGGGTTGTCCCAATCCACGCTGACGTGGCGGGCGACGCGCAGTTCGTCGCGGCGGTAGATCAGCAGGTCGAGCGGCAGGCCCACCGACAGGTTGGAGCGGATGGTCGAGTCCATCGAGATCAGCGCGCACTTGGCGGCCTCGTCGAGCGAGGTCTTGCTGGTGACGATGCGGTCGATGATCGGCTTGCCGTATTTCGACTCGCCGATCTGGAAGTACGGCGTGTCGATCGAGGCCTCGATGAAGTTGCCGGCCGAGTAGATGTTGAACAGGCGCGGCGACTCGTCGCCGATCTGCCCGGCGAGGATGAAGCTGGCGTTGAACTCCACGCCGAACTGCTTGAGCGCCTCGGCGTCCTGGCGATGCACGCCGCGGATGGTCTCGCCGACCAGGCGGGCACACTCGAACAGGGTCGGCGCGTTCCACAGGCTGTCGCGGTCCTGCACCGCGGCGTGCTCGCGCAGCAGGCTGATCACCGCCTGGGTGATGGCGAGGTTGCCGGCGCTCATCAGCACCAGCACGCGGTCGCCGGCACGCTCGAACACGGTCATCTTGCGGAAGGTGTTGATGTGGTCCACGCCCGCGTTGGTGCGCGAGTCGGACAGGCAGACCAGCCCCTCGTCGAGGCACATGGCGACGCAGTAGGTCATGGGTTCGATCCAGTCGGTTCATTGGCCCGGCCCCGGGTCCGGGCCGGAAGACGCCGCGTACCGGTCATGCCGCGACCGGAACC
>JAKLKR010000423.1 GCA_023150565.1 Planctomycetota bacterium
GGGCGAGCGCCGCGCGTGCGAGAGGACGTGCCAGGCCGCGGGCGAGCGCTGGGCGCAGGCCAGCACCGCGCCGTCGCGGGGATCCACCGCCAGCACCAGCCCGGCCTCGGCCTGGGGCAGCGACGCCAGGCGGGCGGCGAGGGCGGCGGCGCAGGTGCGCTGGCTGGCGCGGTCGATGGTGGTGGCGACCGCCGCCGGTCCGGCCAGGGCGGCGGCCAGGGGCGCGACCAGCAGCGGATCGCCCTCCTGGGGCAGCGGGTGCCAGCGCGCGTCGAGCGGCTCGGCGCAGGCGTCGGCATAGGAGCGCTCATCGATGGCGCCGGCGCTGCGCAGGGCGGCGAGGATGCGGTCGCGGCGCGCCTGCGCCGCCTGGGGGTGGCGGTCGGGGCGCAGCCGCGCCGGGTTCTGCGGCAGCGCCGCCAGCAGCGCCACCTGGGCCCAGGTGAGGCGGTCGGGGGGCAGGCCGAACCAGCGCCAGGCCCCGGCCTCGGCCCCCACCGCGTTGGCGCCGAACGGCGCCCGTGCCAGCCATTCCGCCAGCAGCGCGTCCTTGCCGTGGCGGCGTTCGAGCTGACGGGCGCGCACCGCCTCGACCAGCTTGGTCCAGGGCGAGCGCGGGCGCGGATCGCGCAGGCGCTGCACCTGCATGGTGATGGTGCTGGCCCCGCGCACGATGCGGCGGTTGACCAGGTCGCGCCAGGCCGCCGCCGCCACCGCCGGCCAGTCGATGCCGCCATGGCTGCGGAAGCGGCGGTCCTCGGCCGCCTCCACCGCCGCCGCCAGGCGCGGCTCGACCGGCCCGGCGGGCAGGCGCCAGGCGCCATCGCGGGCGGTGCGTTCCCACAGCGGCGCGCCGGCGCGGTCGAGCACCGGCGCGGCGGTGGGCGGACGGCGCTCCAGCTCCGCCGGGTAGGGCGCCAGCCACGAAGCCAGCTCGATGCCCCACCAGGGGGCGGTGGCCAGGGCCAGAACCGCTGCCGCCCAGCGCCGCCAGCGGCGGCGACGGATCACCGGCTCCGCCTTCACCATGTACACAGCCGGCCGGCGGCGGTGCGCGACCAGCGTCCGGCGTCGTACATGCATTCCGCCTGGGCCGGCGGCACCACCATCTCGCCGGCGGCGATCACCCGCGCCAGGTAGCCGGCCTGCAGCCGGAAGCCGTCGCCGTGCGCGCGCAGCGCGCCCACCACCACCACCCGGTCGTCGCGCACGTCGACCGTGCCGCCAGCCGCGTCGGCACCGGCGGCGCTGCCGTCGAGGCGCGGGTTCTCGACCGCGAAGGCGGCCGGCAGCGGGTCCACCACCACCACATGCGGCAGCGCCTGGTCGGCCTCGACGGTCAGTTCGACCCGCACCAGGTCGCCGGGGGCCAGGCGCGCCGGCAGCGCGCCGCCGTCTTCGGCCAGCCAGCGCCGGCGCAGGCGCAGGCCGTGGTCGCCGGCGGGCGGTGCGGTGCGCGGCACCCCACTGGCGGTCCACGCCAGCCAGGCGCGGCAGCCGGGCGGGCCCTCGACCTGCGCCCGCAGGGGCAGCGCGCCACCGTCCCAGCCGGCGGCCGCGACCTCGGTGCCGTCCGCCTCCAGGCGCAGGGTGGTGGGCGCGGTTGCGGGCGGCTGGCTGCCCACCCAGGCGGCGAGGGCGCCGATCGCCCAGGCGGCGTCCTGGGTGCTGGCCCAGGCGCGGCGGTCGGCGAGGGCGGCGGCCTGGGCCGGGGCGGCGGGATGGCGCGGGTCTACCGCCAGGAGCAGGCGCAGCAGCAGGGCCTGGGCGCGCACCGGCGAGGCGAGGTCGCCGCCGTAGGCGCGGGCGGTGGGCGGCAGGGTGTCGGGCAGCAGGGCGGCGGCGCGCGCCGGGCGTCCGGCCGCGGCCCAGGCCAGACCCAGCAGCAGGCGCGCCTCGCCGGCCTGGGCCTGGCTGTCGAGGCGTTCGAGGGTGCCGGGGTCGGCGCGCCCGGCGCGGGCCAGGGCCAGGGCCGCCATCGCCGCGGTGGCGTCGTCGCTGCGCCGGGCGAGGGCGCGGCAGCGCTCGAGCAGGCGGTCGAGCAGCGCCGCCGGCACCGCCTCGGCGAAGCCGGCGGCGTGGGCCTCGGCCAGCACCCAGGCGCCATAGGCGGTGGCCCACGGCCACGCCTGGTTGCCGCCCGCCCACATCGCCAGGCCGTCCTCGCAGCGCATCGCCTCCAGCCGCGCGCATCCGGCGGCGATGCGGCGGGCGATCACCGCGCGGTCGCTCCAGGCGGGGTCGATCGCCGGCAGCAGGGTGCCCAACCCGGCCAGGGGCGCGAGCCCGCTCAGGGTCTGCTCGGCGCAGCCGTGGGGATAGGCGAGCAGCTGGGCGAGGGCGGCGTCGAGCCCCAGGCGCGGGCGTGGCGCCAGGCTGGCGTGCAGGCGCAGCCCGAGCGGCAGCAATTCCGCGGGGGCGGGCAGCTGCACCGGCCGGCCGGGCTCCACCGCCAGTTCGCCGCCCAGCACCTGGTTGGGCCACGGCGGGCGCACCGGCAGCTCGGTGTCCTCCTCGCCGCGTTCCTCGCCGCGCGCCACCGTCAGGCGCAGCCGCCCGACCCCGGGCTGGTCGCCGGCGGTGAGCAGCACCCGGCCGTCCTCCAGCACCGCGCTCAGCGGGCCCTCGGCCTGCACGCTCACGGTCGGGGGTGCGCCGCCCTGGCGGTCGATGATCTCGACCGCCACCCGCACCCGGTCGCCGGGGGCGAGGAAACGCGGCCAGTGGCCCTGCACCGCCAGCGGCGCGCGCA
>JAKLKR010000424.1 GCA_023150565.1 Planctomycetota bacterium
GCGGGGCTGGCGCCGCGCAACCACCTGATGCGCTGCACCCGCGGCCTGGTGGTGGCGCACGACCTCCCAACGACTCGTCCCGCCGATGGCGGAACCGCCGGCCGAGCCGGCGCCTGGGCCTGCGGCCCAGTGAGTCGTGTTTGTACGGGGGCTGCGCCCCCGCTCCGCTCCGGGCCCGAGGGCCCTTCGCCCCCCAGCAGCCTGCGGCTGCTCACCGCGCCGCTGCCGTGGGCGCTGGCCTGGTGCCCGACCGTGCTCGCCGACGACGGCAGCCCCGACGGGCGCGTGCTGCGCCATCCCCTGCGCCACCAGCGCCTGGCGGCGCGCCTGGGCCCGGGCCTGTGGCTGGTGTCGGACGCCTGGGACGCCGGGGTGCGCGGCGAGGTCCTCTGGCACCTCGCCGGCAGCCCGCGCTGCCAGGGCCCGGCGGCCAGCCTCGACCTGGGCGCCGCCGGCCGCCTCACCGTGCTGGCGCTCGATCCGCGTCCCTGCGCGGCCGAGCCGGCAGGCGGCGACCGCGCCGCGGGCGGGCCCGCCCTCGCCACCGCCACGGTGCGCTACCGTCCCGCCGGCGCCCGCGCGCTCACCGTGCTGGCGCTGGGCGCCGAGCCGCGCTGGGACGATGGCGTGCTGGCGCAGGGCGACGGACGCTGGCGGCTGTCCTGGGATGCCGGCGAAGTTGTTGTGGACGGCCACCGCCTGCCGCGCACCGCCCCCGGCCCGGCCTGACAAAAGCACACGGCCAGGGGCGATGGGCCCTGGCCGTGCCGGATGGTGCCGCTCCGCGCCGGTCAGTTGGCCGGCGTCACGTTGTAGGAGTCCCACCAGGTGGTGCCGTAGGTGGTGGGGGTGTCGGAGCCCACATGGCCGTCGAGGAAGCCCGACTGCATCCGGCCGCGATGGCGGAACGAGGTCATGGTCGCCCAGTCGGTGTTGATCGACTGCGACCAGGCCTTGCAGTTCATGTCGCCGAAGAGGGCGAAACGGCCGCGATCCTTGACGGTGCGCAGGGTCAGTTCGCCGTACTTCCCCCAGTGCGCGCCGGCGTAATAGCAGCTCGCCATCTGGTGGATGCCATAGGTGACCCAGTAGCCCAGGGTGGCGGCGTCGCTGCGCAGGTAGGGCGAGTTGTCGCCGCCGCCGTCGCCCGGGCAGCGGTACTGCTTCACCAGCCTGTTCCTGGGCTGGTACCAGGCCCAGGTCTGTTCCAGGTACGGGGCCAGGTGGATGGTCCAGTGCTGGTTCAGCGACGGCGACCAGTAGGCCACCACCAGGCCGCGCTGGTCGGTGGCGTAGGAGATCGCGGCCATGCTGAGCTGGCCGAGATGGCTGCCGCAGGCGGCCTGCTTGGCCAGGGCGCGCACCGTGCTCAGCGCCGGCATCAGCATCCCGGCGAGGATGCCGACGATGGCGATCACGATCAGCAGCTCGATGAGCGAGAAGGCTCGGCGCATGGCTCACCTCGGGCCGGATGTGTGCAGTTCGGCGGCGAGCGCGCCCACGCAGGCGACCCTCGTCACGCGGGCGTCGGCCAGCGGCCGGCCGGGGGCGGCGGCGAGATCGAGACGGCAATGCAGGGCTGGCGGCTGGGTGTCGTCGCGCCGGGCGGGGATGATCGCGTTCCACCACAGCGCCACCGGCCGGGGCTGGTCGCCGCCCAGCACCAGGTCGGGCGTGCCCAGGCGGGCCGCCGCGGCGGCCTGCCCGCCACCCGCCAGGGCGAGCGCGTCGGCAACCGTCACCCGCCCGGGACCGTCGCTGAACGCCACCGGCATGGCCACCCCCGCCGGGGTGATGATCCCGCCGGTGGCGCGGGCGTAGGCGCGGCGGTCGCCGCTCAGGGCGGGGTCGCGCTGGTCGCGCACGCCGGCCGTCCCCAGCCACAGCGAGGCGCCGGCGGCCGCGAGCAGCACCACCGCCCACAGCAGGCCGCCGGAGATCCGGCCGCAGGCGGCGGCCGGGGACCGCTGCAGTCGGCAGGCGCTGCGGACGGGGTAGGTGGACGCGGCGGGCATGCCGGAACATACCCCAGGATCACTGCCCTCGCACCCGTGGCGGGGACAAAGACAGCAACAGTGTGTCATTCAATTGTATGATATCGTACAATTGAATTGACTGCGGACGTTCAACGCGCGGCACGTGCGGCCGGTGGCCAAGCCCTGACCCATGCCATTTCCGCTTCCGGCCCGCCATTGGTAAGGCGGGCGAGGACATGCCATGGTCGCCCTGCGCTCCCCCGGGACCACCTTCGTGGTCGATGCCCGCCTCCAGCTCCAGCCGGTGCCCTGGCGGCGGCGCGCCGCGGCCATCGCGCCGGCGCCCGCACCCGCGGTCGCCTTCGACTACCACACCGCCTTCAGCCGCAACCTGGGCTGGACCACCCCCGGCGAGCAGGAGCTGCTGCGCGCCACCCGCATCGGCATCGCCGGCCTGGGCCCGGCCGGGGTCGAGGTGCTTGCCACCCTGGTGCGGCTGGGGGTCGGCAGCTTCGCGCTCGCCGACGACGACACCCGCCACTGCGCCGCCCAGGCGCTGCGCACCGCCGACATCAATCCCGAGGCGCGCATCGACCGCCTCGGACTGGACTGGCCGGGGGTCGAGGCGCTGGCCCAGGGCGCGACCCTGGTGATCGACACCCTGCCGCCCGCCGCCGCCGGGCGCGCCGCCCTGCACGGCGTCTGCCGCCGCGCCGGGGTGCCGGTGCTGGTGGTGACCGCCCTGGGCGGCGCCGCCGGGCTGTGCCTGCTGCGC
>JAKLKR010000425.1 GCA_023150565.1 Planctomycetota bacterium
GCTGTCATGCTGAAGGCGGCCCTGGTGCCCGCCGCCTCCGCGCCGACGCCCGCCGCAGAGGGCACGCAGGCCTGCCCCGCCCTCCTCAACTACAGCTTCCCGGGGCTGCAGGACGAGAAGCCGCGCTCCATGTGCGAGTACGCCGGCAAGGTGGTGCTGGTGGTGAACACCGCCAGCTTCTGTGGCTACACCAGCCAGTACGAGGGCCTGGAGCGCCTCTACGACAAGTACAAGGCCCGCGGGCTGGTGGTGGTGGGATTCCCGTCCAACGATTTCGGCAACCAGGAGCCCGGCTCGAACAAGGAGATCGCCGAGTTCTGCCGGCTGACCTACGGCGTGCGCTTCCCGATGTTCGCGCGCACCACCGTGGCGGGGCGCAGCGCCAACCCGCTCTACCGCCAACTCGGTGAGCTCACCGGCGAGCGTCCGCGCTGGAACTTCCACAAATACCTGATCGACCGCAGCGGCAACACGGTGAAGAGCTTCCCCAGCGAGGTGTCCCCCGACAACGCGCTGCTGGTGGCGACCATCGAGCGCCTGCTCGTCGCAAAACCCTGACACAGCCGGAGCAACAACCATGGACATGAGCGAAATCAACCGGGCCGGCGGCATGCCCAAGCGCATTGCGGTGATCGGTGGCGGCATCGCCGGCGTCGCGTCGGCCTGGCTGCTGTCCCGCCGGCACCGGGTGACGCTGTTCGAGGCCGGCGACTACGTGGGCGGCCACACCAACACCATCGACATCGAGGTGGAAGGCCACCGCCACCCGATCGACACGGGCTTTCTGGTCTTCAACGACCGCACCTATCCCAACCTGTGCGCCCTCTTCGCCTGCCTCGGCGTGGCCTCGGTGGAAAGCGAGATGAGCTTCGGCGTGAGCCTGGCCGAGCCGGAGATCGAATGGGCGGGGTCGGACCTGGGCACGGTGTTCGCCCAGCCCGCCAACCTGCTGCGGCCGGCCTTCCTGGGCATGCTGGCCGACATCCTGCGCTTCAACCGCGAGACCACCCGCATGGCCGCCACCGGCGACGCGCCAGCCATCAGCCTGGGCGACTACCTCGCCGCCGGCCGCTACGGCAGCGCCTTCCGCGACTGGTACCTGCTGCCCATGGCAGCGGCCATCTGGTCGTGCCCGACGCGCACCATGCTCGACTACCCGCTGGGCACCTTTGCGCGCTTCTGCCACAACCACGGCCTCCTGCAGATCTTCGACCGGCCCCGCTGGCGCACCGTCGCCGGTGGCGGGCGCGAGTACGTGCGGCGCATGCTGGCCCAGCTCGACGACGTACAGGTGGCCACCCCGGTGCTGGGCGTCGAGCGCCTGGCCGACGGCGTGTGGGTGCGCTGCCGCGACGGCGCCGAGCGCTTCGACGAGGTGGTGTTCGCCTGCCACAGCGACCAGACCCTGGCGATCCTCGGCGCGGGGGCCAGCAGTGACGAACGGCGCATCCTCGGCGCGGTGCAATACCAGCCCAACGTGGCCCTGGTGCACACTGACACCGCGCTGCTGCCGCGCCGCCGCAAAGTGTGGTCGGCCTGGAACTACCTGGCCGGCGCCGGCAGGCCCGACGAGCGCCCGGTGTCGGTGAGCTATCTCATCAACCGCCTGCAGCCGCTGCCCTTCGAGACGCCGGTGGTGGTGTCGCTCAACCCCTTCAGAGAGCCCGCGCCCGGCAAGCTGATCCGTCGCATCGAATACGCCCACCCGGTGTTCGACCAGGCGGCGGTGGACGCCCAGGCCGCGCTGCCGACGATCCAGGGGCAGCGCCACAGCTGGTTCGCCGGCGCCTGGACGGGCTACGGCTTCCACGAGGACGGGCTCAAGTCGGCGATGGTGGTGGCGCGGGCGCTGGGGGCCGAGATCCCCTGGCAGCCGTCCGCCGAAGCCGCTTCCGAGCCCCTCCGCGAGGCCGCGTGATGCCCTCCCGCCCTACCGCCGACGCTCCCGGTTCGCTGGCGCCCGCCGTGTGCTTCGGCGCGGTGATGCACGAGCGGCTGGTGCAGGCGCACAACCGCTTCGTCTACCCCACCGCCTTCGTGCGCCTGCCCCTGTCGCGCCTGGGCGAGATCCGTGCGCCGCTGCTGGGCATCGACCGCTTCAACCTGTTCTCGGTGCTCTCCCGCGACCACGGCCGGCGCGACGGCTCGCCGCTCCTGCCATGGCTGCGCGGCATCCTCGCCGAGCGCGGGCTGGCCGCGGTGTGCGACGGCGAGGTGGTGCTGCAGACCATGCCTCGGGTGATGGGCTTCGTGTTCAACCCGGTGAGCTTCTGGTTCTGCCACGATCGGGATGGCGCCCTGCGGGTGGTGCTGGCCGAGGTCAGCAACACCTTCGGCGAGCGCCATAACTACCTGGTGCACCACCCGGATCACTCGCCCATCCAGCCCGGCGACGAACTCACCGCCCGCAAGCTGTTCCACGTGTCGCCCTTCTTCCCGCTGCGGGGCGAATACCGTTTCCGCTTCGACACCCGAGGCCCCGCCCACGTGGTGCACATCGACCTGTGGGACGAGGGCCGCCGCCAGCTCGGCACCTGTCTCGCCGGCCGCGCCCAGGCCCTCGACGGACGGGCGATGGGCAAGTGGCTGCTGCGCCACCCCTTTCTCACCCTGGGCGTCATCGCCCGCATCCACTGGCAGGCCCTGCGCCTTGCCTTCAAGCGCGTCAGCTTCCACCGCAAACCCGCGCCCCC
>JAKLKR010000426.1 GCA_023150565.1 Planctomycetota bacterium
GCGGAAAACAGGGTGGATTCCCCCGACCCGACGCGGGCCGTGATAGCCATAGGCACCGGTGCTGGGGCTGCGGTGGTGTCGCGCCAGCGGGTTAGGCCACCTGGCGCGCTGCCTGATACCGCAGCGGGTCAGGTGGACCGCCGCATGATAGGTGTAGGTCAGATGGTCGGTCGCCTGGCACCCGCGGGGCGCGTCGGGGGTGGGCCATGAGCGCGACTGCCGATCACCACCCGGCCGTCCAGGCCTTCCTCGACCACCTCACCGCCAGCGGGAAGGCCAGCACGGCGGCGAGCTACGGCTACTACATCTCCTGGTTCGAGGCATGGCTGGCGACGCAGGGCATCGACCTGCTCGCCGCCACCGCCGATGTGGTCGGGGCCTACCAACAGCACATCGCCAACTCGTACCGGAAGCGCGACGGCACGGCCCTGGCCCTGAGCACCCAATGCACGGTCCTGGTCGTGGTGCGAACCCTGTACGCCTGGCTGCACCGTCGCAACGTCGTCCTGTTCAACCCGGCCGCCTCCGTCGCACCGGCGAACCCGCCCAGCACCCTCGTGGTCGCCAAGGACCACCTCACCCTCGACGAGGCGGTGGCCCTGGTCGGCACCCTGTCCGACCTCGTGGCCGAGGCCCGGCCGCAGTCGGTGACCTGGGCGCTGGCGGTGCGGAACCTCAGCGCCATCAGTCTCGCTCTCGCCACCGGTCGGCGCTGCGGTGGCCTCCTCAGCCTCCGGGTCGCGGACATCGACGTGGACCGGGCCGAGGTGCGGGTCGCCTGGGAAAAGGCAAAGACGGGCAGGGTTTTGCCCTGTTCCGCCTGGGCGATGGCCCTCGTCGCCCACTACATCCAGCACGCCCGGCCGCTCATCCTCAACGGCCGCGAGTCCGAGGCGTTGTTCCCCAGCATCCACAGCACCCGCATGAAGCACAGCGCGTTCGTGTACGTGCTGGACGAGGCCGTTGCGGCGACCATCGAACGGAACCCGGACCTGACGGCGCTGGCGGACAAGCGGATCAGCACCCACTCGCTCAGGGTCACCTTCGCCACCGTGATGTTCTCGAACGGGTGCGGGATTCGCAGCCTAAACGAACTCATGCTACACGTCTCCTGGGGTCAGACCGCCCAGTACACCCCGATCCCGCTGGAGGACCTGCGCCGCGCCCTCCTCGCCCACCACCCGAGGGCATGACCATGGCCCTCGCCGACCAACTCGACGTCTACCTTGCTCGCCGTGCCGCCGGCGCCTTCCGCCCTGCGACGGTGAAGATCCAGCGCCAGGTGCTCGGCCGCTTCGTTGCCTGGCTCACGGCCCAGGGCCACCAGCGCTGGACCACGGTGACCGGGGCGCAGGTCGACGGCTTCCTCCTGCACTTGACCGAGGCTGGCTGGCGGGCGAGCAGCCGGAAGACGGCAGCCAACGCCCTGCGCCGCTTCGGGGACTGGCTGGTGGAGGCGGGCGCGGTGCTGCGCGACCCGACCGCCGACGTCCACCTGCCCGACGCGGACGAGGACCCATTGCCGCCCGCCCCGCTGTCAGAGGAGCAGGTCGCCACCCTGTTCGCCACCGTGGGCCGGGCCTCCGTCGTGGACCTCCGCATCCGATGCCACCTCGAACTGCTCTACTCCTGTGCCCTGCGCAACTCGGAGGCGGTGCACCTCGACGTGACCGACCTGGACCTTGATGCGCGCACCGTCCTGGTGCGCGACGGCAAGGGCGGGAAGACGAGGATGCTACCCCTCCTGGCCGGGACCATGAACGCGGCGGCGGATTACCTGGCCTTGCGGCGCGAACTCCTCAAGGGGCCGGACCATGGCGCCCTGCTCCTGGCCCACTCGGGGCGGCGACTGCCCAAGGGCTGGATGCAGGGCTATCTGGCGGGGCTGAGCAGGACCATCGGGTTCCACGTCTATCCACACCTGCTGCGCCACTCCATCGCCGTCCACCTCCTGAGGCGTGGGGCAGACATCCGCTACATTCAGAACTGCCTTGGACATAAAGACTTAGAGATGACCAAGGTGTATCTCCGCCTCGTCCCCGGCCAACTCCGCGAGGACTACGACGCGGCCATGCCGGTGTTCCCCGTTCAGCCACCGTCATCAGGCAATCCCGCCGTGGTGGCATCACCAGCGTCCAGCACTTCGCCGGGCGCAGACCAATGAAGGACTTTCCCATGCCCACCCTATCCCTCACCGACCCGATTGCGGAGATGGAAGCTGCCGAGCGCCGGCGGGAGGCTGCCGAGGGACGCCCGATGCGAGCACACTTCGAAGCCCCCGCGAGAGCCTATGAGCGCAAGCTGCGCCGGCGTCAGGCGGCGGCCGAGCGTCGGCAGGAGGCCACCGAGGGCCGCATGCGAGCGCACTTCGAGGCCCCCGCGAAAGCATATGAGCGTCTGCTGCGTCGACGTCAGGCTGCCGCTGACCGCCGTTTGTGTGCGCGGAGCCTGTGAAGGTCGGCCAACCTATCGGGTGACAGGCAGGGCTCTGCCCTTATGGTCCGGCATGGTTGACTTCGCTGGAGCCCGTGAGTCAGAGTCCTATGGCGGGGCGCTATCGTCCCCGTTCGGGATGGCTGACGCAGTTGCGCTGGATGGGGGCGAGCCGCGACCCGGCACGCCCTCCTTTTTGCCTCCCGGGTGTGCAGTGCAGAACAGGGTAGGGCAACTTGCACCGGCTATGTTGC
>JAKLKR010000427.1 GCA_023150565.1 Planctomycetota bacterium
GATGGGTGAAGCGTTCGCGCACCTCGACCGCCGGGCCGGCCAGGCGGAAGCTCTGGCGGGCGCTGCGCGGATAGGCGCGCAGCTGGGCCGCCAGCCGCCGGCAGGCGGGGGCGAGCGCGGCCGGGGCGTCCTCGCCGGCGGGGGCCGGACGCCAGCCCGCCGGCTGGCCGATGCCGACCGTGCCGGCGGGGCCGGCGAAGCGCACCGTGACCGTACCGGCGGCGACCTCGACCGCGCTCGGACGGTGCTGGGGCGCGATCAGCAACGGCAGGGCGGGGCTGTCCGGCCACACCACCAGCAGCCAGCCTTCGCCCAGCGCCGGCGCACCGGGTTCCAGCCAGCGCACCTGGCCGCCGGCATCGACCCCGGCCAGGCGCGGCGCCGGCGCGTCGGGCTCGCCACGCACCAGCGCCAGCTCGGTCTCGACGCAGTCCACCAGCGCCCCCGGCATCAGGATCGACGTGGTGAGGGTGCACACCCGCAGCCGGCCGTCGTCGGCACCGAAGGCATGGCCGGCACGCGCCTCACCGGCGGCAGCCGCCGGCTTGAGCTGGGTCACCAGGTCGACCCCGGTCCAGTCCACCTGCCGGCGCAGGATCTGCAGGGTACCGCCGGCGGCGCCGGGCCGCACCTCGTACTTGAGCTGCTGATGCTTGCCGAGCTGGTCGCAGACCTCGGCGGTCAACCGCCAGTCGCGCGCCTCGCCGCAGAGCATGCCGTTGAACGGCCGCCAGCCGAAGCGGCCGAAACCCCAGGAGGGTATGCCCGGCCGCCAGCCCTCGGCATCGGCAGCCCCCGCCACCGCCGGCAATCCGGCCCAGGCCGGAGGCTCGGCAGCCCCGGGCACCAGCGCCTCGACCGTCGCCGCCACCGCCACCCGGCCGGCAGCGTCGGCGACCTCGACGGTCTCGAACGCGGCAGCCGGCAATGCCCCGTCCTCGTCGGGCGCGGCCTGGAATTCATCCCAGCGCAGGGTGAGCACCCCGTCCGCCGGCCACGGGCGCTGCAGGGTGGTGCGCACCACATGGCGGAAGCGCCGGCCGCTGGCCGCCACCACCACCGTCGCCGGTGGAGTCTCGGCGTTCAGCCGCAGCACCACCCCGGCGCTGCCGGCCGGCGCGGTGGCTAGCACCGCGCGCGCCACGGCGGGGCGGACGGCGGCCGTGGTCGCCGGTTCGGCGGCGGCGAGGGCGCAGGCGAGCAGGCACGGGACCGGCAGCAGGAGGTGGCGCATGAATGCCAGCTTACCCCACGCAAGGCGGGGCGGCTAGCACGCCCTTGCATGCCACCTGGACGTTATTGCACCGCGAAGCGCGCCCGCCAGGCGCTCGGGCTCAGCCCGGTCTCGTGGCGGAAATGACGAGTGAACAGCACCGGATCGCTCCAGCCCACCCGTGCCCCCACGGTCGCCACCGTGGCTCCGGGACGCAGCAGCAGACCCTGGGCGGTGCGCAGCCGGCGGCGCGCCAGCCAGGCCAGCGGCGGCGCGCCCAGGTCGCGGGCGAACACCCGGCACAGATAGGTGCTGGTGACCCCCAGACGCAGGGCCAGGCCGGACAGGGTCCAGGCCACGGCGGGGTCGGCTTCCATCAGGCGCACCGCGCCGGCGGCGGCGGGATGGATGCGCGGCCCGCCCGCGGCGATCTCGCCCGGCAGCAGGCGGGCCATCGCCGCCAGCAGGCACACCAGCCGGCCGATGCGTTCGGCGCGGCGTTCCGGCCCGAGCACGTCGAGCCGGCGCAGGGCGCGCAGGTGGGTGCGGGTGGTGGCCGAGAGGGCGCGCGGCTGGCGCACGCGCAGGGCCCCGGCGGCGGCATCGCGCCACAGCAGACGGGCGATGCCGGGGTCGTCCGCGGTCCAGGCCAGCTCATGCTGGAGCAGGGCGGGGTCGAAGCAGCAGTCGATGCCCGACAGCGAACCGCCGTGGCGGTAGGCGTGCCACTCCCCCGGCCGCACCACCAGCAGGTCGCCCGGACGGAGGTCGTCCTCGCCCCCCTGGCGCACCTGCACCCCGGCGCCGCGGGTGATCAGCACCAGCTCGATGAAGTCGTGGCCGTGGGCGGCGAAACCGCCGCGCCGGGTCCATGGCCGCACGTAGAGCGGATTGGCGGGCACGAAGCAGCGGCGGCGGCGGATGATCTCCATGCCGTCAGGCCGCCGGACCCTTGGCCGCGCGCGGCGCCTGGCCGTGCTCCTGGTGGAAGGCGCGGGTGAACACCTGGCGGCTGGCGAAGCCGCAGCGCCAGGCCACCTCGGCCACCGGCAGGCCGACGGCGAGCAGGCTGCGCGCCAGGCGCAGGCGCTCGCGCCGCAGCACCGTCGCCGGCCCGGCGCCCCAGTGCTGCTGGCACAGGCGGAAGGCGCGCGCGCGGCCGGTGCCGCTGGCCTGCACCAGCAGTTCGGCCCCGCCCGGGCGGTGCAGGTTCTCCCACAGCGCGTATTCCATGCGCAGCAGGGCGGGATCGGGGGTGGCAAGCGGCTCGCTGGCCTCGGCCACCACGGTGGCGAGCAGCGCCGCCAGGCTGCGCCGGCGCGCCGGCTCGTCGGCGGCGGCGAGGGCGGCATCCATCTGCCCGCGGCTGGGCTCGGGCGGCACCGCCGCCATCAGCCGGCGGCCGGCGGAGGCGAACTGGTAGTCGCTGCGCCCGGCGATGAAGCCCTGGCCGAAGCTCTGCGAGC
>JAKLKR010000428.1 GCA_023150565.1 Planctomycetota bacterium
GCCGAGGCCGGCGCGGCGCTCACCGCGCTGGTGCGCCAGGGCGACTGCGACACCCCGACGCTCGACCGCGCCCTGACCGCGATGGACGAGGCTGGTGCGGGCGAGGCCGCGCTGACGGTGCTCGACCAGGCGCTGCCCACCCTGGCCGAGCCGGAGGCGGTGGCCGAGCGCTGGGCGCGGCTGTGGCTGCGCCTGCGCCCGCGCCCCGCCGCCGCCGGACGCCTCGCCGCGCTGCTAGGCAAGGGCGTCCCCGCCGGCGCCGCCGCCACCCGCCACTGGATCGCGCGCCTGGCCGAAACCGGCGCCACCGCCACCGACGACCTGCTGGCGCTGCTGCGCGAGCACGGCCGCGCCATCGCCCGCGACGAGCGCTGCTGGGGCGAGGCCGGGCGCGCGCTGCTGCGCCTGGCCGGCCCCGAGGCCGCCGCCACCTGGCTGGGCGACTGGCAGAACCGTCCCAAGGCGGCGCCCTGGGCCCTGGCCGCCGCCGCCGAGGTGCTGCGCCGGCTCGGGCGCGATGCCGACGCCAACGCCGCCGCGCGCGCCGCCCTGGCGCGCGGCGAGGATCCCACCTCGTGGCAGCTGCGCCTGTGGCTGGCGGCCGACGCCGCCCTCGCCGGCAACCCCTCCGGCGCCGATGCGGTGCGCACCGCCGCGGTCGGCAGCGACCCCTACTGGAGCGAGCTGCGCACCCTGGCCCAGGCCGCCCTGCTGGTGGCGGTGCCCGAGCCCGACCCCGGACGCGCCTGGGACGCGCTGGAAGCGGTGTGGCGCGACCACGGCGCCGCGATCAAGGCCGGGCGCGAGGCGCCCGAGCTGGCACGCCTGCGCAGTGCGGTGGCGGAACGCATCGCCGGGGTCCAGGGCGGCATGATGGCGGGCATCCGCGCGCGCTGGCTCGGCCGCGGCGGCGGGCGCGACGACGGCTGATCCCGGCTGTCACATCCGGACCCGGCGGCCGTTGTGCGACCGGGGGACCGCCCCGGAGCATGCCCATGACCCTGCGCCCCCTCCTGCCCGCCCTGCTCCTGGCCCTGGCCGCCGCCGCCGAGCCCGCCCCCCCGCGCACCATCCTGTTCGGCACCGACTGCGACGCCAACCGGCCGGCGGCGGCGCGCGAGCTGCTGGCCGAGTGCGGCTTCAACGCCGTACGCCTGACCGGCGGCGGCTACGCCTGGGCGATCAAGGACCACGCCGCCTGGGCGCGCACCCTGGCGGCCAAGGGCATCCGCTCCTACCTCCAGCTCGGCAGCCACTACCCCTCGGCCGACTACTTCCCGCTCAAGGGCGCCTGGCTGGTGGACCAGGCCGGGCGCAGCGGGGTCGAGGACCGCACCTCCTGGGCGATCCGCTACGACCACTCCTGCTGGCCGCAGCTGTCCTACGCCCACCAGGATTTCCGCGAGCGGCTGGAGCGCGACTTCGCCGCCTACCTCGCCAGCTTCCCGCCCGCGGCCAGCCTCGCCGGGGTGATCCTGCACAACGAACCCGGCTTCCACTGGCTGAAGGACCGGGTGTTCGACTACGGCGCGCCGAGCGTGGCCGCATTCCGCGCCTGGCTGCCCGGCCGGCATGGCGACATCGCCACCCTCAACCGGCGCTGGGGCAGCGCCTTCGCCGGCTTCGCCAGCGTCGAGCCGCCGACCCGGCCGGACCCCGTCAGGCCGGGCGCCTGGCTCGACTGGCGCCGCTTCCAGGTGGAGCAGATCGCCGAATTCATGGCCTGGGAGGCGGCCTTCGCCCGCCGCGTGCGCCCCGACCTGGCGCGCACCACCAACCTCGACGGCCCGCTCGGCAACTGGTACGCCATCCGCTGCTCGGACCCGGAGGCCCACAGCCGGGCGATGGACGTGGCCGGGATGGACATCTATCCCACCCGCTGGAGCGGGCGCGCCTTCGTGCCCTTCGCCATCGACCAGCTGCTGGGGGTGGCGGCGGGACGCCCGGCGCACGTGCTGGAATGCGAGGTGTTCGGCGACCGCTCCGAGGACTGGAAGGAGGTGCCGGCGGCGCGGCGCGCCGACCTGCTGCGCGCCCAGCTGTGGACCTTCTACGGCCACGGCGCCGATGCGGTGCTGCTGTGGGGCTTCAGCCGCTGCGACGCCTTCACCATCAGCGATGGGGAATGGAACCCGCGCACGCTCGCCTGCCGCGATGTCGCCCACCAGCTGCGCATGCTCGACCTCGGCCGCTTCCGCCGCCCGCCGCCGGCGGTGGCGCTGGTGGCGGATCCCGACGCCCACCTGCTCGCCAGCGCGCTGGTGCCGGGGGCGCTCACCGGCGGCTCCGCCCTCGACCGCGAGCTGCAGGGGACGCATGCCGCCCTCGCCTCCGCCGGCATCCCCTGCGATGTGATCCAGGCGGCGCAGCTGCCGGCCGCCGCCGGCCGCTACCGCGCCCTGGTCCTGCCGGCGATGCCGCTGATCGACGACGCCACCGCCGACCTGCTGCGCCGCTTCGCCGCCGGCGGCGGCACCGTGCTCGCCAGCGCGCCCTTCGCCGCGCGCGACCGCTGGGGCGCGCCCCTGGCCGGATCCCCCGCCTGCGGGCTGACGCGGCCGGCCGGCGAAGCGCTGGGCGCGGCCCACCTCGCCGGCCAGGCCGCGGGCCTGCCGGCGGCGCTGGCGGCGGACCTTGCCGCCGCCGGGGTGCTGCCAGCCCTGCGCCTGGAGCG
>JAKLKR010000429.1 GCA_023150565.1 Planctomycetota bacterium
CATCAACCTGTTCATCTGATCTCGACCGTGCGGCCGCGCGACACCAGCACCTGGGCGGTGATCATCAGCTTGTCGAGGGCGAAGCCGATCGAGCCGATCACCACCACCGACAGCACCAGGTAGGCCATGGCGATGTCGTTGGAGGACTGGTACCAGTCCCACACGAAGCCGCCGATGCCGGGGCTGACCGCCATCATCTCGGCGGCGATCAGCACCATCCAACCCACCCCCAGGCTGATGCGCGCGCCGGTGAAGATCGCCGGCAGCGAGGCCGGCAGCACGATAGACCACAGCTTGCGCCACCAGGACAGGTTGAGCACCCGCGCCACGTTGAGGTGGTCCTTCTCGATCGCCGACACCCCCATGGCGGTGTTGACCAGCGCCGGCCACAGGGCGCACAGCCCGACCACCAGCGCCGCCACCAGGAAGCTCTTGGACAGCGGCCCCTCGTTGGTGGGGATGGCGCGGTTGATCACCAGGTAGACCAGCGGGAACCAGGCCAGCGGACTGACCGGCTTGAACAGCTGGATGAGCGGGTTGAGCATGCGGTAGGCGAGGGTGCTGAGCCCGCACACCAGGCCCACCGGGATGGCGATGGCGAGCGCGATCGCCACCCCCACGAACACCGTCTCGAGCGAAAGGATGACCTGGCTGACGAAGAGCTTGCGCCCCTGGTAGGGCATCAGCTGGCGCACCTCGGCCTCGCTCAGGCCCTGCTCGGCCACCGTGGCCTTCACCTGCATCTCGTATTCGCCGCGCGCCACCCGGTCGGCGCGCCATTCGCGCACCTGCTCGACCCCGCGATCGAGCACCTGGACCGGGGTGGGCAGGGCGAGGGTGCCGATGCGCACGGTGGTGGCGATCAGATGCCAGGTCAGCACCGCGATCGCCACCGCCAGCAGCGGCGGTCCGGCCAGGTTCAGCACGCTGCGCAGCTGGTAGCCGGGATTGTCGCCGGCGGCCAGACGGGCCAGCGGGGCGATCCAGGTGAAGCCGATGCGGTCGAGCAGGGTGGCGAGGCGGTGCATGGGATCACTTCCGTCCGAGGGCGAACTGGGCGAGGTAGGCGTTGGGCTTGGCGGGGTCGAAGGCGATGCGGTCGATGAAGGCCTCGGCGGGGTAGCTGCGGCTGTCCTCGGCCGGGCATTCGTCGGACTTGACCAGGCCGTCGGCCTTGAGGCTGTCGAAGGCGGCGCGGTAGAGGTCGGTGCGGAAGACCTTGGCCGCGACCTCCTGGTACCAGCCGTCGGGCTTGTTCTCGGGCACCATGCCCCAGCGGCGGAACTGGGTCAGCGCCCACACCCCGTGGCTGTGCCAGGGGAAGCTGGCGTGGCGGCGGTAGAAGACGTTGAACTCGGGCTCCGGGCGGCGGTCGGCCACCCCGTCGACCAGGTTGTAGACCAGGGTGCCGGTCATCGACTCGGCGATCAGGTTGACGTCGGCGCCGATGTAGTCCTTGTGCGCCACCATGGCGGCGGCGGTGCGGCGGTTCTCCGGCTTCTCATCCAGCCAGCGCCCGGCGCGGATCAGCGCCCGCACCACCGCCTTGGTGGTGTTGGGGTTGCTGTCGGTGAACTTCTTCAGCATGCAGAACACCTTGTCCGGCGAGCCGTCGAAGACGTGGTTGCTGGCGATGGCGAGGCGCCCGGTCTTCTCCTGCAGGGTGAGCTTCATGTTCCACGGCTCGCCCACGCAGAAGCCCTGGCAGTTGCCCTGGTTCATCGCCGACACCATCTGCGGCGGCGGGTTGACCTGCAGCACCACCTCGGCGTCGGTCACGCCCTTGGCGTCATCGAGACCGCTGTAGAAGCCGGGGCACACCCCGCCCGCCGCCAGCCAGTAGCGCAGGGTGATGTTGTGGCTGCCGGCGGGGTAGGTCTGGAACATGGTCAGCTGCTTGCCTTCGCCTTTCATGGCGCTGGCCACCTGCTTGAGCGGGGCGGCCGACACCGGCTGGGGGTAGCCGGGCTTGGCCAGCACCGGGTCGACCGCGGCCATGCGCTTCCAGACATCCTCGGACACCGAGATGCCCATGCCGTTGATGCACAGGTTGTAGGGCACCACGATCTCGGCGGTTCCGCCGAAGCCGATCGCCGCCCCCAGGGGGTGGCCATAGAGCATGTGGGTGCCGTCCAGCTCGCCGCTCACCAGGTTGTCCTGCACCGCCTTCCAGTTGGGCTGGACCACGATCTGGACGTTCAGGCCCTCGTCGGCGAAATAGCCCAGCTCCTTGGCGGCGACGATGGGGATGCAGTCGGTGAGCTTGATCATCCCGAACTTGAGCGGGCGCTTGACCTCGAGCTTGTTGGCGATCGCCTTCTTGAGGTTGGGGGTGGGGCTCTTGATCTCCCACGCCGGGATGGGATCCGCCGCCCACAGGGTGGTGACGGCGCAGACGGCGGAGAGGACCAGGGTGCGGATCATGGGCGGTTCCTTGCCAGGATCCTTAGCGCAGCGTGCCAATCGCCGGGATGTGCAGCGCCGCGGCAGGTCCGGATCGGGAAACCCCCAGGTCGCCAGCCGGAGCCGCACCTGCGCGCGAACATCACGCAGCCCCGCCCACCCCCTCCCTGGCACGGTTTGCGCACAGGCAGTTACGTGCCTGCCACCGCTCCTCCGCCCGCCGCCGCCCGCACCGCC
>JAKLKR010000042.1 GCA_023150565.1 Planctomycetota bacterium
CCGCCGCCGGCCTTCGCCGCCGTCGACGGGGTGGTGATCGCCATCGCCTGGGGCGCCGACGGCCAGGCCCTGCTCGCCAGCGCGCCGGCGCAGCCGATCGTGCGCGCCATCGGCCGCCAGCGGCGCGAGCCCTCCGGTCCGGCCGACTGCTCCGGCACCCTGCGCCTGGCCGCCGACGCCAGCCGCCTGTGGGCGCGCTTCACCATCCGCGACGACAAGCTGGTGGCGGGGGTGAACCGCGACCACCAGGACGACTCCTGCGAGCTGTACCTCAGCCCGCTGCTGCATGGCGGGACCAAGTATCTGTCCAGCGATGTGCAGATCGTCGCCACCCCCGCCGATGCGGGCTGCTCGGCGGTGCTGCTCAGCGGCCGCAACTACGATCCCGAACTGCTGCCGGTGAGCGCGCAGGCGCGGCGCACCGCCGACGGCTGGGAGCTGGACCTCGGCATCCCGCTCGCCAACGGCCTGTTCCGCCTGCGTCCCGGCGCCGGCCTGGCCCTGGGGGTGGCGGCGGCCTACAACGACAACGACAGCGGCACCCAGCGCGACCAGAAGATCGGCTGGAGCCTCAACGACCCCGACGAGCGCGCCTGGGACGATCCCACCCGCTTCGGGGTGGCGGTGTTCCAGGGTCCGGCCGGCGTCCCGACCCTGCCGGCGGTCGCCTCAGGGCGGCCGGCCCCGGCCTGGGACGCGGTGCCGGCGGTGACGGTGGCGCGCCCCGGCGCCATCGACCTGCTCGCCAATGGCGGTTTCGCCCACGGCACCGCCGGCTGGAACCGCTGGTACGGCGAGGACGGGGTCGACTACCGGGTCGAGACGGTGGCCGGCGATCCCGCCCTGCTGCTCGACGGCGGCGCGGCGCTGGCGCATGAGCGCGCCTTCCTGTGCACGCGCGCTGTCGATGTGCTGCCGGGCGAGCGCTACCGCCTGAGCTTCCGCGCCCGCGCCGACGCCCCGCTCGAGCTCCACCTCGCCAGCAAGACCCAGGCCTACCGCATCGTCAACCACGCCCGCCTGGCGGTGCCGGCCGGGGACTGGGTTGCGCGTTCCTGCGACTTCACCATCCCCGCCGACCACCTCGCCACCAACGACGCCGTCCAGGCCACCCTGCAGTGCCCCGGCATCGCCGGGCACCTCCTGTGGCTCGACGATGTGCGCCTGGTGCGCTGGGTGCCGGGGCGGGTGGATGCCGAGCTGGTGGTCGACGATCCCATCCGCTGCGTGGCGGTGGGCGGTGTCATCGGGGTGCGCGCGCGGCTGGCCAGCCTGGCCGACGTCGCCCTGCCCGCGGTGGTGACGCTGCGCCTGGAATCGTGGCCGGATGCCGAGCGGGTGGGCGGCTGGGAGCGCCGGGTCGAGCTGCCGGCCGGCGGCACGCTGGAACTGCCGATCGAGCTGCCCACCGCGGTGCCCGGCTGCTACCGGGTGTCGCTCGCCGTCGACGATGGCGCCGGCCTGCTCCACCGCCGCACCAGCGTGGCGGTGCATGTGGCCGCCGGCCGCGGCGACGGGCTGGGCGACCTCACCCTCGGCCACTGCGTCTACCTGCCGGAGGGCGCCGCGGTGATGGCCGATGCCGCCCGCCGCCTGGGTGCCCGCTCGGTGCGCGCCTTCCTGCCCAATGCCATCGGCACCCGCCCGGGCGCCCCGCGGCTGGGGGCGGTGACCGCGCTGGCCGAGGCCCTGCGCGCGCAGGACCTGCTGTTCCAGGGCTGCCTGGCCACCTGCTGGCACGAGCCCGACCGCACCCGCCGTGCGGTCGAGGATCCGCTGGCGTGGTCGCAGCGGGTCGAGCCGGCGGTGCGCGGCCTGCGCGGCCTGGTCGGGGTGTGGGAGATCGGCAACGAGCCCAACCTGCGCGAGGGCTGGCGGCCGGTGCCCGACGCGCGCGCCTACGAGGCGGCGCTGCGCGCCGTGCACGGGATGATCCGCACCGCCGATCCCGGCGCCCTGGTGTCGACCGCGGGCTTCAACCGCGCCCGACCCCAGGGCTTCATCGACGAATTCCTCGCCGCCGGCGCCGGGTCGTTCTGCGACCAGCTCACCTTCCACTTCTACGACACCGTGGCCTCGCCCACCTGGCGCGAAGACGCCGCCCGCCTGGCGGCGGCGGTGGACCGCCTGCGTCCCGGCCTGCGCCTGGTGGATGGCGAATCCGGCGCCGACCACGAGCCGATCGTCTCCGGGCTCGAGAAGCTGGTGAAGCGCCTGCCGGTGCTGGCCTGGTCGGGGGTGGCGGTGCACAACGAGTTCGGGCTCGACCGCTTCTGCTCCGGCTGGCTGGTGGCGGAGGGGGCCGGGGCCACCCCCGGGGTGCCGGCGCTGGCGCTGCAGAACCGCCTGTTCGCCGGTGCCGTCTGCACCGGCTGGGGTGAACCCATGCCGGGGCTGGTGGTGTATGCCTTCACCGCGCCCGCCGGTCCGCTGTGGGTGGTGTGGCGCGAACCCGGCGCCGCGCGCCAGGCCTGGGACCTGGGCCCGGCCCCGGCCGCGCGGGTGCTCGACTGCCTGGGGGCCGAGGTCGGCGGCCGCTTCCGCCGCGACGGCCGGCTGGTGATCGACCCGCCCGGCCGGCTGCCGGTCTACGTGCTCGGGTTGCCCGAGCACGCCGGGGTGGTCTGGCGGCGGCCGCCCGGCCGCCCGGCGCCGGCTGCGCGCGGCGAGTGGCCGGTAGTGGTGATGCCCCAGGTCACCGGCGGGCGCGGCTGGGTCGAGGTTGCGGGCGGGGCTCCGACCCGGGTGACGTTGACGGTGCGCAACCAGAGCCCCAGCGCGGTGCGGGTGCTCCTGGGCGGCGAAGCCCCGACCGGGCTGACAGCGCTCATCGAACCGATGGAACTCGATCTCGCCGCCGGTGCCACCGCCGCCGCCACCCTGGTGCTGAGCGCCGCCGCCGACTGCCCGCGCGGGGCCGACCTGCCAGTGCGGGTGGTGGGCAGCGCCGACGGCCGCGCCCTGGTGCCGTGGACCCTGGCGGTGCGTCCGGCCGCCCTCGCCGCCGAGGCGGGCGGGCGCGGCATCCGCCTGCGTCATCCTGGGCCCGGGCGGCTGACCGGCACCTGGACCGCGGCCAGCGAGGGGCTGGTGCTGGCCGGAACCACCCAGGGCGCCCTCGATCTCGCGCCTGGCGAGACCGCGGAGCTGCCCTGCCGCGTCACCGGCTGGCGTGGCGCGCCGGCTCCCGCCGAGCTCGACCTGACGGTGCAGGCCGGCGGCAGCCAGCGCCTGCGCCTGCGCCCGGCGGTGTGGAGCGCGGTCGCGGCGGCGGACGGCGCGGTGCCGGTCGCGGCGCCACGACTGCAGCTGCCCACGGCGGGGAAGGCGGTGCTGCAGGCCGGTTTCGCCTGGGACGGCCGCCGCCTGCTGGTGGACGCCCGGATCGAGGATGCCCGCCACCGCCAGGGCGGCGACGGCGGCTTCATCGATCAGGGCGACTGCCTGGTGCTGGAGCTGGATCCGCGCGCCGACGGCGGCGGTCCGGCCTTCGGCGCCGATGACCGCGAGGTGGGGGTGGCGCTGCGCGAGGACGGGCGGGTGGTGTGCTACCGCTGGGATGGGCGTTTCGGGCCCGAGGCGGCCAAACCCTGGCCCGAGGCCACGGCCACGGTCGAGCGCCAGGGCACCGTCACCCGCTACCGCCTGGCCCTGCCGCTGGAGGTCCCGGCCGGGGCCCGCGCCATCGGCCTGGGCCTGCGTCTGGTGCAGGCGGATGGTTCCGGTCAGGCCACCACCCTGGCCTTCGGGGCTCCTGGCGACGGCCGCGATCCTGGGCGCTGGGGCACCCTGCTGCTGCCGGATGCACCCGCTGCGACATCGCCCTAGGGCAAGAACGGGGCGGATGCGGCGCAGCGGACCGCTTCCCGGCCGCTAGACTGGCAGGCAGGTCAGCGACGACCGGGAGGCCTGCATGCGGCGTGGATTCACCCTCATCGAACTGCTGGTGGTGATCGCCATCGTGGCGGTGCTGGCGGGCATGCTGCTGCCGGCGGTGAACAGCGTGCGCACCGCCGCCCGTTCGCTGCAGTGCGCCTCATCCTTGCGCCAGATCGGCCTGGGCGTGGTCGGGTACGCCACCGACTGGCAGGGCCGGCTGGGAGTGGCCCATCTCGATGCCAGCCTATGGAAGGCCGACTGGCAGGTGCCGGCGGGCAGCAGCTTCAACTGGACCGACGAGGAGCGCATCGGCGGCCAGCTTGATGGCGCCGGGATCGTGAGCGCCGATTTCTTCAGCTCACCCCGGCGCGCGCCCTGGTTCTGCCCCGAGGACCGGCGCCTGCCCCAGCATGCCTACAAGACCTCGGTCAGCTTCGGCATCAACCACATCCTGATGCGCTATGGCCTGAACGCCGCCGGCGAGGCGACGGCCTGGGCCAAGGAGATGGCGCTCAACCGCATTCCGGTGCAGGCGGCGATGGCGCTCGCCACCGACACCCAGGATCGCCGCTGGCTGACCAACCCCACCTGGCTGTCGGAGAGCAGTCCGGCGGTGCTGCCGGACCTCGCCTACGGCGATCCCGCGGGGCCGGTCAATTTCCTGCCTGGAGTGACCGCGCCGTATTTCGTCATGGGCCGCCACCGCACGGGATCCAACCTGCTCTTCGTCGACGGCCATGTGGTCTGGTCGGCGAGTTTGCCGGCGGACGTGGCGCAGCGGCGGGTGCTGGTCAACCCGGTGCATGCACCGTAGGGCGGTCCGGCAGTTGCGTCGCCGGGGCGGACGGCACAGTGCCGCCTCTTCCGGACCGTAGCTCAGCCTGGCTAGAGCGTCTGCCTTGGGCGCAGAAGGTCGCAGGTTCGAATCCTGTCGGTCCGATTCCCTTTCCTGGTCCGCGCTCCGCCGGCTGCCGCGTTCTGCAGCTTCCTGCCCCAGCGGCGTGGCGTACGACCTGGGCATGGTCGAGAGCGCCCACGTCGTCAACATCCCGCCCGCCCGCCACCTGGCCGACGAGCTGCGCACCCTGTCCACCCTGGCGCGGCCCGAGCTGATCGCCGGGCTGCGCCAGCTGCGCACCCGCGAGATGGAGGCGATCGGCCGCCACCAGCGCGAGCATCTCGGCGAACTCACCGGCCAGGACGTCTGCACCCACATCACCGCGCTGGTGGACGCGGTGGTACGCCTGCTGGCCGAACGCGCCGCCGCCAAGTCCGCGGCCCCGGCCGGCTGGCAGGACGAGGTCGGGGTTTTCGCGGTCGGCGGCTACGGCCGCGGCGAGATGAACCCCTTCAGCGACCTCGACCTGCTGGTGCTGTCGGCGGGCAAGGTCCAGCCCGCCTGGCTGCCGGCGCTGTGGTCCGAGCTGCAGACCTCGCTGTGGGACGTGAAGTTCCAGGTCGGGGCCAGCCAGCGCTCGGCGGGCGAACTGGCGCATATCCTCGACGAGGACTTCGTCACCGCCACCGCGGTGATCGAGCAGCGCCCGCTCGCCGCCGGCGCCCCGGTGCGCACCGCCATGGGGGCGCTGCTGGAGCGCTTCCGCGAGCGCCGTGCCACCCCCTTCCTGCGCTACAAGCTCGACGAGCTGGCCAAGCGCCGCACCTCGGCCGGGGCCTCGGTGCTGCTGATGGAGCCCAACCTCAAGTCCAACCCCGGCTGCCTGCGCGACGTGCAGCTGCTGCGCAACGTCGCCTTCGCCATCGGCGGCTCGCGCAACATCCTCGCCCTCGCCGACCTCGAATCGATCACCCGCCAGGACCTGCACGGGGTCATCGCCACCAACGACCACCTGCTGGCGCTGCGCAGCCTGCAGCACTTCCACCACGGGCGGAAGCAGGACGTGTGGCAGCTCGCCGACCAGGTGCGCATCGCCCAGCTGATGGGCTACAGCGACGTCAGCCGGCTGCGCGCGGTCGAGCACCTGATGCGCCACCACTACAACCAGGTGCTGCACGTGCACCAGATGGTCGACCTGGTGGCCAGCCGCCTGCACGCCAAGGGCCACCTCGGGCGCAAGCCGGTGCTGCTGCGCTCGCGCAAGGTCCTGACCCCGGATTTCTCCTCCATCCAGGGCCAGGTCCATCTGGCCAACGCGCAGCTGTGGGAGCAGCCGGACGCCGCCCTGCGCCTGCTGCGCGGCTGCCGCGAGGCCCAGCGCGCGGGCGCGCGCCTGAGCTTCGAGCTGCAGCGCACCATCCGCGGCAACCTCGAGGTGGTGGACGACGCCGTGCGCCACCATCCCGAGGCGGCGCGGCTGTTCCTGGCCATCCTCGGCGATGCCGGCCGCATCCAGCCCATCCTCACCGACATGCACCGCAGCGGCCTGCTCGGCGCCTATCTGCCCGAATTCGGCACCCTGACCTGCCTCATGCAGTTCGACAGCTGGCACCAGTACACCGTCGACGAGCACACCCTGATCGCCATCGGCCACCTCGACGCGGTGGCGCGCGGCGAGCGCGGCTTCGGCCTGCCCGGCATGGGGCGCATCTTCCCCGGCGTGGCGCGCAAGGACCTGCTCGCCCTCGGGCTGCTGCTGCACGACATGGGCAAGTACATGGGCCGCGGCCACGTCGCGCGCGGGGCGATCATGATCACCGAGGTCGCCCACCGCCTGGGGCTGTCGCGTGAGGAGGAGGACCTGGTCTATTTCCTGGTCGAGCGCCATGTGGTGCTCTCGGATGCCAGCCGCACGCGCAACTTCCGCGAACCGTCGTACCTCAACCCCTTCGCCGAGCGCATCGGCTCCCTCGCCAACCTCGATGCGCTCTACTGCCTGACCTACTGCGATGCCAAGGCGGTGGGCGAGGGCGTGCTCACCGGCTGGCAGGAGGCGCTGCTGGGGGAACTGTACGAGGCGATCGCCGGCCGCCTGGCCGGCGCCGCCCCGCCCGCCAGCCATCACGACCGCCTGGTGGCGGAGCTGGTCAGGCACGGCGCCGCGCGCGCCGAGGCCGAGGGCTTCCTCGCCCAACTCGGCGGCACCTACGACCACCAGGTGCAGCCGGCCGAGGCCCTGCGCCACCTGCGCGCGCTCGCCGAGCAGCAGCGCGACGGGGTCGGCCTGGGCTGGGACCTGGGCGAGCGCTTCATCCAGATCACCGCCGCGGTGCCCGACCGCCACGGCCTGCTCGCCGACGTGGCCGCGACCTTCAGCGGCCACGGCTTCGACATCATCGATGCGCGCTCGTGGATCACCGAGCCGCCCGGCGGCGGCACCGGGGTGGTGCTGTACAGCTTCCGCATGTCCTCGATCTACCCCTCGCGCCTGCAGGAGGAGGACCTGTGGCGCAAGATCCGCCGCGACCTGCTGGCGGTGTCGCAGGGGTCGCTCGACCCGCGCGTGCTGCTCGAGCGCCGGCGGCAGTCGATCGGCACCGCCAAGCCGGCGGATTCCGGCTTCGACGATCCCGCGGTCAAGGTCGAGAACCACACCAGCGACCACTACACCGTGCTCGATGTGCACACCAAGGACGAGGTCGGGCTGCTGTCGCGCCTGTGCCGGGCGATCTCGGACCACGGCTGCGACATCGGCTACACCTGCATCAACACCATGGGCGATGTCGCGGTCGACGTCTTCTATGTGCGCCGGGGCACCGCCAAGCTCGACGATGGCCAGGCCGAGGACCTGCGCCGGCACCTGGTCGGGGCGCTGGGGCTGAAGCGGGCTTGAAAAAAGCGAACGGCGGGCAGATGCCCGCCGTTCGCGCCGATCGGAGCCCGGCCGGAACTACAGCGCGGTCTTGGGCGCGCTGCGCTGGGAGACCAGCAGCTGGGCGCGCAGCCAGGCGGCCTCGGCGTCGCGGGTGCGGCGGGCGGCCGGTTCGGCCGGGGCTTCGCCCTCGAGCTTGGCCAGGCGGCCCTGGATGGCGGCGGCGTCGATCTGCGCGCCCTCGGCGGTGCGCTCGACGAACAGCTTCACCTCGTCCTGCAGCACCTGCATCACCCCGCCGGCGATCGCCCACCACGATTCCTTGCCGGCCGAGCGCACCATCACATGGCCGGGGCGCAGGGCGGCGACCAGCGGGGCGTGGCCGCTGCGGATGCCGACCTCGCCATCGGCGGCGGTGGCGGTGACATGGTCGGCCTGGGCCGGGGCCAGCGCCTTCTCGGGGGTGATGATCTGGATGGTGAGGGGCATGGGATGAGCCTGGGGCCGGGAAGTGGGTGGGACCCGCGTCACTTGCCCTTGAGCTTCTCGGCCTTGGCGACCACGTCCTCGATGGTGCCGACGTACATGAAGGCGGCCTCGGGCAGGGTGTCGTACTCGCCGGAGAGGATGGCCTCGAAGCTGCGGATGGTGTCCTCCAGCTTCATGAAGATGCCCTTCATGCCGGTGAACTGCTCGGCCACCGAGAACGGCTGGCTCATGAAGCGCTCGAGGCGGCGGGCGCGCGCCACCAGGCGCTTGTCGTCGTCGGACAGCTCGTCGACGCCGAGGATGGCGATGATGTCCTGCAGGTCCTTGTAGCGCTGCAGGATCTTCTGCACGCCGCGGGCGATGTTGTAGTGGCGCTCGCCGACGATGTGCGGCTGCAGGATGCGCGAGGTCGAGGCCAGGGGGTCGACCGCCGGGTAGATGCCCTTCTCGGCGATGCCGCGCGAGAGGTTGGTGGTGGCGTCGAGGTGGGCGAAGGTGTTGGCGGGGGCCGGGTCGGTGTAGTCGTCGGCGGGCACGTACACCGCCTGGATCGAGGTGATCGAGCCGTTGCGGGTCGAGGTGATGCGCTCCTGCAGGGCGCCCATCTCGGTGGCCAGGGTGGGCTGGTAGCCCACCGCGCTGGGCAGGCGGCCGAGCAGCGCCGACACCTCGGAGCCGGCCTGGGTGAAGCGGAAGATGTTGTCGACGAACAGCAGCACGTCCTTGCCGGTGGTGTCGCGCAGGTGCTCGGCCTGGGTCAGGGCCGAGAGCGCCACGCGCAGGCGCGCGCCCGGCGGCTCGTTCATCTGGCCGTAGACCAGCGAGCAGCGGCTGGCGCCCGGCTTGACCGCGGGGTGGCCGTTGGCGTCCCACTTGGCGTGGCCGTGCTCGTCCTTCTCGCACACGATCACGCCGGCCTCGATCATCTCGTGCCAGAGGTCGTTGCCCTCGCGGGTGCGCTCGCCCACCCCGGCGAACACCGAGAACCCGCCGTGGGCCTTGGCGACGTTGTTGATCATCTCCATCAGGATGACGGTCTTGCCCACGCCGGCGCCGCCGAACAGGCCGATCTTGCCGCCCTTGACGTAGGGCGCGAGCATGTCGACCACCTTGATGCCGGAGACCAGGATCTCGGTCTCGGGGTTGAGGTCGGCGAAGGCGGGGGCCTTCTGGTGGATGCCCTTGCGCGGGCAGCTGTCGGTCACCTGCTTGCCGTTGTCGACCACCTGGCCGAGCACGTTGAAGATGCGGCCGAGGGTCTCCTCGCCCACCGGCATGCTGATCGCGCCGCCGGTATCGACGGCATCCTGGCCGCGCACCAGGCCGTCGGTGGTCGCCATCGCCACCGCGCGCACGCGGTTGCGGCCGAGGTGCTGCTGCACCTCGGCCACCAGGCGGGTGGCCTTGCCGGTCGCCGGGTCGGTGATGTCCATCTCGATGGCGTTGTAGAGCGCCGGGAGGTGCTCGAACTCCGCGTCGAGGGTCGAGCCGATGACCTGGACGACCTTGCCGATGTTCTTCGTGGCGGTGCTCATTGCTTGATCCTGGGGCGTGCGGGAAAGGTGGTTTTCAGGGGGATTCCGGTCGGGCGGCCCTCAGGCCATGGCCTCGACCGCGCCGACGATCTCGGCGATCTCCTGGGTGATCTTCGACTGGCGGCCGCGGTTGTAGGCGCGGGAGAACAGCTGGATCATGTCGCCGGCGGCGTCGGTGGCGTTCTTCATCGCCTGGCGGCGGGCGGCGTGCTCGGCGGCGCTGGTCTGCAGCAGGCAGCTGAACAGCGCGGTGCGCACCGTGCGCGGGATGAGGTCGGCGAGCAGCTCCTCGGCCGAGGGCAGGAACTCGTAGAGCGCCTTGGCGCCCTTGGCGGCGCCGGGCGCTTTGGCCTCGCCGCCGGCGGGCAGCAGGACCAGGCTGCTGGGGACCTGCTTGGCGGCGCTGACGAAGCGCGAGTAGACGACCTCGACCTGGTCGAAACCGCCGGCCAGGTAGTCGGCCATGACCTGCTCGGCCACCGGCACCACCTTCTCGTAGCGGGTGGTGCCGACCAGGCCGGTGTGGACCTTCGCGGGGGCGTGGCCGGAGAACGACAGGGTGGCGCCGCCCTTCTTGCCCAGGGCGACGAACGCGACCTCGCGCCCGGCCTTGACGTGCTCGGCGCGGCGGGCAAGGGCCACGTGCGCGAGATTGACGTTGAAGGCGCCGCACAGGCCGCGGTCGGAGGCGGCGAGCAGGATCAGCACCTTCTTCGCCGGGCGCGGGGTCATCAGCGGGTGGCGGGCGTCGGAGCCGGCCACCGCCGAGATGGTCGCCACCAGCGCCGACAGGCCCTCGGCGTAGGGCTTGGAGGCGGCGGCGGCGTCCTGCGCCTTCTTGAGCTTGGCCGACGCCACCAGCTCCATGGTGCGGGTGATCTTCCGCGTGGAGGTCGCGGAGCGGCGGCGCTTGCGGAGGTCGCGGAGGTTGGCCATGGACTGGTTTCGAGTTTCGCGTTTCGAGTTTCAGGGGCCGTCAGGCGAGCTTGTGCTTCTGCTTGAAGGTCACCTTGAAGCGCTTGATCGCCTCCTTGAACTTGCCGTCGAGCTCGGCCGAGAACTCCTTCTTCTCGTGCAGCTCCTTGGGCAGCTCGGGGTACTCGGTGTGGACCATCACGAGGAATTCCTTCTCGTAGGTCTGCACCAGCTCGACCGGGATGTCGTCGAGCATGCCTTCGCTGGCCCCCTTGATCATCATCACCTGGTCGGCGACATCGAGCGGCACCGCCTGGCCCTGCTTGAGCAGCTCGACCATGCGCGCGCCGCGGTCGAGCTGGCGCTGGGTCGCGGGGTCGAGCTCGGTGCCGAGCTGGGCGAAGGCCTCGAGCTCGCGGAACGAGGCGAGGTCGAGGCGGAGGGTGCCGGCGACCTTCTTCATCGCCTTGATCTGGGCGTTGCCGCCCACGCGGCTGACCGAGATGCCGACGTCGACCGCGGGGCGCTGGCCGCCGTTGAAGAGGTCGGGCTGGAGGTAGATCTGGCCGTCGGTGATCGAGATCACGTTGGTCGGGATGTAGGCCGAGACCTCGCCCTCCTGGGTCTCGATCACCGGGAACGCGGTCATCGAGCCGCCGCCCATCGGGTCGTTGAGCTTGGCGGCGCGCTCGAGCAGGCGGCTGTGGAGATAGAACACGTCGCCGGGGTAGGCCTCGCGGCCGGGCGGGCGGCGCAGCAGCAGCGACATCTCGCGGTAGGCGGCGGCCTGCTTCGAGAGGTCGTCGTAGGCGCAGAAGGTGGCCATGCCGCGGCCGCCGTCGGCGACCGGCTTCTTGGTGAAGCGGCCGTCCTTGAGGGTGGGGACGCCCTTGCCGTCGACCTCCCAGGTCTCGTACATGAAGTACTCGGCCATCGCCGCGCCGGCATAGGGGGCGAGGTACTGCAGGGGGGCCGAGGCCGAGGCGGGCGCGCTGACGATGATGGTGTAGGCCATCGCCCCGGCGGCCTCGAGCTGCTTGGCGATGGCGGCGACGGTCGACTCCTTCTGGCCGATCGCGACGTAGACGCAGATGACGCCCTTGCCCTTCTGGTTGATGATGGTGTCGGTGCAGATCGCGGTCTTGCCGGTCTTGCGGTCGCCGATCACCAGCTCGCGCTGGCCGCGGCCCACCGGGATCATGGCGTCGATGCACTTGAGGCCGGTCTGCAGCGGCTCGTGCACGCTCTTGCGGTCGGCCAGGCCGGGCGCGGGGGATTCGACGCGGCGGCTGGCCTCGGCCTTGATCGGGCCCTTGCCGTCGAGCGGGCGGCCGAGCGGGTCGACCACGCGGCCGAGCACCGCCTGGCCCACCGGCACCTCGAGCACGCGCTTGGTGCGCTTGGCGATCGAGCCCTCGCGGATGCCCTGGTAGTCGCCCATGATCACTGCGCCGACCACGCCCTCCTCGAGGTTGAGCGCGAGGCCGTAGGTGCCGTTCTCGAAGGCGATCATCTCGCCCGACATGACCCCGGAGAGGCCGTTGATGCGGGCGATGCCGTCGCCCACCTGGAGCACGGTGCCGACCTCGTCCACCACCAGCTGCACGCCGTAGCTGGCAAGCTGCTGCTTGATGATGCTGGTCATCTCGTCTGCACGGATCTTCACGGGGCGACTCCTGGATGGGGCGGGTCGGAAAGGTTTGGACGGATCAGGCGGCGCCGACCCAGAGCTGGTCGTCGTTGAGCGGGGCGGCGAGCATCGCCGCGCGCATCTCGTTGAACTTGCGCCGCGAGCTGGCGTCGATGAAGCGGTCGCCGACGCGCAGGGTGAAGCCCGCCACCAGCTCGGGGTCGATGCTGGTAAGGAGCTCGTACTTGTCGCCGTAGCGGCGCTTGAGCGAGGTCTCGAGGCGCTCGCGGGCGCGCTCGCCCAGGCTGGCGGCGACGTGCAGGTAGACCTCGGTCACGCCCTTGGCGGCATCGTCGAGGTCGTCGACCTGCTCGACGATGGCGCGGGCGTCGCGCAGGCGGTCGCGGTCGACCAGCATCTGGAAGAAGTCCACCAGCTCCTTGGGCTGGTCCTTGAGCATGCCGCGCAGGCAGTCCTTGGCGCGCGCCTTGCCGACCCGGGGGTCGTCGAGGTCGGCGAGGGCCTGGGCCGGGAAGTCGGCCTGGAGGGCGCGGCAGCCCGCCACCACCGCCTCGTAGCTGCCGCGTTCATGCGCCAGCTCGAGCAGGGCGGTGGCGTAGACGCCGGCGACGGTGCCTGCAGCCATGGCTCAGCGCGCCCCGTGGTTCTGGGCTTCGAAGGCGTCGATGGCGGCGACCACCAGCTCCTCGTGCTTGGCCTGGTCGAGGCGGACGGCCACCGCCTTTTCAGCGATGGTGACCGAGATCTCGGCGATCTCCTTGCGCAGGCCGACGATGGCGGCGTGGCGCGCGGCCTCGATCTCACGCAGGGCGCGGTGGCGCAGGTCGTCGAGCTCGGCGCGGCCCTGCTCGATCATCTTGATCTTGTGCGCCTCGCCGTCGCGGCGGGCCTCGGCCATCATGCCCTGGATCTCGTGCTCGGCGCCCTTCATCTTGGCCTCGAGCTCGGCCTGGACCTTCTTGGCGCGCGCGGCGGTGTCCTCGGCCTCCTTCAGGTCGGCGGCGATCTTGGCCTCGCGCGCGTCGACTGCGGCGAGCACCTGCTTGACCCCCAGCTTGACCAGGATGAGCACGAAGACGACGAAGGCCGACAGGCCCCAGACGAACTGGACGGCGTTGGAGGAGAAGAAGTCCTGCATGGCGGCGTTTCCGGCGGGCGAGGGGGGTCGCGGAGGATGGCCATCCGCGTCCGGGGGGACGCGGATGGCGCGGTCGCGTCGCTGGCTGTTACTTGATCAGCCAGTTCATCACGAAGCCGATCAGCGCGAGGGCTTCGATGAAGGCGAACCCGAGGAAGGTCAGGCCGCGCAGCACGCCGGCCTGCTCGGGCTGGCGGGCGATGCCCTGGATGGCGCTGGCGAACACCAGGCCGATGCCGATGCCGGCGCCGCCGGCGGCGATGCCGAAGGCGAGGCCCTTGCCGAGGGGTGCGAGGTCGACGGCGGCCTGGACGGCGGCGGTGGTGGTGACGGGGTCGGCCATGGGAGGCTCCTGTGATGCGAAGAGGCTGTGAAGACTGGGGTCAGTGTTCGGGATGGATGCACGATCCGATGAAGACCGCGGCGAGGAGGGCGAAGACGTAGGCCTGGATGAAGGCCACCAGCAGCTCGAGGGCGTAGAAGGCCACCGCGATCAGCCAGCTGATCGTGCCCAGGCCGCCGTACATCAGCGGGCTGTCCGGGTTGGTGGTGCAGACGATGAAGCCCAGGCTGGCGAAGACCAGCAGCACGGTGTGGCCGGCGAGCATGTTGGCGAAGAGACGGATGGCGAGCACCGAGGGCTTGACCACCAGGCTGAACAGCTCGATGCCCAGCAGCAGCACCCAGATGACCATGTCCATCGGGTTCCACGACCAGTGCACCGGCACCAGCTTGAAGGGGAAGCCGGGGCCGTTGTTCCAGAAGCCCTGCACCAGCATGAGCAGGAACACCGGGATGGCGAAGGCCGAGGTCACCCAGATCGACGAGGTCGCGGTGCCGAAGAGCGGGATCAGGCCGAACAGGTTGCAGGCGAGCAGGACCAGGAACAGGCTGGCGATGAACGGGGTCCAGGCCTCGGCGTGATGGGTGATGTTCGGGCGCACGATGTCGTCGCGCACGAACAGCACCATCGCCTCGATCATGTGCTGGACGCGGTTGGCCGGCTTGTGCTGGTCGGGACGGCGGCGGGCGAACACCAGCAGGGTGAGTGCGAGCAGCACCAGCGCCACCGTCGACCAGAAGGTCTGGTGGTTGAAGAAGGAGAGCGCGCGCGGCAGGGTCGCCCAGGCGTGGCCCTCGGCCGCGACCATGGCCTTGCCCAGCAGCGCGGCATCGCCGCCGTGGTCGGCGGTGTAGTCCTCAGCCCAGCGCATGGTGGCGCTGTCGGGACGGGCGTCCTTGAATGCCGGCAGGGCGGAGAGGTTGGCCTGGTTCTTGGCGGCGTAGTCGGCGAGGTTGAGGATCAGCTGCGGGCGGGTGCCGTGGATCCACTCGACCGCCGGGTAGCCCCAGTTGTGGCTCTGGTTGAGCAGGTCGAAGCTGAAGCCGTGGCCGCCGCCATGCGGGGCTCCATGACCGGCGCCGCCGTGGGCCTCGGCCTGGGTGGTGGTCGCGGCGGTCGGGTGGTCAGACACGGGCGGACTCCTGGGCGCCGTCGGCTCCCACGCGCAGCAGCAGCGCCATCTCGGCGGCCATGGCCGCGAGCAGGCAGGCGATGAGGGTCACGAGCAGATCGGCGTGGTTCTGGCCGGGCTGGACCACGAGGGCGGCCACCAGCAGCGCGCCGGCAAGACGGGTGAAGAAGGCCAGGCCGAGGCGGGCGGCCTGGACCACCGCTCCCGAGCCCATCGGTATCACCAGCCACACGGCGGCGAGGGCGGCGACCATGGCCGCGTACAGGCCGCCGTCGGCGATGCCGTGCTGGCCGACCAGGCGGCCGATGGTGGCGGCGGCGAGGCCCGGCAGGGCGCACAGGGCGATGACGGTGGTGGGTCTCACCGGGAGCCCTCGCGGATGACCATGTAGATGCCGGTGGCGATGCCGGCGAGCGAGCAGCCGAGCACCCCCCAGGGGGTGCAGTCCAGCCAGCGGTCCAGCGCCAGGCCACCAACCACGCCCATAACCGTGGCGGCGATCATCAGCCACGGCGCCGAGGACGCCGCCAGCCAATGCTGGGGCCGGTCGGTCGGACGGCGGTCAGGGCCGGTCATGGCGATGGCGGGTGTGATGGTGGGCATGTGCCAGAGGGAACCCCCGATGCGGGGCGCGCGGACGATGGCGATGGCCTGGGAGCAAGTCAAGATGGGCCTGGGGGGTGGGAGTTGGCCCTCGTCAGACGCAGGTGTTCGCATGTCATTGCAGCATCGATGATCATGCGCGGATCGTGGGTAATATCCCCGATGTCACCTGACGGGCCATCCACATGATGCAGATGTGCCTCCCCCCGACCACCTGGCGCTCACCATCTACCTGGCCTTCGCGGCCATCTCCATCGCGTGTGTGGTGTGGATCTGGGCGGCAGTGGTCGCCCTGCGCGAGGAGCCCGAGGACAGCCAGGGCCTGTGGTTCCTGGCCGTGCTGTTCGGCTGGCTGCCGGGGGCGCTGGTCTATCTGGCGGTGCGCTGGAGGCGCAAGATCACCGGCGACAGGTCACGCGGTGGGCGAGCCGAACCGGCGCCCATGGCGCCCGATCCGCGCAGCGGATCGCCCGGCGCAGCCGTTGGTTCGGCGGTCGCCGACGCTTGCGGGGGGGCAGCGCCGGAGGCGCGTTCCTGGGGGGCCGAGGCCCCCCAGAAGGCCCCGCCGGGCGCAGCCCGGCGCTCCGCGTCAGCGGAGCTCCCGCCCTAGGCAGGAGGGGCCTGGTGAACAGTCAAGGCAGCCAGGAAGGCCGGCGCAGGATCACGGTCCTGACCAGCACTGCGACGTGGCGGTCGGCCAGTTCCTGGGCGACGAGCAGGGCCTCGGCCTCGGTGGCGACCGTCCTCTGCCTGGTCCCGACCCGGCGCGCCACCTCGGCTAGGTCGAGGGTGGGGCTGCTGGCGGCGAACGACACCACCAGCAGGGTCAGGTGCAGAGTGGGGCTGGCGGGGTCGTTGCTCCCGGCCAGGTCGGTGCAGGCGACCACCCGGTACCAGGTGCCGGTGGCGGGGTAGGGATACAGCTCGAGGCTGGTTTCCGGTCCGTCATCCGCCCGCCCATTGCCCACGTAGGTGGCGGGCGAGCCATCGCCGGCCCCATGCTTGCTGCTGTCGATGGCGATCTCGTTGATCAGCGAACCCGAGGCCAGCGACAGGCGGGTGAGGTCCTCGGCCTGGGTGCGGTAGCGCACCCCGGCCAGGAACAGCGCGAAGCAGGAGGTGAAGCCGAGGGCGAACACCGCGGTCGCGACCAGCATCTCGACCAGGGTGAAGCCGCGGCGCATGCAGGGGATACTGCCGCGCCAGGGGCGCGTTGCCAGTCGCGCGCATGGCCCCGGGGGAGGAGCGCGTCAGAGGTCGCTGTCGCCGCTGCGCAGCGCCTCCGCCTGCGCGCGTCCTCCCAGGGCGGCGCCGACCGGTTGCCAGACGCCGGCGCCAAGACGGCCGATCCAGCGTCCATTCCAGATGCCCAGTTCCAGCGGCGGGCCCTCCCAGCCGGGCATGGCCAGGTCGGCCGCGGGGCCGCCCACCAGGATGCGGCGCAGCACCAGGGCATAGGCCAGGCCGGGCCGGTTGAGCGGCCGGGTGATGCGCACCGCGTCGATCGGCGCGGGACCCGCCAGGCCGGGCTCCGGCCCGGCCTGGCGCGGGGGCAGGCCGCTGATGACGGCGAGGGAGCGGGTGCGCTTGGGCAGCACGCGCACGCGCAGGATCACGCTGTCGGGGATCTGGACCGCGTGCTCGCGGTCGGGGTCCAGCGTCACCGCCTCCTGGGCCTCGAGCATGCGTCCATCGACCAGGGTGCCGTTGCTGCTGCCGAGGTCGGCGACCTCGACCCGCCCGTCGCGCAGCCCGAGGCGCAGATGCTGGCGGCTGACCCGGGCGCAGCTGGCGGCGCAGGCCTCGGCCGGGTAGTCGCGCAGCGGCAGGTCGACCGGGGCCGTGGCCTGCTTGCCCAGCACCGCCTCCGGCTGGGCGAGCAGCACCAGCAGGCAGTCGTGCGGTCCGCGCAGCGCCAGGCGGGGGCAGTCCGGGGCGGCCGACCAGTCCCCCTCGAAGCGGCTGCGTTCATTCACCTCGCGCAGGGTGGGAGGATCCGTCTCGACCCGCTCCACCGGGCTGGGCGGGGCGCCGCGCAGCCCGGGCATCGCCTGGGTGGCGGTGGTGCCCTCGGCTTCGGGGGCGGGATCGAAGGGGATGATGAGGTCATCGTCGTCGGGGGCCGCACGGGGGGCGGCCGCCTGGCCGGTTCCGCCGGCGGGGCAGGGCATGGAGGAGCTGCTGCCGCGCACCACCGCCTGCGACAGGCTGGCGGCGGGGTCGCCGCCGAGGGCGTCGCGGGCCTGCTGCAGCCGGGCGACCAGTTCGGCAGGGGAGGCGAAGCGCTCGCCCGGCCGCTTGGCCAGGCAGCGGTCGATCAGCTCGGCGCTCGCCTGGCCGGTGCGCGGGGCGCGGGCGCGCACGTCCGGCGGGGCATGGGAGAGATGCTGGGTGAAGACCTCGGACACCGAGCCGGTGAAGGGGGTGTCGCCGGTGAGCAGGGTGAAGAGCACGCAGCCGCAGGCGTAGGCGTCGGTGCGCCAGTCGAGGGTACCGCCGCGGATCTGCTCCGGCGACATGAAGGCGGGCGAACCCACGGTGGTGCCCTGCATGGTCAGCACCGCGCTCTCCTCGGCGGTCGAGCGCGCGAGGCCGAAATCGGCGACCTTGACCACCCCGAAGGGGTCGATGAACAGGTTGGCGGGCTTGACGTCGCGGTGCACCAGCGAGCGCTGCCAGGCCTGGGCCAGGCCGCGCACCGCCTGGATGAGGATCGCCAGGGCGTCATCCTCGGCGATGGCACCCTGGCGCTTGAGCAGCAGGGCGACGTCGCCGCCCTGGACGAACTCCAGCACCAGGAAGGCCAGGCCGGCATCGACCCCGTGATCGAGGCAGCGCACGATGTGGGGGTGGTCGAGGCGGGCGGTGATCACCGCCTCGCGCTGGAAGCGGCGCAGGTACTCGCGATCGCGCGAAAATTCCTCGCGCAGGGTCTTGACCACCACCAGCTGGCCGTGCAGGTCGGCCAGCCACACCGAGCCCATGCCGCCGTCGGCGAGGTGGGCGAGCAGGCGGCAGGGGCCGACCGGGGGCTGCTCAATGGGCGGCAGCAGGAAGAGCAGGGTGGCCGCCACCCCCGGCTTCACCCCGCCCCCGGCGAGGAAGCCGTGCAGGCCGGCGAGATCAGCCACCCCGGCCCTGGCCAGGCGGCGGCGCAGGCGCTCGCGGTTGGCGGCGTCCATCAGCCCGCGCTTTTCCAGGCTGGCAAGCAGGGCCTGGACGATCAGCGGATCGCTGGCGGGGTCGGGAAGCGGGGTCGGGAAGCGCTCGGCCATGCTGCCAGCTTACCCCGGGAGCGGCAGGTTGGAAAGGTCGCTCCCTCAGCGCAGGGCTTCCACCCGCACGTCGTCGATGAGCAGGGCGCCGGCCGGGGACTGGCCCTTGATCGCGGCGCTGGCGAAGTTGAAGGTCACCCTGCTCGCGCCCGTCGGCAGTTTGGCGCGCGCCACCTCCAGGGTCACTTCCTTCCACTCGGCGCCGGCCTTGGCCGCCGGGGTGAGATCCACCGCCGGGGGCAGGAACTTGCCGGCCTCGTCGTTCACCGCCGCGAAGAACCACGGCTGGTTGCCGGCATAGCCGGCGTCGGCCTTGAGCCGCAGGGTCACCCGCCAGCCGTTGTCGGCGGCGGTGACGGGGTAGGTGCGCGACACCAGCCCGGCGGCGCCGGCGTCGACGGCGTCGATCCTCAGCACCTTGCCGCCGTCCAGCTCGGCGGTGGCGACGCGGATGTCGTCGAGCGGGCGGCTCCAGGCGTAGGTGCGCCAGCCGCTCACCGACAGCGGCTGCTCGAAGGCCTGCAGGTCGAGGCGCACCGGGTCGGCGCACCACAGGCCGGCGGCGAGCAGGGAGAGGGCGAGAGGTCGGATCATGGGGTGCTCCGGTTCTGGTCGGGGAAGACGCGGCCGGCGAGGCGGTCGGCCATCTGGGCGAAGCCGGCGTCGTTGGGGTGGACGGCCACGCGGTTGAAGAGGGAGGGTTCCTGGTCGATCAGCCCGGGGCCGTCGACCAGTTCGAGGCGCTGGTCGCCGTCGCGCAGGGCCTTGACCGCCGCGCGCGCCGCCACCCGGTAGTCCTCCAGCGGGGCGGTGGCCTTGTCCGGTTTCCACGACGGCCCCACCCACAGCGGGGTGATGACCGCGATGCGCGCCGCCGGGGCGGCGCCGCGCAGGCGGCGCAGCAGGTCGGCCAGGCGCTCGCCGTAGGTGGCGGCCGGCACCCCGCCCTGCCAGTCGTTGACCCCGATCGCCACCGTCACCAGCGCGGGCTTGAGCCCGGCGATGGCGTCGGCGTCGGCGGGGGTGGTGGTGCGCCCGCCCAGGCCGAGGTTCACCACCTCCCAGCCGCGGCGCTGGGCCACCTGCCAGGGGTAGCCGGCGCCGACGTGGCTGCCGTCGAATCCCTGGGTGACCGAGTCGCCGTAGGCCACCCAGCGCGGGCGGGTGCGCGCCGCCGGGGCGGACACCGTGCCGGCATCGCCGACCAGCACCCCGGCGAACTCGACGCTGTCGCCATAGGGCATGACCACGGTGTACTCGTGCAGGCCGGCGGCGGCCGGCACCGGCAGGGCCGGTTCGACCACCGCCACCGCGCGCTGCACGGTCTTGATGCCGGCGTCGAAGGTCCAGCCCGGCTTCCAGGCGCCGTCCACCAGCAGCAGGCCGGTGGCGTTGCGCGCGCTGGTCGAGACGTGCTTCTCGCTGAAGCGCAGGCGCACCGCCAGGGTGCGGGCGTCGCTGCGGAAGCGCACGGTGGCGCCGGGGTTGTCCCAGCCATAGCCCTTGCCGGGCATGTCGAGCGGACGCTTGAGGCGCAGGCGCTTCCCGTCGGCGTCGTCGACCAGTTCACAGCCGCCCGCACCCTCGACCACGAAGGCGGGATCGCCGGCCGGCACCAGGCGCGGCTCGGCGGCCAGGAGCGGCGAGGCGAGCAGGGCGGCGAGCAGGGTGCAGCGGAGGGCTTCCCTGGGAGCGCCGGGCTCCAGCCCGGCAGTTCGAGCGTCTGGGTTGGACGGCTCGGCCGGGCTGGAGCCCGGCGGTCCCAGGGAAGAGGGCTTCCGTTCCATCATTTCGATCCTCACCAGATCACCCCGAGGTTGCCGGTGACGTGCCGGCAGACGATGCGCCGGCCGCCGTCCTCGACCGTGTGCTCGACCGGATGGCCCATGAAGAACGGCCACACCGGATCGACCAGGACCTTGGCGGTGCGGCCCTCCTCGGGATAGATGGTGACAGTGGCGTCCTTCAGGCCCTTGACCCAGAAGCGGCGGATGGTGCCCATCTGCTCATGGGTGCCTTCGACGCAGGCGACCTCGCCGGCCTGGGCCTGGTCGACGAACACTCGGCATTCGCGCCGCCAGGCGCGCGGCAGGTGGTAGAGGGCGTGGCCGTCCTCGACCCAGGCCTCGTGCCCGAGCAGCATCGGCGCCCCCTCGGGGCCGCGCAGGCGCAGCGGCACGTTGGTGCTGCGGGTGAGGCCGGCGAACCACCAGCCGTTGGCGCTGCGGTGGATGGTGACGGTGGGGCCCGGCTGGCCGGGGCTGCGGCGCTCGGCGCGCAGCGACCAGCCGAATTCCACCAGCGCCAGGCGCAGCAGGCGGTCGACCGGGAACGATTCCGCCGGGCTGTCGGGGGTGGGGTGATGGCCGTTGCGGTACTCGGTGGCGTTGGTGCCGCGCACCCAGGCCACCGCGCCGCCGTTCCACTCGACGCGGCGGTTGACGGTGGCGGCGGCGCGGCGCTCCTCGCCCTTGACCAGGGTGGCGAGCACGCGCGCGTCGGTGGCGACCTCGCCGCAGCCGCCGCAGTTGAGCAGCTCGCGGTGCTTGACCCGGCGCGGGGCCGGCTCGGCGCAGCGGTCGTCGGCCAGGGCCAGGCTGATCTGGCATTCGCCGCTGATCGGCGCGGCGGCGGCGACGCCGATCAGCGCGCGCAGCTCGGCTGAGGAGTTGGCGGTGGGGCCATAGAGCAGGGCCTTGCCCCCGGCCACCACCCAGGCGCGCAGGCGCGCGTCCATGGGGTCGCCGGCGCGCGGCACCGGGGTGACCAGGATGCGTCCGGCCACCGCCGCCGGGGTGGCGTCGGCGATGCGCAGGAAGTTGGTGGTGGTGACCACGGTGTTGAGCGGCAGGCCCTCGTTGATCGCACCGCGGATCAGCCAGTCGCCGAACCACGGCTCCTCGACCGCGGCGTCGGCGCCGAAGGCGTGGTCGTGGTACTCGTCGAACGGGTAGGCCCACAGCAGCGGGCCGGCCTGGTCGGGGGCGGTGCGCCGGCATTCCAGCAGGTGGGGGATGACCTCGTTGGGCACCCGCACCGGCATGTCGCCCAGGCTGTCGTCGACCGTCAGCATGTTGAGGTGGTCGGCGATCTGCACGCTGCCGTCGGCCTCCATGCGCGACACCGCCCCGGGCAGGTAGATGTCGTGCGCCTCGCGGCCGTAGCGGTCCAGCCACGGGCTGTTCAGCCACCACGGGTCGTGGATGTAGTAGCGGAAGGGGAAGCTGCGGTTGTCGGCCGGCAGCTCGGCGATGTGCGACATCCAGCCGGTCAGCTCCAGGCCGAAGTCGTTGTCGAGCGCCGCCCACGGGCTGTTGGGTGGGGCCTGGAGGTTGAATCCACCGTGGTAGATGGCACGCAGGGGCACGCCGTCGCCGCCGATGTCGGTGCCGGTGAGCAGGTTGGTGCCGCGGGTCTCGATCGGGGTGGTGGGCAGCTCGGCGCGCAGCAGCTTCCAGAACTCCAGGTTCTTCTCGCCGCATTCGTGGCGGCGGGCGGGGTCGAAGCGGTCGCCCTTGAACACCGCGCCCTTGACCCCCCAGGTCTCCATGCCGAAGCCGAAGCCGTTGGACAGCCACAGGTAGTCGAAGCCCATGGCGGCGAGGAACAGCTTCGACTGCTTGCCGAGGAAGGTGCCGAAGGGCAGCCCGTCGGGGATGCCGGCCGGGTAGGCGGCATAGCGCCGGGTGTCGCCCTTGAGGTGGGCGTAGCAGCACACCATGGTCGCCTCGCCCATGCTCGCGCCCAGGCAGACCTCCGGGTGCCACTCGTACTTGAAGCGCGACTTGGCGAACTCGGGGCCGGGGTCGAAGGTGGCGCCCACCGCCACCGGCTTGCCGGTCAGCTCGCCGCCGATGCGCTTGAGCGCGGCGATCACCGCGGCGTAGGTGCGGTAGGTCAGTTTCGGCGGGTTGGCGCAGTAGTCGTAGTGGCGGGCGTGCAGCGCCTCGCGCTTGGGGTCGTACTGGAAGGTGTGGCTGCGGTTGGCGCCGCCGATGTACATCGCCCACGCCATCTCGGCGTCGAGGTCACCGGTGAACTCCAGGATCTCGGAGCCATCCGAGGTCCACAGCATGATCTGGATCCGCTCCGCGTGGCGGGTCAGCGCGTCCCACTGGCGGAAGAGTTCGCGGCAGACCTTCTCGACATTGGCGGGGGAGAAGCCGTCCTTGAACGGCTTGAAGCTCATCTCGAGGGTGACGACGCGGAGCGGATGCATGGCTCAGACCCCTTCCACCAGGGCGACCTCGATGCCCAGCGCCTCGCCCACCAGGCGCACGTCCTCGGCGTGGTGGCCGATGCCGAGGGCGAAGTGGTGGGTCGGCCCCTGGGCGAACCAGCGCGACAGGAAGGTGCGCACGCACGCGCCGAAGTGGCCGTGGGTATTGGTGTTGCCGGTGGCGGGGATCTTGCCGCGGCGGCTCTCGCCCTCGGCCACCACGAACTTGAAGGCGCCGTCGGCGGTCGAGGTCAGCCCGAGCATGGTGATCGGCCCGGCCTTGATCTGGAACTCGACCGAGGCCCCCGAGCCGGGCTTGCCGTGGTACTGCTTGAGGCTGCGGATGACCGGCTTGCCGTCGGCGATGTGGATGTGGTGGGGGCCGTCGTGGCCGACCAGCACCGAGTTGCGGTCGAAGTCCACCGGGTGGAACTCGGCGAACGAGCCGCCGATGTCCAGGCGGTCCATGATCATCATCGCCACGCAGGTCTTGAGGTCGCTCTCGCCGCACATGGGGAAGCCCTGGGCGCAGAGCAGCGAGTTGCCGACGATCAGCGAACTGGCCAGGCGCTGGGTCTCGCCGCCGTTCTCGCCCTTGTAGTAGTAGGCCAGGCCGTCGAGGCCGGCCTCGGCGATGAAGCGGTCGAGCGCCACCGCGCCCTTGGCGGCGTTGCGCAGGTCCTTGTCGGTGAGCTTCTCGGTGTGGGGGTCGTGCTCGGGGCTGGGGGTGTCGAACATGGCGAGGATCTCGCGGCTCTTGTCCGCGATCTCCTGCTCGGTCACCCCGCGCTCCAGGCGCGCCAGGTCGTCGATCTCGGTCTGCACCACGTGCAGCCCGAAGGTGCGGGTGAGCGCGGTCTGGTCGGTGTGCATGTCGTACATCGACTCGAGCGGGTGGCCGAAGTGGCCGAGGCGGGCGCGCTTGACGTCGTGCAGCACGCGCGCGACCCGCACCCAGCGCGCGATCTCGCCCGCCGCCTTGGGGTCGTCATGCAGGGTGCCGATCACCGTCGCCGGCGCCTTCCTGCCCATGCGCACCATCGCGTTGCAGAACTCGGGCATGGCGCAGATGTTGTCGTTGCACAGCTGCATGTAGGTGTTGGCGCGGTCGTAGTCCATGCAGCTGCGCGGCTGCAGGGCCACCAGCACGATGGGCACGTCGAGCGCGCGCGCGATCACCCCGAAGGTGGCCGAGGTGGCATAGGTGACCATGTCGACGAACAGCAGGTCGATGTCCGCCGCCTTGATTTTTGGCAGCGCGGCCTGGGCCTTGGCGGCGTTGTCGACCATGCCGAAGTCCACCACCTCGACCGCCTGCGCCTGCACCTGGCCGATGAATTCGCCGTGCCAGCCCATCAGGTCCTTGAGCAGGCCGGGGAACTGCGGCCAGTAGACGTCGAGGCCGACGGCGAAGGTGCCGATGCGGGCGGTGAGGGGCTTGCGGCGGGCGATGGTCATAGGGGCTCCGGAGGGGTTCAGGTCAGGTGAGGGGGTGGCCGAGGGCGGCGCCCATGGCGGCGGCGGTGGCGACCACGCGCTCGCGCAGCACGGTCAGGCGCTCGGACGAGCAGCGGCTGAGGGGGGCGGAACAGCCGAGCGCGAGCACGCAGCGCCCGCCCGCCTCGACCACCGGCGCGCCCACCGCGCCCACCCCGCTGGCGTCGACGTCGAGGGCCTGGGCCCAGCCCTGGGTGCGGATCACCGCCAGGCTGGCGACCAGGCCGGCGGCCGCGGCGGCGTCGGGGCAGGCGCGCGCGGCGTAGGCCAGGCGCTCGCCCTCGGGCAGCCAGGCGAGCAGCACCTGGCCCGAGGCCCACATGTGCGGGCGGTCGGGCACCCGCCGGCCGGGGTTGACGCGCAGGTCGTGGCGGGCCTCGACCGCGGCCACCACCTGGGCGCGGCCGCCGCGCCAGGCCAGGGCCATCACCGTCTCGTTCAGCTCGTCGGCCAGGCGCTGCACCCACGGGCGGGCGAAGGAGCTGAGGGTGTCGCCGGCGTCCATGGTGTCGGCCAGGGCCAGCACCGCGAGGCCGAGGCGGTACTGGCGGCGCTCCTCGTCGAACTCGACGAAGCCGTGATCGCGCATCACCCCCAGCAGGCCGTGGGTCGAGGAGGGGGTGTAGCCCGCCTCGCGCGCCAGGTCGCGCACCCCGGTCCAGCCGCCGCGCCCGCCCAGGAGCTGGAGCAGGTGCAGGGCCTTATCGAGGCTGGTGATGGGTCTGTTCTTCATATCAGATCGTTGTTGTGATAAACGTAACATAGCGCCATGGGTTCCGCGGTCAAGGGATGGGTGACAGGATAGTGGATATCAACGTTAATTGATCATGTCCGTACATCTGCGGCGAGTGTCGCCGTGGTCTGGACCAGGCAAGGAAACGTTCCGACAAACAGAACATGTGTGCGTTCGACTAGTCAAAAGGGATATGCCAGCGCGGGATCGGGCATTCCGCCGGGCGGCCGGCGCGGCATACCGGATACCGTATGCCATCCTCCCCCCGCATCGCTCCCCGTCCGTGCTCGTTCGCCGCCGTGCTGCTGGGTGCGCTGGCGTGCTGGTCGCCGGCGGCGGAGGGCCCCGCCGACCTCCCCGCCCCGCCCGAGGCCGGGGCGGTGTGGGACCTGGCCGACGCCGCGCGCGCCGCCACGGCGACCCGCGAGCGGGTGTGCCTCAACGGCCTGTGGGCCTTCATCCCCGCCGCCGCCGGCGAGCAGCCGGCGCCGCCGCCCGCCGGCAGCGGCTGGGGCTGGGCCAAGGTGCCCGGGCTGTGGCCGGCGGCCAAGGGTGGCGGCGACTGGATGTTCGCCGGCGACGCCCAGGAGCTGCTGCTGCCGGCGGGGGCCGCCATCCCCGCCGACGGCCTGGTGCGGGCCTGGTACCGGCGCACGGTGGCGGTGCCGCCGGCCTGGGCCGGGCGCAGCCTGGTGCTGGACTGCGCCATGATCAGCACCAGCGCGCGGGTGCGCTGGGCCGGGGCCGAGGCCGGGGTGCTGCGCTGGCCCGGCGGCACCCTCGCCCTGGGCGAGGCGCGGCCGGGCGAGCACGCCCTCGAGCTGCTGGTCGATGCCGGCGCCAGCTTCGAGACCATCGACACCGGCCTCTACACCGGCAAGCGCAGCACGCGCATGGCGCGCCTGCGCGGGCCCTGCGGCGACTTCCAGCTCGAGGCGGTGCCGGCCGCGCGCATCGCCGCCCTGCGCGCCGAACCCTCGGTGCGCGCCAACCGCCTGACCCTGCTGGCGACGGTGGCCGGCGCCCCGGCCGGGGCGCGGGTGGCGGCGCGCATCACCGGCCCCGACGGCGCCCTGCTGCTCGAGCTGCCGGCGCAGGCGGTGGCCGACGGCGCGGTGCGCTGGCAGGCCGACGCCGCCCGCCTGCCGCGCTGGGACCTGCACACCCCGGGCAACCGCCTGGGCGCGGTGGCGGTGCTGAGCGACGCCGAGGGCCGGGTGCTCGACCAGTCGCTGCCGCTGGAGTTCGGCTTCCGCGAGCTGTGGGCCGAGGGCCGCGACCTGGTACTCAACGGCATCCCCTTCCACGGCCGGGTGCTGCAGATCGCCAGCCACACCCTGCCCGCCGACCGCGCCAGCCCGGCGGCGGTCGAGCGCACCCTGCGCCTGGCCAAGGACTGGGGCTTCAACGCGGTGTGGCCGATCCGCGAATACGAGCCGGGGGAATGGAGCGGGCTCGACGCCCTGCTCGACGCCGCCGACCGCATCGGGCTGGTGGTGTCGCTGCCCACCCCGCATCCCAAGCTGCTGGACTGGAACCGGCGCGACGCCGCCCTGCAGGAGTGGACGCGCACAGCCGCCGCCCTGGTCGAGCGCGTGCACCGCCATCCCTCCGCCGTGATGTACGGCATGAGCTTCAATTACGGCTGGTACTACGGCCACGAGGACCCGCGCTTCATGGACGGCTCGTGGCTGCCGGACGCCATGGCCGAGAACGTCGCCAACGGCCACCGCGCGGCCATGGGCCTGACCGAGGAGGCGCTGCGCCGCCTAGACCCCACCCGCTGGATCTACCACCACCACAGCGGCAGCTACGGCAACGCCCACACCGACTGCATCTACCTCAACTGGGCGCCGGTGCAGGAACGCAGCGAGTGGCCGTGGCAGTGGTCGCAGCGCGGCAGCAAGCCGCTGATGTTCGTCGAGTGGGGGCTGCCGCACTTCGCGTCATGGTCGAACTACCGCGGCCCCGCCCACCTGCACGGCTACATGGGGCCGCAGTGGCTGCTGACGGCGGAATACAACGCGCCCTTCCTCGGCCAGGAGGCCTACCGCCCGCAAGCCAACCGCGAGCAGCTGCTGCGCGACACCCAGAACCTGCTGGTGGCGGGCAAGCCCTTCCACAACGCCGCCCTCATCCAGTCCGGCTGGGGCTTCGACCTCGCCACCCGCAAGCCGGCCGCCAACGGCTGGATCTACCGCGAGGAGCTGCCGGTGCAGGCGCTGTACGCGGCCGAGAACTGGCGCGCCCACCGCGCCTTCGGCCTGAGCTGGACCCTGCCCTGGGACCAGCAGGGCTTCGCCCAGCCGCTCGCCGACGCCCCCCTCGGGCTGCTGCCCGAGCCGGCGCGCTGGCAGGGGCTCAAACGTCCCGGCCTCAGCCCCGACCGCACCGTGCACCGCTATCCCACCGGCGGCGACATCTTCCACAGCCCGGTGCCGGAGCGCTGGGCGCCGACCGTGCTCGGGCGCGAGGTGCTGCGCTGGAACCGGCCCCTGGCGGCATGGATCGGCGGCGGGCCCGGGCCCGACGAGGTGGCCGCCAGCCACCGCACCTGGACCGCGGGCGAGACCGCCCGCCACCAGCTGGTGGTGGTCAACGACCAGCGCACGGCGCGCACGGTGGCCTGGCGCTGGGCGCTGGAGGGCACCGCCCTGGCCGGCGCCGGCGAGCTGACCGTGGCCCCCGGCGGCCAGCAGCGCGTGCCGCTCGAGCTGGCGCTGCCCGCCGGGCTGGCCGCCG
>JAKLKR010000430.1 GCA_023150565.1 Planctomycetota bacterium
TGGGAGGGGGCTTATAGCGCCAGGATGGTGCGAGGAAACCAGGCGGAGCCGGGCCAGGTGGCGGACTCGTCGGCGGTGCTGAAGGGACGGATGGCGCCCCTGGGATCGCCGGGCTCCAGCCCGGCGATTATCAACTGCCGGGCTGGAGCCCGGCGGTCCCAGGGAAGAGGTCCGTGCCGCTGCCGTCGGCGCTCAGGCGAAGGGTCGCAGCGCCGCCGGCAGCGCGGCGGTGCGGGTCGCCTGCCACTGCTCCAGGCGGGTGCGGATGCCGGCGCGGCCGGCCTCGATGTGCGCGGTCATGGCGCTTCGCGCAGCCGTCGCATCGCCGTCAGCGATGGCGGTGGCGATGGCGCGGTGGTGGCGGCAGGCCGAGGCCAATTCGCTCACCGGCAGGCCGGCATCGAGGGATTCGAACGGGCGGGCGATCAGCCCGGCGTCGTCCACCAGCCGGCGCAGGCGGGCGAGGCCCGACAGTTCGAGGATCAGGCGGTGGAAGGACAGGTCGAGCTCGCGCTGGCGGGTGGTGGCGGCGGCGTCCAGGCGCTCGCCGGCCGGGACGGGGATGGCCTCCATGGCGTCGCACAGCGCCTGCAGCGCGGTGCCGTCGGCGGGCGTGCGCCGGCCTGCCGCCCGCGCCGCGGCATGGCCTTCGAGCAGGGCGCGCAGCTCGTAGAGCTCCTCCAGCTCATCTGCCGACGGGGCGCGCACGGTGGCGCCGACGTGCGGCACCAGTTCCACCAGGCCGTCGGCGGCGAGCTGGCGGATGGCCTCGCGCAGCGGGGTGCGGCTGATGCCGATCTCCTTGGCCAGAACCAGGTCCGAGAGGCGGTCGCCGGGGCGCAGCTCGCCCTGCGCGATGCGCTCGCGCAGCAGGCGCAAGGCCATGGAGCCCAAGGTCTGACGTGCACGGCTCATGGTCGGCACGATAGCCTGTCGGGCGGCCGGTCCACAGTGGATACAGTGGTTGACTGCGGGGTCTTGCCATAATGTGAAAACAGTGTATACACGGTACTCATGAGCAGCCAGAGCAAGCCTGCGACCGCCCCGACCCTTGCCCCCGGGATGGACTGGAGCCAGGTGGTGCACCTACCGGCGGTCGGCCGGACCTACCTCGGCTCCCCCAGCCTCGCGGTGCTGCCGGATGGCGCCTGGGTGGTCAGCCACGACCTGTTCGGGCCCGGCTGCGGCAATGATACCACCTGGATCCACCGTTCGCTCGACGGCGGGCGCAGCTGGCAGCGTTGCGCGGTGCTGGCCGGGCAGTGGTGGTCGACCCTGTTCCTGCACCAGGGGGCGCTGTACCTGATCGGCACCACGCGCGAATACGGCGACGCGGTCATCCGTCGCTCGCTGGATGGCGGCCTCACCTGGACCACCCCGGCCGACGGCGCCAGCGGCCTGCTGCGCCAGGGCCGATACCACTGCGCCCCGCAGCCGGTGCTGGTGCATGCCGGCCGCCTGTGGCGGGCGATGGAGGACCTGCACGGCGAGGGCGGCTGGCCGCGCGGATTCCGCTCCGGCATGATGTCGATCCCGCTCGACGCCGATCCGCTGCGCGCCGAGGCCTGGACCTGGAGCGACTTCCAGGCCACCGACGCCGCCTGGCCGGTGCGCTGCAACGGCTGGCTGGAGGGCAACGCGGTGGCCGGCGCCGATGGCCAGGTGCGCATCGTGCTGCGCGTCGACGTTCCCCCGGGCGCGCCCGAGCTGGCGGCGGTGGTCGAGGTCGGCGCCGACGGACGGCACACCCGCTTCGATCCCGCCACCGGCTTCATCCCGTTCCCGGGCGGGGCCAAGAAGTTCACCATCCGCCGCGATCCCCTGGGCGACGGCTGGTGGACCATCGCCACCGATCCCGACTGCCCGCCGGAGCGCACGCCGTGCTCGGTGCGCAACCGCCTCAGCCTGGCCTGGTCGCCGGACCTGCGCCACTGGCAGCGCCGCGCCGTCCTGATCGCGCATCCCGATGTGGAATGCCACGGCTTCCAGTACGTCGACTGGCTGTTCGCCGGCGGCGATCTGCTCGCCGCCTGCCGCACCGCCGCCGACGACGGCGCTGGCGGGGCCGCCAACAACCACGATGCCAACCTGGTCACCGTCCACCGCATCGCCGGCTTCCGCCGGCTGGGAGTCTGACGTCATGAGCACCTGCGCCTGGTCCGGCTGCTTCCCGGTCATGCTCACCCCGTTCACCGCCGCCGGCGAGATCGACGCACCCGCGGTCGACATGCTGGTGGAGTGGTACCTTGAACACGGCGCCACCGGCCTGTTCGCCTGCTGTCAGTCGAGCGAGATCGGTCAGCTGGGCTGGGACGAGCGCCTGGGGCTGGCCCGCCAGGTGGTGGCGCGGGTCGCCGGGCGGGTGCCGGTGGTGGCCACCGGCACCATCGGGGTCGGCGATCTCGCGGGCGAGGCCGCCTGCCTGCGCCAGATGGCCGCCACCGGGGTCGACGCCGCGGTGGTGATCACCGGCCAGGTGGTGCCGCGCGAGGCCGACGACGCCCAGGCCGAGGCCCTGCTGCTGCGCCTGGCCGAGCTGGCGGGCGACGCCCCGCTCGGCCTCTACGAGTGCCCGCGCCCCTACAAGCGCCTGCTCACCGCCGGCACCCTCGGGCGGCTGGCGGCCAGCGGACGCTGG